>CALMGB010000213.1 GCA_937863535.1 uncultured Caulobacteraceae bacterium
CCCCTACTACTACCCGAACTTCGGCGCGGCGGAGGCCTCGCTCGGCGCCAACGGCGCGACGCCCGCGGCGCAGGGCAACAACTATGACAATTACTACAGCGATGCTCAGCGGACCGACTATCTGGGCTACGCCAAGTACGACTACCACATCGCCGCCAACCTGAACGTCTCCAACCAGATCTACTTCCATCACGACGACGGGCAGGGCCAGGTTTCCGGCCCGATCTCGGCGGCTGGTCTGCCTGCGCTGTTCAAGGTCTATTATCCGACCCTGAGCTCGACCCAGCTCAGCAACGTCTTCGGCGGCTCCGGCTATGCGCTGCGCACCACCGAGTACCAGATCAACCGCGAAGGGCTGATCTCGGCGGTGGACTGGACCCTCGGCCAGAACGACCTGGAACTCGGCCTCTGGTACGAGCACGAGGCCTCCTCCGCGCGGCGCCGCTGGTACGAGGTTCCGGTCGCCGATCCGCAGAACCCCTACGAGCCCGCCGATCCGGCGGACCGCAGGTTCACCCAGTACGCCAGCGAGATCGACGTCAACATCGTCCAGCCGCACCTGCAGGACAGCTTGCATGTGCTGCCCAACCTCACCCTGCAGGCCGGCCTGAAGTCCAGCCTGCAGTTCGCCAGCGGCATCGTGCCGGTGCAGCCGCTCCCCGGATCGCTGGCCGGCGTTTCGACGGGCCTGCCCCAGGGCGAGATCGACACCCTGGTCGGCTTCCTGCCCGACTTCGGCGCAATCTGGGAGGCCACCAGCCACGAGGAGCTGTTCGCCAACGTGCAGAAGAACGTGCGCCAGTTCCAGAACTACGGCGGCGGCGGCCTGTCCGGCTTCAGCCTGGGCAGCCAGGGGGCGTTCAACGTCTTCGCCCAGACCGCCCAGCCCGAGACCTCCTGGACCTATGAGGTCGGCCTGCGCAGCCACCACGCCCTGAGCCTCGGCCTGCTCACAGGCGTCGAGGGCCAGGTGAACTACTACCACGTGGACTTCAGCAATCGGCTGCTGCAGATCAGCCCCACCGCGGTGATCACCTCCATCGTCGGCGGCGTGCCGATCATCGAGAACGTCGGCAGCGTCACCACCGACGGCGTGGACCTGGCCGGCACCCTGCACTTCGGCCCGCACGTCTCCTTCTACGACGCGGTGTCCTACAACCGCTCGGTCTACGACGACAACTACGTAACCGGGTCGACCACGGTGGACACCGCCGGCAAGAACGTGCCCGCCAGCCCGAGCTGGCTGAACAAGTTCATCGCCAGCGTCAACTACGGTCCCTTCGGGGCCCAGCTGTTCGGCGACTATGTGGGCAAGCGCTACGCCACTTATACCAACGACCTGTCGGTCCCGAGCTACTTCGAGCTGAACCTCGAGGCCAGCTACAAGCTGCCCATCCCCGAGGGCTACGGCCTGCGCGACCCGCTGGTGCGCGTCAACGTCACCAACCTGACCGGCGAGAAGGGGGTCTCGACCGTCGTGGTAGGCGCGGCGTCGGGCACCTACAACACCTATCCGCTTGCGCCCATCATGGCGTTCGTCACCCTCTCGGCGCACTTTTGAGCATGGTTTCGCGTCGAGACATCCTCCAGGGAGCCGTCGCCATGGCCGCCCTCTCCTCCTCCGCAGCAGGGGTCGACGCCGCCCAGCCGGGCCGGCCCCTGGCGCCGGCGGTCCAGGTGTTCGGCCACCGGGGCGCCTGCGCGCTCCGGCCGGAGCACACCCTGGCCTCCTACGCCCTGGCCATCGCCGACGGCGCCGACTACGTCGAGCCGGACCTGGTGATCACCAAGGACGGCGTGCTGGTCGCCCGCCACGAGAACAACATCGCCGAGACCACCGACGTGAAGACCCGGCCGGAGTTCGCCGGCCGCCGCGCCACCAAGATCATCGACGGCGAGAGCACCGACGGCTGGTTCACCGAGGACTTCACCCTCGCGGAACTGAAGACGCTGCGTGCGGTGGAGCGCCTGCCCAAGGTGCGGCCGCAGAACACCGCCTACGATGGCGAATTCCAAATTCCCACCTTCGAAGAGTATCTCGACTTCGTGGCCGCGGAGTCGGCGCTTCGGGGCCGACTGATCGGCTTGGTGCCTGAGATCAAGCACTCCACCTACTTCCGCTCCATCGGCCTGCCCATGGAGGACCCCTTCCTGGCGGTGCTCCAGGCCCACACCTACGCCCAACGCGCGCCGGTGGAGATCCAGTCCTTCGAGGTCGCCAACCTGCGCTACCTGCGCACCAAGCTCGGCCGCCCGGACAACCTGCGGCTGATGCAGCTGGTGGGCGTGGGTGCGATGCGGCCGGCCGACGTGGTGAGCGCCAACGGCGCCTTGAGCTTCGACCAGATGTGCTCGCCCGCAGGCCTGGCCGAGATGGCGGGTTACGCCGACGTGGTGGCGCCGCCCACCCGGGCGATCATCCCGCTGGGCCCCGACCAGCGGCTGGGCGCGCCTACGAGCCTGGTGGACGACGCCCACCGCGCCGGCCTGCTGGTCCATACCTGGACCTTCCGGCCGGAGAACCAGTTCTTAGCCGCCGATTTTCAGGACAGCGCAGGACCCAACGCCCGCAACCCCGCAGGCTCTGTCGCGGAGATCAGGCGCTACCTGCAGACTGGTCTGGACGGCTTCTTCACCGACGATCCGGCGCTCGGACGGCAAGCCGCGGCAAGGTGAGAAGCTCGCTAAGCGGCTCGCTCCTCAGCGATTTCAGCTTGGGTCCATCGCGCCAAGCTACACCCGACCAACCCGTTGGAACGGCGGGTCAGCCTTTGAGGCGCGGTCTGCCGAGGAAGTCTCGCTTGCCCAGCGGTAGCCCCTTTACGCGCAAGATGTCGTAGGCCGTCGTGGCGTGGAAGAAAAAGTTCGGCACCGAGAACGACATCAGGAACCCTTCGACGGTGAAGGGCAGCACCATCTCCCCCGCTTCGAAGCGCATGTCGCGACCCATAAGGCCGTTGATGTCCTCCGCCGTCATCGAGCCGAGGGCGTCGAGGGCACGCGCCAGGGCCTGTCTAAGACCCTCTAAGGTCTGCGGCGTGGTGAGCGATCAGGCCTGAACACACCCAAGTGGATAGCGTTCAAGGCGCCCGCGGAGTGCGTCACGGTGGCGCTGATCTGGCTGGCAGTTCACCGTACGCCTGACGGTCGGTCTCGGTGTCGCAAGTGTGCTGCGTCATCTCTTCCCGGCCCACCACTTCACATGGATCGTGTTGACGGCTGCGCTCCTCACCCAGCGTCAGCTTGAGCACGTGCCGGTCAAGATCACCCAGCGTTCCGCCGGTGCAGTCCTCGGCGTGCTGTTCACGTGGCTGATCTTACTGGTCCGGCCAACTGGCTGGGCCCTAGCGCTGGCGATCTGCGCACTGGGAACGCGGCGCCTTTGGCCAAGGCGAGGAACTACCTGCTTTACGCCACGCTCTCGACACCGGTGATCCTGCTGGTCATGGACATCGGCAAAACGGTCGATGCCGCCCTTCTGGTAGACCGGCTGACGGCCACCTTGTTTGGAGCCGTGATCGTGGTTGCGTTCAACGTGATGATGGACAGGCTCATCAGCCTACAATTAGAGCCCTCAGCGTCGCGACCGGCTCACCGGTGATCAACAGTGCTTCGCGCCCTAACCGGAGTCTGGCCTTCCTCCAGCTTTCGAACATCAGAGGCCGACGGCGCGCCACATGCCATGGTCGCTGAGAAGCGCAGTCGTGAGGTTGGCCGCAATCGACGCAGGACGTCGTCCGTGCTGTAAGTCGCCCGTGGGCGGCTGAGTCTCAGCGATGCTACTGACGAATGTGGAACGGCGATGCGGCCGCCGGGCGCTGACCGGCGTGACCTTATGGCTCGCCATGATCGCGGCGACCAGCGCCACCAGGGCCGAACCACGCGCTCCGAAGAACCAAGCCAGCGCCGCCGACACGCTCATCCTGCCGCCAAGCGAGGCGATGGTCGAGGACATGCCGCCGTCACCCAAGCCGGTCCGAGCGAGCGTGGCCAATGCCGCGCCGCACCTCGAACACCTCGCGCTGATCGCGGCCAGAGTGGACCCGGACGGCTGCATGCAAGCGCCCCTCACCCCTGGGACGGACGAGCGCGCCACAGCCATCCTTGAGGCGCTCCAGGCCGCCCTGGTCCAGGCGGGCGTGGAGGTTACACTCCTGCCGGCTGCGGCGGTCGAGGGCGTCGACGCGGCCCAGCAGCGGCGTGTGCAGACGATCAAGGGCGCGTTCGAACTCAGCCATGGCCAGGCCCCCGGCCGCTGGTTCGCCACCAAAGCCGAGCTGGTCGCCTGCGCCAGGGTTGACCCCGCCGAGGACGCGGGTCGGCGCCCACCGCACGCGGAGCTGGCGGCCATGCTGGCGTCGCTGCACGTGGACGCGGTGCTCGCGGTCGACGACCTCACGAGCGAGGCTAAGGGGCCGCGCTGGAACATGATCGAGGGCGAGCTCAGCAGCTCCGGGCGGGATCTCGACCCCGCCACCTCGTCGGCTAGCCTGTCCGCCACGCTAGCGCTGAAGGACGGGTCGGTCCCGTGGAGAGGCGACGCGAAAGCCGAGGGCACGCTACGCCCCGCGGTCGCCGAAGCGGCGCAGGCCAGGCTGAAGGCCTTCTTCACCGCCCAACTCGGGATGATGGCCGCCTATCACCAAGCGCACCCGGACGCCGACAATCCACCACCAGGGCTGGACGAAGCGGTCTTCAACGCCGTCGTGGGAGGCGACCTGCAGGGAGCGCCGACAGGCTCGACCCTTGGGCCTTCAACGGCGGCGACGCTGCAAGCGGCCGCCGGGCGGCTCGCGGACCAGCTCCGCCCGTGGCTCGCCGAGCCGCCGGGTCCGAATTGACGCCGCAGGCGGGCCTTATCGCGGCGCTAACGCTGGCGCTCGCGCCGGCCGGGATCGCCATTGCCGCACCGGCTCCGACCGTGTGCGACGTGGTTCCACACGACGCCGTGGTGGCCCTGCTGTTCGGCGATGCGAGCGGCCAGCTTCACAGCCACTGGGAGGAGCGTGACGACGCTCACGGGGAGTGTCACTGGGAGGCGCGGCCGCAGGACAGCCCAAATGTGCGGCGCATGACGCTAGGTCACCGACTCATTATGGCGTAGCCAGATGCGGGTTGAAGCGAGTTTGAC
>CALMGB010000214.1 GCA_937863535.1 uncultured Caulobacteraceae bacterium
ATGCCGCACAGGCCGCAGCCTGTCGGTCCGGCCAGCCGCCGGCGGCGGTCGGCGAGCGCGTTGCGGCGGCCGGGCTTCAGCCAGAGTCGCACTTCCACCCCGAGCTCGCCTGCGACGACATCGATCGAGGTAATCTCGCCGGCCGAGGAGATCACGCCCTCGGTCAGGCTGAGCCCCAGGGCGAAGTCCTCCAAGTCGGCAGGGGTGGCCATCATGACGGCATAGGTGGATGCGTCGTAGACGATGGCCACAGGCGTCTCTTCGGCCAGGACGCGGCCGCTGGTGTCGGAGACGCCCTGGCGCCAGCGCACTCGCAAGCCTTCCTGCGCACCCTCGGTCATCCGCAACCAAGCTCGTCCAAGCGCGCACGTTCCACCCGTCGAGGCGCAGATCACGAAATTCCATGCCCGCAGCCGGGTCTTTCCGCTTTCGCGGAAGGAAATTTCGCCTATCTGTCGCCCGTTCCTGATCTGTGGTTGTCTGCGCGCGAGGCCATCATGACCCATCGCATGTCGGAGTTCGTCACCATCGCGCCGTCTTCGCCCAACAAGCGGACGGTGGTCGAGCGCGCCCATGACTTCGGGGAGATCTATGCCGGCTTCAACCCGGCCCAGAACGGCGCCCAGGCGGCGCGCTGCTCCCAGTGTGGTGTCCCCTTTTGCCAGACCGGCTGCCCGCTGCACAACAACATCCCCGATTGGCTGCGCTTGGCGGCCGAAGGCCGAATGCAGGAGGCCTGGGCGCTGTCGGAGGCGACGAGCGCGCTGCCGGAGGTCTGCGGCCGCATCTGTCCGCAAGACAGGTTGTGCGAGGGCGCCTGCGTGCTCGAGCAGTCCGGCTGGACCGGCGTCACCATCGGCGCAGTGGAACGCTACATCAACGACACCGCCTGGGCGGAGGGTTGGATCAAGCCCATCGAACCCGTGGACGAGAAGACCCAGTCGGTGGGCATCATCGGCGCAGGGCCCGCGGGGATCGCGGCGGCCGACTGGCTGCGACGGCTGGGCTACCAGGTGACCATCTACGATCGCTACGATCGGCCTGGCGGCCTGCTCACCTATGGCATCCCGGGTTTCAAGCTGGAGAAGTCGGTGGTCATGCGGCGCACCCAGCGGCTGGCGGACAGCGGCGTGACCCTGATCCCCGACTTCGAAGTCGGCCGGGACGCCTCCCTAACCGAGCTCCGCGAGCGCCACGATGCGGTCTTCATCGGCACGGGCGTCTACAAGGCGCGACGGCTAAGCGGGCCGGGGGTGGGGTCCGAAGCGGTGGTGCGGGCGCTGGACTACCTGATCGCCTCCAATCGGCTGAACTTCGGCGACGACGTGCCCGCCTTCCACAGCGGCGAACTCAACGCCAAGGGCCGCGACGTGGTGGTCATCGGCGGCGGCGACACCACCATGGACTGCGTGCGGACGGCGGTGCGCCAGGGCGCCCGCTCGGTCACCTGTCTGTATCGCCGTGACCGCGCCAACATGCCGGGCTCTGCGCGCGAGGTCGCCAATGCGGAGGAGGAGGGCGTGCGCTTCGAATGGCTCGCCGCCCCCAAGGCCATCCACGGCGACACGGCCGAAGTGGACCACGTGCGCGCCATTCGCATGCGGCTGAGCGCCCCGGATATGAGCGGCCGCCGCTCGGTGGAGGAGATCGCAGGCGCGGAGTTCGATGTCGTCGCCCAGCTGGTGATCGAGGCCCTGGGCTTCGATCCTGAGGACCTGCCATCCCTGTTCGGCGCGCCGGAGCTGCGGGTCAAGCCGTCAGGCACGATCACCGTGGACGAGGACAAGCGGACCAGCCTGCCCGGCGTGTTCGCCGGCGGCGACATCGTCCGCGGCGCTTCGCTTGTGGTCTGGGCGGTGCGCGATGGCCAGGACGCGGCCCTGGCCATCGACCAGTACCTTCGCACCCGCGCCGGCCTGCCGCTCGAGATGCAAGAGGTGGCGGCATGAGGGATGATGTCGACCAGTACCTCGCCAACCGCGAGCGGCTGATCGCCGGGAACGCTTACGATCCCGCATCGGAGAAGGACGCCTGCGGCACGGGCTTCGTCTGCGCCATCGACGGCAAGCCGAGGCGCGAGGTGGTGGAGTTGGCCATCGCCGCGCTGAAGGCGGTCTGGCACCGCGGTGCGGTGGACGCCGATGGGAAGACCGGCGATGGCGCAGGCGTGATGGTCAGCGTGCCCCAGGCCTTCTTCGCCGAGCAGGTTTCGCGCATCGGCCACAAGCTGCGCCCAGGTCCGATCGCGGTGGGGATGATCTTCCTGCCGCGCACCGACCTCGCCGCCCAGGAACTGGCCCGCACGATCGTTGAAACCGAGGTGCTGCGCTTCGGATTCTACATCTACGGCTGGCGCCAGGCCCCCATCGACAGCTCCGTGCTCGGCGAGCGGGCCGCAGCGGTGCGACCGGAGATCGAGCAGATCATGCTCGCCGCGCCGGCCGACATGGACGGCGAGCAGCTGGAGCGTGCGCTCTATCTCTGCCGCCGCCGGATCGAGCAGCGGGTGGAGCAGGTCCACCTGAACGGCTTCTACATCTGTTCGCTCTCGGCCAAGTCCCTGATCTACAAAGGCATGTTTCGCTGCGGCGACGTGGATGGCTTCTATCCCGACCTCTGCGACCCGCGGTTCGAGGCGGCGGTGGCCATCTTCCACGCCCGCTATTCCACCAACACCTTCCCGGAATGGCGGCTGGCCCAGCCGCTGCGCATGCTCGCCCACAACTGCGAGATCAACACCGTGCGCGGCAACATCAACTGGATGAAGAGCCACGAGATCCGCATGGCCGCCGACGCCTTCGGCGAGCACGGCGACATCGTGAAGCCCGTGGTGCGCCCGGGCGGCTCCGATTCAGCGGCGCTCGACAACGTGTTCGAGATGCTGGTCCGCGCGGGCCGGCCTGCACCGATGGTGAAGGCCCTGCTGATGCCCGAGGCCTGGTCCAACGAGGACGGCCGGATGGCGCGGGAGCACCGGGCCCTGTACGCCTACTGCAACGCGGTGATGGAGCCCTGGGACGGGCCTGCCGCCATCTGCGCCACCGACGGCCGCTGGGTGCTGGCTGGCAAGGACCGTAACGGGTTGCGGCCGCTCCGCCTCACCGAGACGGTGGATGGCCTGCTGATCGCAGGATCGGAGGCCGGCATGACCGGCATCAGCGATGATCGGGTGGCTCGGCGCCTGCACGTCTCGCCCGGCTGCATGGTGGCCGTCGACCTGCAGGCGGGCCGCCTGTACCCCGAGCGCGAGATCGTTGACGAGCTCGCCGCCGCCCATCCCTACACCCGCTGGCTCGAGAACATGGTGGAGCTGGAGCCCCTCGTCGGCCCCGGCCCGGAGCCTCGGCGGTTCCAGGGCGAGGCCCTGGCGCGCCGCCAGGCTGCCGCCGGCATGACCTCCGAACAGATCGAAATGATCGTTGATCCCATGGCGCTCGACGGCAAGCAGGCCATCGGCTCCATGGGCGACGACAGCCCGCTGGCGGTGGTGTCGGCGCGCATCCGGCCCCTGTCGGACTATTTCCGCCAGAACTTCGCCCAGGTCACCAATCCGCCAATCGACCCCCTGCGTGAGGGCGGGACAATGAGCCTGAACACCCGGTTCAAGAACCTCGGAAACATCCTGGCCCAGGACGAAGGCCAGACCGAGGTTTTCGTGCTCTCCAGCCCCGTACTCACCACCGGCATGTACGAGCGCATGCTGCACCAATTCGGCGAGAGCCGGGTGGCGGTGATCGACTGCACCATGCCGCTCCCGGCGCCCGAGGCTCGGCGGGGCGATGCATTGCGGGCTGCACTCGACCGCATCCGCAACGAGGCCGTGCAGGCCATCGCCGCCGGCGCCGCCCAGATCGTGCTGACCGATGAGGCAGGCGATGCGGAGCGCGTGCCGCTGCCCATGATCCTGGCCACTGGCGGCGTCCATGCGCGTCTGGTGGACGAGGGGCTGCGGTCCTACGTCTCCATCATCGTGCGCTCCGCGGGCGTGGTGGACAGCCACCAGTTCGCGGTGATGGTGGGCGTCGGCGCCACGGCGGTGAACCCCTACCTGGCCCAGGAGTCGATCCAGGACCGGCTGGAGCGCGGCCTCTACAAGGGCATGACGCTTCGCGACGCGGTGTTGAACTACAAGCGCGCGCTGGAAGCGGGCCTGCTCAAGATATTGGCCAAGAAAGGTATTTCGGTCATCTCCTCCTACAGAGGCGCCTACGAGTTCGAGGCGGTCGGGCTTTCCCGCGCCCTGGTGGCGGAGTTCTTCCCCGGCATGACCTCTCGCATCTCCGGCATGGGGCTGGCGGGGCTCGAGGCGCGCATGCTGGAGGAGCGTGAGGTGGCCTGGACGCCGGCCAGCGCGGTCGTTCCTCTCGGCGGCTTCTACAAGGTGCGCTCCTCGGGCGAGAACCACGCCTATGAGGCGGCCCTGATCCACAAGCTCCAGCACGCCTGCAACACCGGCGACTACAAGTCTTACCTGGCCTACTCGACGATGACCCGGGAGGGTCGGCCGGTGTCGCTGCGCGACCTGCTGGCCTGGCGATCGGACCGCAAGGCCGCGCCGATCGAGGCGGTGGAGAGCGTCAACGGCCTCCGCAAACGCTTCCTGACGCCCGGCATGTCGCTGGGCGCCCTGTCGCCTGAGGCGCACGAGACGCTGAACATCGCCATGAACCGCATCGGCGCCCGCTCGGTGTCAGGCGAGGGGGGAGAGGACCCCGAGCGCTACCGTCCCCGCCCGAACGGCGACAACGCCAACTCGGCGGTGAAGCAGATCGCTTCGGGCCGTTTCGGGGTGACGGCGGAGTACCTGAACCAGTGCGGCGAGATCGAGATCAAGGTGGCCCAGGGCGCCAAGCCCGGCGAGGGCGGCCAGCTTCCGGGCTTCAAGGTCACCGAGTTTATCGCAAGGATGCGGCATTCGACGCCGGGTGTGAGCCTGATTTCGCCCCCGCCGCACCACGATATCTACTCGATCGAGGACCTGTCGCAGCTCATTTATGACCTGAAACAGATCAACCCCGACGCCAAGGTGACCGTGAAGCTGGTGTCGATGTCGGGAATCGGCGCCGTGGCTGCAGGTGTCGCCAAGGCCAAGGCCGATACCATCCTGGTCTCCGGCAATGTCGGCGGCACAGGCGCGTCGCCCCAGTCTTCCATCAAACAGGCGGGCTGTCCGTGGGAGATCGGCCTCGCCGAAGCTCATCAGGTGCTGACCCTCAACGGCCTGCGCCACCGGGTTCGTCTGCGTACGGACGGTTTGATCCGTACCGGGCGCGACGTGGTGATCGCCGCCATGCTGGGGGCTGAGGAGTACGGCATCGGCACGGCGTCGCTGATCGCGGTGGGCTGCCTGATGGTGCGCCAGTGCCACTCCAACACCTGCCCCGTGGGGGTCTGCACCCAGGACGACAAGCTGCGCGCCAAGTTCACCGGCACGCCTGAGAAGGTGATCAACCTCTTCACCCACATCGCCCAGGAGGTGCGCGAGATCCTGGCCTCGCTGGGCTTCACCCACCTGGACCAGATCATCGGCCGCACAGACCTGCTGACCCAGGTCAGCCGGGGCGGCATGCACCTGGACGACCTGGACCTTAACCCGCTGCTGGTCCGGGTGGAGGGCGCGCCGCTGCAGCCCTACACCGTCGACGTGCGCCAGGCGCCGTCCGAGGACACCCTGGACACCCAGATCCTGGAGGACGCCGCGCCCCTGCTTGAGCGCGGCGAGAAGATGGCGCTGAGCTATTCGGTGGCCAACACCATGCGGACCATCGGCGCGCGCACCTCCTCGGCCATCGTGCGCAACTTCGGAGAGGGGTTGCGCCCCGACCACCTGCGGCTGGAGCTGAAGGGTGCGGCGGGCCAGAGCCTGGGCGCCTTCGCGGTCAAGGGCCTGCGCATCGACCTGGTGGGCGAGGCCAACGACTACGTGGGCAAGGGGCTCTCGGGGGCGACGATCACCGTGCGGCCGCCGCGGTTCGGCCCGGCCGGGCAGTTCGACCCCCTGGTCGGCAACACCTGCCTCTACGGCGCCACGGCGGGACGGCTGTTCGTCGCCGGGGGCGCGGGCGAGCGCTTCGCGGTGCGCAACTCCGGCGCCGATGCGGTGGTGGAGGGCTGTGGCGCCCACGGCTGCGAGTACATGACCGGCGGCCTGGTGGCGGTGCTCGGACGCACGGGCGTCAACTTTGGCGCCGGCATGACCGGCGGCGAAGCCTTCGTCTATGACGAGGACGGCCTATTCACCCTGCGTGTCAACCCGGACAACGTGGTCACCGGCGAGGTGGAGCCCCAGGACGAGACGGCGCTAAAGGGCCTGATCGAGGCCCACATGGCGGCGACGGGCTCTCCGCGCGCCCAGATGATCCTGGAGACCTGGTCGACGTCCCGGGCGCGCTTCGTGCGCGTCACGCCCCGCGACATGCTGGTCCACCGTCAGGCCCGGCTGAAGATCGGCGCGTGAGGACGGCTGAGGCAGGTCTTCCCCCGCCGCCTGCGACGGCGTAGCTTCCCTGCATGATGGGTGTGTCCAAGGGCGCGGTCTGGGTCGCGGCGGTGGTGATGCTGGGTGCGGCCGGCGTCGGCGGCTATCTCGGCTACAGCCGCGCCCTCGCCGCGCCGGGGTCGCAGGACCCCGACG
>CALMGB010000215.1 GCA_937863535.1 uncultured Caulobacteraceae bacterium
CGGGCGTGGTGCGGGAAGTGGGCGCGGGCGTGACCAGCGTGAAGCCCGGCGACCACGTCATCCCGCTCTACACGCCGGAGTGTCGCCAGTGTAAGTCGTGCCTCAGCGGCAAGACCAACCTGTGCACCGCCATCCGGGCCACCCAGGGCAAGGGGGTGATGCCGGACGGCACGACGCGCTTCGCCTACAAGGGGCGGCCGATCTTCCACTACATGGGCTGCTCGACGTTCTCCAACTTCACGGTGCTGCCCGAGATCGCGGTGGCCAGGATTCGCGAGGACGCGCCGTTCCAGTCCGCCTGCTACATCGGCTGCGGCGTCACCACCGGCGTCGGCGCGGTGGTGAAGACCGCCAAGGTCGAGCCGGGGGCGAATGTCATCGTCTTCGGCCTGGGCGGCATCGGGCTGAACGTGATCCAGGGTGCACGGTTAGTGGGCGCCGACAGGATCATCGGCGTCGACGTCAACGACGGCAAGGAAGAGTGGGGCCGCCGCTTCGGCATGACCCACTTCGTCAACCCCACCAAGGTGGAGGGCGACCTGGTGGCGCATCTGGTGGCGCTCACCGACGGAGGCGCCGACTATACCTTCGACTGCACCGGCAATACGGGCGTGATGCGGACCGCGCTGGAGGCCTGTCATCGCGGTTGGGGCACCTCGATCATCATCGGCGTGGCCGAGGCTGGCAAGGAAGTCGCTACGCGCCCATTCCAGCTGGTGACGGGGCGCAACTGGCGCGGGTCCGCCTTCGGCGGTGCCAAGGGCCGCACCGACGTGCCCAAGATCGTCGACTGGTACATGGAGGGCAAGATCGCCATCGACCCGATGATCACCCACGTCCTCGCCCTTGACGAGATCAACCGCGGCTTCGAGCTGATGCACGCGGGCGAGAGCATCCGCTCGGTGGTGGTCTACTGAGGAACGCCGCTAGTTGCTCATCAGCGCGCGGGTCGCCTCGGCCACGTCGGCTTGGCGCATCAGGCTCTCGCCGACCAGCAGGGCGTGGGCGCCGGCCTCCCGCAGCCGGATCGCGTCCGCCGGTGTGGAAATCCCGCTCTCCGCCACCAGCAGGACGTCGGGCGGCGCGAGCGGCGCCAGCCGCTCGAACACGGCCAGGTCGGTATGGAAGCTGCGCAGGTCGCGGTTGTTGATCCCGATCATATCGACCCCCAGCGCCGCCGCCCTGGCCAATTCGGCCTCGTCGTGCACCTCCACCAAGGCATCCAGGTCATGGTGGCGCGCGGCCTGGATCAGCTCATCCGCCAAGCCGTCACCGACCATGGCGAGAATGATCAGGATGCAGTCCGCCCCGAGCGCCCGCGATTCGGCCACCTGCCACGGGTCTACCAGGAAATCCTTGCGGAGCGCCGGCAGCTTGACCGCGGCCCGGGCGGCGACGAGATAGCCGTCCTCGCCCTGGAAGCTCGGCTGGTCGGTCAGCACCGAGAGGCAGGTCGCTCCGCCTTCGGCATAGGCCAGCGCCAGCGCCGGCGGATCGAAAACGGCGCGGATCAGCCCCTTGGATGGACTGGCCTTCTTGATCTCGGCGATCAGGCTCAGTTCGGGCATGGCGGCGAGCGCCGCCCGGAAGCCGCGTACCGGCGAAGCGGCGGCTGCGAGACGCTCGACTTCGGCCTGGGGGGTGCGCAGCTTCCGCTCGGCGAGGTCCGTTCGTTTGTAGGCGGCGATGTGGGAGAGCACGTCGGTCATGCCGCGGCCTCCGGGGTGTTGGTGATGGCGATGAGGCCATCAAGGGCGGCGCGTGCGCGGCCGTCATCGATGGAAGCCGCCGCGCGGGCGACGCCGCCCTCCAGGGTCTCCTCCGCCTCGGCCACGAGGAAGGCTGCGGCGGCGTTGAGCAGCACGATGTCGCGGTAGGCGCTCTGCGCGCCGTCCAGCAAGGCCTCCAGCGCCCGGGCGTTGTGCTCGGGATCGCCGCCCTTCAGCGCCTCCGGCCCGACCCGCGGCAGGCCGATCGCCTCCGGCGTGATGCGGAACAGGCGCACCGCCCCGTCGCGCCACTCCGCGATCTCGGTCGCGCCCGTGGTGGTCAGTTCGTCCAGGCCCGAGCCGTGCACCACCCAGGCCCGCTCGCTCCCCAGCGCGCCCAGAACCCGCGCCAGGGGCTCCACCAGCCGCAGGTCGTAGACGCCGAGCACCTGGCGCTGCGCACCGGCGGGGTTGGACAGCGGCCCGAGCAGGTTGAACACCGTGCGAAATCCAAGTTCGGCACGTACGGGGGTGACGTGGCGCATGGCGCCGTGATGGGCGGGGGCGAACAGGAAGCAGACGCCGGCCTCCTCCAGCGCACGCCGGGATTGTGCGGCCGTGGCGGTGAGGTTGACGCCGAGCGCCGCCAGCACGTCCGACGAGCCCGAGCGCGAGGACATCGCCCGGTTCCCGTGCTTGGCCACCTTCAGGCCGCCGCCGGCGGCCACCAGGGCGGCGGCCGTGGAGATGTTGTAGGTGTGCGCGCCGTCGCCTCCAGTGCCGCACGTGTCGATCACCTGAAACGGGTGCTCCAGCACCGTGGCGGAGCGGCGCATCGCGCGGGCGCAGGCGGTGATCTCGCCCACCGTCTCGCCGCGCAGGCGCATGGCGGTGACGGCGGCCGCGACCTGAGCCGAGGTCGCCTCGCCGCGCAGGCACGCGCTGAAGAACAGCTCAGCGTCCGGCTCCGACAGGGTGGCGCCGTCGGCCAGCCGCGCCAGCAGCGGCTTGAAGGCGTCGCTCACGCCGCCGCCGATGCGCGCGGGCGTTCGCCGCCCAGGGCGAGGAAGTTGGCGAGCAGGCGGTGGCCGTCTTCCGTCGCGATCGATTCGGGGTGGAACTGCACGCCGTGGATCGGGCGCGAGGCGTGGACCAGCCCCATGATCTCGCCGTCCTCGGTCCAGGCGGTGACTTGCAGCGACGGCGGCAGGGTTTCCCGCCGCACCGCCAGGCTGTGGTAGCGCGCCGCCGTAAAGCCGTCCTCCACGCCCTCGAACACGCCTTGGCCGGTGTGGCGGACGGGACTGGTCTTGCCGTGCATCAGGCTCTGGGCCCGAACCACCTCTCCCCCGAAGGCCTGGCCTATGGCTTGGTGGCCCAGGCACACGCCGAGGATCGGAAGGTTGGCGGGGGCCATGGCCAGCAGGGGCAGGCAGACGCCGGCCTCGTTCGGCGTACAGGGTCCCGGCGACAGCAGCACCCCTTTGGGCTGAAGGGCCAGCGCCGCCTCCGCGCTCAGCGCGTCATTGCGGCGCACCAGGGTCTCGGCCCCGAGTTCCTCCAGATAGTGGACGAGGTTGTAGGTGAAGCTGTCGTAGTTATCGATGACCAGGATCATGCGCTCCGCTCTTAGGCGCTCGTCGCCCCGGCTCCAAGCGGCCCGCTCACCAGGCGTTAACCGTTGGGCGCCTCTGCTCCCGGTCATGCTGACACTGAAAACCCGGGCCGATCTGTCGATCGACGCCGCCCGTACGCGCCTGCAGCCTCCGGCGAGCCGGGAGGCGGTCCTGCCCGCCCTCGGGGCTGCGGCGCTGGCGGCTGTCAGCGCCCTGGTGCTGGCCGGGGCCGTGATCCTGGGCCCGCCGGGAGAGGTCCACATTGCGGCCATGACTTCGCAGGGGTCGTAACCGCCTGGAAACCATGCTCGAGGCCCCATCGGGCCTGAAGCGCGGTCGCGCTGTCGCCAGGAGTGCGCCGCATGTGCGGGATCGCCGTCGCCATCGGTCTTGAGGACGCGTCGAGCGTCGTCGCCCGTCTGATCGGCGGGCTCGAGCACAGGGGCGACATCAGCGATCCGGTGGCCTCGCCCGCCGCCCGCATCGCCATGGCCACCCGCCGCCTGAGGATCGTCGACGGGGCGCAGGGCGTGCAGCCCCAGCTCTCCTTCGACGGCCGGATCGCCGTGGCCATGAACGGAGAGATCTACAACCACCAGGACCTGCGCGCGGAGCTGGAGGCGCTAGGCGCCCGCTTCGGCACCGACAGCGACACCGAGGTCCTGGCCTGCGCACTGAGCATCTGGGGCGGCAAGGCGCTGCGGCGGTTGAACGGCATGTTCGCCTTCGTGGCCGTCGACACGGGCTCGGGCGCCTTCATCGCCGCCCGCGATCCGCTGGGGGTGAAGCCGCTCTACGTCATCCAGCAGGGCGACGGCTTCGTCTTCTGCTCGGAGATGACGCCGCTGCTCGACGTGATCGAGGCGGGCGAAGTGATGCTGCTTCCACCGGGCCATGTCCTATCGCCGAAGTACTGCGCGCCCTACAAGTCGGCCATTTCCGATCCCCAACCGATGTCGAAGCCGGCCGATGCGCGGGCTCTGGACGCCGTTCTCGCAGCGGCGGTGGCGCGCCGCATCCCGCCGGACCTGCCGTGCGCGCTGATGTTCAGCGGCGGGATCGACAGCACCCTGGTCGCCCACTATGTCCGCCAGGCCGGACGCAAGGCGCCGGGCTACTTCCTGGGCGATGCGGCCGCACCGGACTTCCCCTACGCCCAGGCCTATGCGGACGCGAGCGGGCTGGACCTGCGCATCGTCTCCTTCGACGATCCCGCCGCGATCGACGTCCAGATCGCCGACACCGTACGCCTCTGCGAGAGCTTCGAGCCGGCGGTGGTGCGCGACAGCTACTGCACCGCCCTGATCTCGCGGCGCATCCACCAGGACGGCTACCGCGTGGCCCTCTGCGGGGAGGGGGCCGACGAGCTGTTCGCCGGCTACCGCCCGCTGGAGTTCGGCTTCGCCGCCGGGGAGGCCTATGGCGCCGCGCTCCGCGACCAGTGCCTGGGCGGCATGCACCGCAGCAACCTGCAGCGGCTGGACAGGGCCAGCATGCGCTGGGCCGTGGAAGCGCGCGAGCCTTTCCTGGACCCGGACGTGGTGAACCATGCCCTGGCGCTCGAGGCGCCCGCCCTGGTCGCTCCCACGGGCGTGGGCAAGGCGCCGCTAAGGGCGCTGTTCGATCTCTATCCTGACGAGCTTCCAGCCTGTATCCGCGATCGCGCCAAGCAGCCGCTGAACGAGGGGACGGGGCTGGACCTCAGCCAGACCGATTCACCCTGGATGCGGCGCGCCGACACTGCGCTGAACGACCGAGACTTCGCGGACGGACAGCGTCGGTTCGCCGCCGTCGACCTACGCACCAAGGAGGAGCTGCTCTACCTCCAGACGCTGGCGGAGCGGATCGACGTCGAACGTGCGCCCCACCTGAAGTCGCGCCTCAGGCTGGACGCGCCCGACATGCCCGGGCTGGAGAAGCTGGCGGCGTACCGCGTCTAGCGCCCCTCAGAAGCTGAACGCATCCACCTGCTCGCGCTCGCCGCACAGGTAGGCATCGGCGACGAGCTCGAAGGGGCGGAGGTCCACGTCGCTCTCGCCCCTGTCCAGCAGCTCGGCGAAGCGGGCGTAGAGGTCGGGATACTCCCTTGCCGGCGGGGTCTGAACCTCCTGGCCATCGACCTCGAGCTTGGCGCCCCCGCCCGTCAGCAGCAGTGTTGAGCCCGAGCGGGTCCGCACCTCCACGTCCCACGTCTGGGGACCGGTCTGGCGCCAGTCGAACACCGCCGTCAGGCTGTCTCCCGGTGGCTCCGATCCGAAGCCGAGTTCGACCGCGATAGGGCTCTGGCGGTTGGACGGGATGCTGAGCTTGGCGGACTGGACGAAGACGGCGGCTGGCAGAATGGCCGTGACGATGGACAAGGCGTTGATCCCGGGGTCGAACACTCCAAACCCCCCGGCGCTCCAGACCCACTCCTGGCCCGGATGCCACTTGCGCACGTCCTCCTTCCAGGTGACCGTCAGCTGGCTAACCTGCTCGCCCTGAAGCCGGCGCGCAGCTTCCGCGACCGCAGGGTTCTCGCGGGCGTGCCAAGTGGCGAAAAGCGTCAGGCCCTTATGCTTCGCCAAGGCGGCGAGGGCGCGGGCCTTGCCCAGGGTGGCGGCGGGAGGTTTCTCCAACAAAACGTGCTTGCCGGCAAGCAAGGCGCGCCGTGCGGTTGCGAACCGCTGGCCAGGCGAGCTGCAGATGGCGACGCAATTGATCTCCGGCGCACCGGAGTACATCTCGACGTCTTCGGTGAACACCCTCCCGACGCCGGGAATAGTCTTTGCGTGCCCACTCGTCACCGCCGTCAGCTCGAAGGCAGCGGAGTCTTGGATGGCGGGGATGTGCTGGTCCTGCGCGATCTTGCCGTAGCCGATAATCGCCAGCTTGTGGAAGGACATCTGACGCTCGCTAGGCCTGTAAGACCAGGGGCGGAAGCACAGCCACAAGGCTGCGGTTCCGCCCTGGTACCAGTGTGACCTGCGCCACCGCTAGATCAGCAGCCGCTGTCGTCCCAGTGGTAGCGCGACTGGGCGGCGTTCCAGACATACCGGCCGCAAGGCGCAGGCGCCGAATAGCCGTTCGCAGACGGTGACGACTGCGCTGTCGACTCCTGCGACCAAGCGTCCCCGCTCCGCGGCGGCGCAGACCCGCCGTCGTAGCCGTCATAGCCATATCCGCCGTCGCCGTACCCAGAACCACCATAACCGTACCCGGAATCTCCGTAACCGTAGCCAAAGCTCGACGGGTAATAATAGTACCAGGGCGAATAGAAGTCGTAGGCGTACAAAGAGGCTAGGCCGAACCCCAGGCCGAAGCCAAAAAACGGATAGAAGCCACCGTATCCGAAGCGGCCATAACCGTAGCCGCCACGAAAGCCATAGCCGCCACGAAAGCCGCCGTAGCCGCCACCTCCGCCGTGGAAGCCGCCGCCTCCACCATGGCCGCCGCCGCCGCGCTGGGCGGACGCGACCGCCGGAAGAATCAACGCCAAAGCGCAAACTGACGTCGCCAATGATCTCAGCCGCATGTCCTACTCCACTTGCGCCGGGCTTCGGGCGACGCCGGCCGACGCGATACTTCCTAGATAGGCGGGTCTTTCCTGAACCCAAGCTGAACTGTATAGGCCGCAGGTGAGCGTGGGCGCTAAAACGGCGTTCGCCAGCTGTGAGTATCGTATTTTGAAGCTTGTCCTGTTCGCCCTCGTTGCTTTGGCCCCGCTGGCGGGGTCCGCGTGGGCGCAGGATCCGCAACCCCAGCCCCTCACGATGCCGCCGCCAGTCCCCGCGCCGCGCGACATCGCCTATCCTGGCTCGATCAGCCTGCAGGTGGACGCCAGCGACGTCACGCGCCGCATCGACCAGGTGCGCGAGACGATCCCGGTGTCGGGTCCCGGGCCGATGGTGCTGCTCTATCCCAAGTGGCTGCCGGGCAACCACTCTCCGAGCGGCCCGCTCGACCAGCTCGCCGGCCTGGTGATCACCGCCAACGGCCAGCGCGTGGAGTGGACGCGCGACACGGTGGACGTCTATGCCTTCCATGTGGACGTGCCGGCCGGCGCGACCAGCCTCGAACTCCGCTACCAATATCTCACCCCGACCGAGGATCGGGTGGGCCGGATCATGGCCACGCCCGAGATGCTGAACCTGGAGTGGAACACGGTCGCCCTCTACCCGGCGGGCTACTTCTCGCGCGACATCACCTACAGGCCGAGCGTCACCCTGCCGGTAGGCTGGAAGTTCGGCTCCGCGCTCGACGGCGCGAGTCGCGCCGGCGATACCGTCAGCTTTGCGCCGGTGACCCTGAACACCCTGGTCGACTCGCCGCTGCTGGCGGGGCGTCACTTCAAGCAGGTGACCATCAGCAACAGCCCCGTACCGGTGCGCCTGGACATGGCCGCCGACAGCGACGCCGATCTCGTAGCGAGCCCGGAGCAGATCGAGGCGCACCGCAACCTGATCCGCCAAGCCTATGCGCTCTACGGCTCCCACCACTACGACCATTACGACTTCCTGCTATGGCTCAGCGACGAGATGGGCGGGGAGGGGTTGGAGCATCACCGCTCCAGCGAGGACGGGACCGAGCCCGGCTATTTCACCGACTGGAGCCACTCCGCCGGCGAGCGCGACTTATTGGCGCACGAGTTCACCCACTCCTGGGACGGCAAGTTCCGCCGCCCCGCAGACCTGTGGACCCCCAACTTCAACGTGCCCATGCGCGACAGCCTGCTTTGGGTCTATGAGGGCCAGACCCAATATTGGGGCTATGTGCTCGCCGCCCGCTCGGGGCTCTGGACGCACCAGGAGGCGTTGGACGCCATCGCCGCCACCGCCGCGACCTACAACGACCGGGTGGGTCGGGAATGGCGCGCCATGCAGGACACTACCAACGACCCGATCATCTCGGAGCGCCGGCCTCTGTCCTGGCGCAGCTGGCAGCGTAGCGAGGACTACTATTCCGAGGGCCAGCTGATCTGGCTGGACGCCGACACCCTCATCCGCGAGCGAACGGGTGGCCGCAAGTCGCTGGACGACTTCGCCCGTGGCTTCTTCGGCGTCCGCGACGGCAGCTTCGTCACCGACACCTACAGCTTCGAGGATGTGGTGGCGGCGCTGAACGCGGTGACGCCCTACGACTGGGCGAGCTTCCTGCGCACCCGGCTGGACGGGCATGGGCCGGGCGCGCCGCTCGATGGCCTGGCCCGCGGCGGCTATAGGCTCGTCTACACCGACACGCAGACGCCGTTTTTCAAGGACAACGAGGCACGTCGGAAATCCACCGATCTCAGCTTCTCGCTAGGGGTGCTCATCAACAAGGAGGGCAAGCTGACCGACGTGCACTGGGGCGGTCCCGCGTTCAACGCTGGGCTGGTGACAGGGACCACCCTGGTGGCGGTGAACGGTCTGGCTTACGACGCGGACAAGCTGAAGGACGCGATCAAGGCCCGCGGCCCATTGGAGCTCCTGGTGAAGGTCGGCGATCATGTGCGTACGGTGCAGGTCGCCTATACCGGAGGTCTCCGCTACCCGCACCTGGAGCGGATTGGCGCTACGCCGGCGCGACTGGATGCGATCCTGACGCCTAAGAGCTAGACGCGAGAGCGGGCTCTGTCCCCTGCGGGGCGGAGCCGCTCTGATCCTCTGGTCAAAGAGTGGGGGCCGCCGAGGCGGCCCACGGCTCAGCCGGTGGCGCGCAGGTTGCCGGCCGAGGTTTTGCCTGTGCGGCGGTCCTGCTCCAGGTCGTAGGAGACGGTCATACCCTCGTCCAAGCTGTTCAGGCCGGCCCGTTCCACCGCCGAGACGTGCACGAAGATGTCCGGGCCGCCTTCGTCGGGCAGGATGAAGCCAAAGCCCTTGGTGGCGTTGAACCACTTCACCTTGCCGCTGCCGGAGCCCATGACTTGGCCGGCCCCGCGGGCTGCGCC
>CALMGB010000216.1 GCA_937863535.1 uncultured Caulobacteraceae bacterium
CACCATCCTCCTTCCCCCTTGATGGGGGAAGGGTCGGGGATGGGGCTGGACGGCGGGGCCCTGACCCCTGCCCCTCCCCCATCAAGGGGGAGGGAAGCTGAAGTCTTCACAGCGCCCACCCGTGGTGCAGCGCCGCCACCCCGCCGGTGAGGTTGGTGTAGCCTTCCCGCTTGAAGCCGGCGTCGGCGATCATGGCGGCGAAGCGGTCCTGAGTGGGGAAGCGGCGGATGCTCTCCACCAGGTACTGGTAGCTCTCACGGTCCTGCGCGACCATGCCGCCGACCGCTGGGATCACGTTGAAGCTGTAGGCGTCGTACGCCTTGCGCATGGCCGGCGCCGTGGGCTGGGAGAACTCCAGGCACAGGAAGCGGCCGCCGCGCTTCAGCACCCGCCGGGCCTCGCGGAGTGCGGTGGGGATGTCGGTGACGTTGCGGATGCCGAAGGCGATGACATAGGCGTCGGCGCAGGCATCCGGCAGCGGCAGGCGCTGGGCGTCGCCGACGGCCCAGGCGATCTCGGCCTCAGCGACGCGCTCGCGGCCGACGCCGACCATCTCGGCGTTGTAGTCGACCACCAGGATCTCGGCGTCCTCGCCGCCGCGCCTGGCCTTGGCGGCGCGGGCGAGCTTGGCCAAGCGCTTGGCGATATCGCCGGTGCCGCCGGCGCAGTCGATGATGCGCTCCCCGGGCTGGGGGTTGAGCCTCGCCGCGGTCATGTCTTTCCAGGCCCGGTGCACGCCCGCGCTCATCAGGTCGTTCATCAGGTCGTAGCGCGACGCCACCCGGTCGAATACGCCGCGCACCAGGCGGGGCTTGTCCGTAGGGTCGACGTCCTGGAAGCCAAAGCTGGCGCGGGTGTCGCTCATGGAGCGAGGCTTAGACCAGAACCGCGGGGCGCGTCATGCCCTTCGCGCTCCAGCCAAAGCGCGTCTCAGCCGACGCGCGCGGCTAGGGCGTCGGCGACCGGGCAAAACGCCTCGAACACGTAGTCCGGGCGCCCGGCGCTCACCGGTCCGACACCGGCCACGGCGAGGTCGGCGGCGATGTCCAGCAGGGCTGGTTCGGGCGCCAGCAGACCGAACGGTTGGCGGGTGGCGCCGCGGGTCAGGTGCGCCTCTGTGGCGTCGCGGGCGGCCTGATCCTGCTCCTCCGGCCAGCGCAGGGCCGCGAGGCTCCGCGCCCGGGCACGCGCCTCCGCCACCGAGATCAGCCGGCGCACCAGGGCGAGCTGATGCGCCGCCCAGGGCGCGTGCAGGGAGGCGGCGAGCTGGGCCTGGCTGTGCAGGATCACCCCGTCGGAGACAATCTTCAGGTTGTTGGCCGCCAGCGTCGCGCCGGTGGTGGTGATGTCCACCACCAGTTCCGCCAGCCCCGCCGCGGGCGCGCCTTCCGTGGCGCCGCCGCTGTCCACGATGCGGTAGTCGGCAATGGCCTTGGCGGCGAAGAAGGCTCGGGTCTGGGCGGCGTATTTGGTCGCGACCCGGAGCCGCGCGCCGGTGCGCACGAGATAGAGGTGCGCCACCTCCTCCACGTCGGCCATGGCGTCCACGTCGATCCAGCTCTGGGGCGCCGCGACCACCAGGTCAGCGCGCCCGAAGCCGAGCGCGCGCAGCAGCATGACCCGTTCGTCCAAACTTTCGCCGGTCTCGCGCAGCAGGTCCTCGCCGGTGACGCCGATGTGGATGTCGCCGGCGTCCAGCGCCGCGGCGATGTCGCCGGCCGACATCAGCCGCACCTCGGCGCCGGGCAGGCCGCGCAACAGCGCGCGGTAGCCACGGTCGCCGCCGTCCGCCTCCAGGGTAAAGCCACACTCGGAAAGCCAGCGCTCCACCTGCTCCTTCAGGCCCTTGGAGGGGACGGCGAGGATTAAGGCGTCGCTCATGATCAGCCCTCCGCCACGGCGCGGCCCGGCCGCACGGTGCAGCCGACGGCGCCCGCCCCGTCGCGGGCGCCCCCCCCCCCCCGCCAACCGTCGGAAACCCCCCCCCCCCCCCCCCCCCCGGCCGAGCCCCCCC
>CALMGB010000217.1:0-723 GCA_937863535.1 uncultured Caulobacteraceae bacterium
AACGATCTTGGCGGGGGAGCCCGGCGCCTCGGCCGCCGCTATCAGGGAGGCCAGGTTCGATCCGCGGCCCGAGACCAGGACGGCCGTGCGGACCCTGCTCACGCCGCCGCCAGCTCGCCGATCACGAACGCCTCTTCGCCCGCGTTCAGCAGGGCCGCCATCACCGCGGGCGCCAGCGCCGGCTCGACCACCAGCATGAAGCCGACCCCGCAGTTGAAGGTGCGCCGCAGCTCGCCATCCGCCACGCCGCCCTCGCGCTGCAGCCAGTCGAACACCGGCGGCGGGGTCCAGGCGGACCAGTCGAGGCGGGGCTTCAGGGTCTTGGCGATGGCCCGGGGCGGGTTCTCGACCAGGCCGCCGCCGGTGATGTGGGCGGCGCCCTTGACCATGTCCGCCTTCATCAGCGGCAGGACGGTCTTCACGTAGATCCTCGTGGGGCGCATCAAGGCTTCCGCCAGGCTCACGTCTGGCTCGAACGGCGCGTCGGCGTCCCAGCCGAGCCCGGTGCGCTCCACCACCCGGCGGATCAGCGAGTAGCCGTTGGAGTGCGGGCCGGAGGAGGCCAGCCCGATCAGCAGGTCGCTCGGCCGCTGCACATCGAGCCGCGGCAGCACGCGCCCCCGCTCCAGCGCCCCGACCGAGAAGCCGGCCAGGTCGTAGTCGTCCCCTGAGTACATGCCGGGCATCTCGGCGGTCTCGCCGCCGACCAGCGCGCAGCCGGCC
>CALMGB010000217.1:733-8216 GCA_937863535.1 uncultured Caulobacteraceae bacterium
ACCACCCGACGCGCCGCCTCCACGTCCAGCTTGCCGGTGGCGTAGTAGTCCAGGAACATCAGCGGCTCGGCGCCCTGGGCCAGCAGGTCGTTGACGCACATGGCCACCAGGTCGATCCCCACGGTGTCGTGGCGGCCGGTCTCTATGGCGATCTTCAGCTTGGTGCCCACCCCGTCGGTGGTGGTGACGATCAGCGGGTCGGCGTAGCCGGCGGCCTTCAGGTCGAACAGGGCGCCGAAGCCGCCCAGGCTCGCCTCCGCGCCGGGCCGGGCGGTGGCGCGCGCCAGGGGCTTGATCGCCTCGACCAGGGCCTCGCCCGCATCGATGTCCACGCCTGCGCCCGCGTAGGTGAGGCCGTTCGCCTGATCGCTCATCAAATCCGGTCCGTGGGGCGCCTCGTCCGCGCCCGCCCTTGGAGGCGCGCCGAAGCAAGCTATAGCTAGCCCATGACGCCGATCACTTCCAATGCCGAGCTGGAGGCCTTCTGCGGCTACCTGGCCGACCAGCCCTTCATCGCCGTGGACACCGAGTTCATGCGCGAGACCACCTACTGGCCCAGGCTCTGCCTGATCCAGGCGGCCGGCGTCGAGCACGGGGGCGTCATCGACCCCCTGGCCGAGGGGCTGGACCTGGAGCCGTTCCTGCACGTGCTGCGCGACGAGCGCATCCTCAAGGTCTTCCACGCCGCCCGCCAGGACGTGGAGATCTTCAACAACCTGCACGCTATCCCCAAGCCCCTGTTCGACACCCAGGTGGCGGCCATGGCGGCCGGCTTCGGCGAGCAGATCGCCTACGACGCCCTGGTGCGCCAGCTGCTGCGCATCGACATCGACAAGTCCTCCCGCTTCACCGACTGGAGCCGCCGTCCGCTGTCGGAGGCCCAGCTGGACTACGCCGTGGGCGACGTGACCCACCTGGCCAGGCTGTACCCAAAGCTCGTCGAGCGGCTGGAGAAGGCCGGGCGGCTAGCCTGGGTGACGGAGGAGATGGACTTCCTGACCGATCCCGCCACCTACGACGTCGATCCGGAGAACGCCTGGCGCCGGCTGAAGCCCCGCAAGTTCAACGCCCGCTACCTCGCCGCCTTCCGCGCCGCCGCCGCCTGGCGAGAGCGCACCGCCCAGTCCCGCGACCAGCCCCGGGGCCGCATCCTCAAGGACGAGGCGATGGACGAGATCGCCACCCAGCTGCCGCTGGACGTGGAGGCCCTGAACCGCCTGCGCTCGGTGCCCAAGGGGTTCGGCGGCTCCAAGTTCGGCCCGGACCTGGTGGCGGCCCTGCAGGCGGCGCTCCGCGACCCGGAGGCCTATGCGCCGGTGATCGAGCGCAGCCCCCCGCCGGCCCAGGCCGCGGGCGCGGCGGTGGAGCTCCTGAAGGTGCTGCTGAAGGCGCGGGCCGAGGACGCCGGCGTGGCCGCCAAGCTGATCGCCACCGTGTCGGACCTGGAGCGCATCGCCTCCGACGACGGCGACGCCTCCCCCGCCCTGCACGGCTGGCGGCGCGAGGTGTTCGGCGCGGATGCGCTGAGGCTCAAGCGCGGGGAGCTGGCCCTGGTGCTGGACGGCGCGCGGGTGAGGGTGGCGGAAGTGGGGGGAGCTTAGCGGGAGAGCGGACGTTCACCGCGGCAGAATTGGGTAGGAAGCGACATCCGTCTTTCCCCCGAACTTAGGTTGACTTAGCGTTTCCATCAGCCAAGGCGGAGACAAACACGTGGACGATGATTGCGAGCGTATCCTGACCCAAGAAGTTGCTTCATTGCGCAAGCAAATGAAGTGCCTACAGGTTGCAATCGTTGCGGGGGTAGGCTGTTTGATTGTGGCGGCCGTGGCACCCAACTCTCAAGTCCTAAGGGCGAGAGGTGTTGTGATCGAAGACGGAGCCGGGCGCGAGCGTATTGTACTCGGCGATGCCTCTCCTAATGGATCACGCGCACGCGGACCTACTCGCGAGACGCTAGTATTCAAGGGTGAGGGCGGCCAGAATCGTGTCCTACTTGGCGAAGAGCCTAGCCCGCGGATCAAAGGCAAGGACTACCAGCGCGTCGCGCAGGGATGGGGGATGGTGATCTATAATCCTAATGGGGATGAAAGAGGAGGGTTCGGTTACCTAGACGGTCGCGGAGCCTCCATAGCTGTAGATCGACCTACGGGGGATGCGCTTGGCATGCTTGTTGATGAGAAAAGTGGCTTGGCGGCGTTCGCCCTAAACTACGACAACAAGGGCAAGCTCGGCTACTATCCTACAGCGCTTGAGGTGGCCACCAAGGGGGGTCGCGCCTTCATCGAGGCGCACAACGAAGACGGAAGCTCAGCCGGCACCTTGATCGCTTCTGGGCAAGGTCGGGCGCGCGTGTCTGACGACGCCGCTTTGGATGCTAAATGAAGGTTCTGAGAACCACAACGCCTCGGGTCGCGAAGTCCGCCTTGGGTCGTTCTTCCCCGGTAGGCTGTCGCCCGAAAGCGGACTGCCCCAATAGAGCGGCGACCCGTCATCTGCCTCTGCGCCCCGCCTTCGGCTAGGTTTGCCCGCAAGGCGGCTCCGACACGAACAGCAAGCGGGACGACACGACTGCGCATCCCCGGGGCCCGAGGCGCGCCCTAGTGATTTCCCCGGTCAAACGGCGCAGCATGAGAGCCCGACACCCAAGTAGGTCGTCATGGGGGCATCTGAGAGGCCCAGACCCGTCCAGGTCCTTGGCAGCGGCGGACCCAACCCCCGCGCAGGACCGCCCCGGCGGGGGCGTGTAGGCGTACACGGTCTTTGACATGCGTTCGCCCCACGCGGGGGTGGCTCCAGACCGACGAAGCCGCGGCTCGAGGACAGCGCGGCGGGACGCGTTGGGGGAAGCCGGCTGACGGCATCCGCGAGGTCGCCCTACCTGGGCCGAGCCATCTTGAACAGCGCCTCGGGTCCGATCTCGAAATAGTCGGCCGGCCCCCCGCCGCGCAGGATCGGGCGGGCGGCGGCGGTGTCGGAGGCGCCGGCCGCGATCAGGGCCCGGTCGATGTGGACGGCCACCACCTCGCCGAACACCATCCAGCTCGGCACCTCGGCGCCGGCGGCGGTCTTCAGCTGCACGATCTGGGTCACGCGGCACTCGAAGTTGACCGGGCTCTGCGCCACCCGGGGCGGCGCGATCTTCAGGGAGGGCAGGGGCGTCAGCACCGCGAGCTCGAACTCGTCCACGGCGTGCTCGACGGCGGCCGAGGTCGCGTTCATGGCCTCGGCGATCGCGCGGGTGGCCAGGTTCCAGACGAACTCGCCGCCGGCGGTGGCGTTGGCGACGCTGTCCTTCCAGCCCACGCTGCAGAAGCCCACGATGGGGGGCTTGTAGTTGAAGGCGTTGAAGAAGCTGTAGGGGGCGAGGTTGCGCCGGCCCTCCGCGTCCACCGTCGACACCCAGCCGATGGGGCGCGGGGCGACGATGGCGTTGAAGGGGTCGTGCTTCAGGCCGTGGCCGTCGGACGGGACGTAGACGTGCTTGTCGGCCTCGGCCGCGCTCACGCCGCAGCCTCGTGGTGGTGGGCGACCACGCGCTCCACCTCTTCGGCCGAGCCCAGCACGACGCTGACGCGCTGGTGCAGCGAGGTGGGGGCGATGTCCAGGATGGGCTGGCGCCCGTCGCTGGCGGCGCCGCCGGCCTGCTCCACCACCCAGCCGAGGGGATTGGCCTCGTACATCAGCCGCAGCTTGCCGGGGCGATCGGGCTCCCGCTGGTCCCACGGATAGAGGAAGACGCCGCCCCGGCTCAGGATGCGGTGCACGTCGGCTACCATGGCCGCCACCCAGCGCATGTTGAAGTCCTTGCCCCGCGGCCCCGTGCGGCCGGCCAGCGCGTCGTCGATGTAGCGGCGCACGGGGGCGGCCCAGTGGCGCTGGTTGCTCATGTTGATGGCGAACTCGCGCGTGTCGCGGGGGATGCGCAGGTCCGGATGGGTCAGCGTCCAGGCGCCGTCGCGCGGATCCAGGGTGAAGCCCGCCACGCCCTCGCCCAGCGTCAGCACCAGCACCGTCTGCGGGCCATAGAGCGTATAGCCGGCCGCCTGCTGCGACCGGCCGCCCTGCAGGAAGTCCTGCGCCGTCGCCGCGCGGCCTGTGGGCGCCGGCAGGACCGAGAAGATCGTGCCGATGGAGACGTTCACGTCGATATTGCTCGACCCGTCCAGGGGATCGAAGAGGAGGAGGTGGCGGCCCCGGTCCCCGCCGGGGAAGACGATCACGTCCTCCAGCTCCTCGGACCCCACGGCGGCCACCTGGCCGGACTGCTCCGCGCAGGCGACCAGCATGTCGTTGGAGATGACGTCGAGCTTCTTCTGCACCTCGCCCTGCACGTTCTCCGCACCGGCGCTCCCCAGCACGTCGCCGAGCGCGCCGCGGGCCACCAGGGCGCTGATCTCCCCGCAGGTGGCGGCGAGGGCCAGGACCAGGGCGCGCAGGCTGGCGTCGGCCTTGGCCTGGGTAGCGAGATAGCCGGCCAGGGTGTGGCCTTGGAGCGGGGGGGGCGTGTCCATCAGGCAGGTCTCGGTCTTGCAGTCGGGTGATCGACCCGCAGCATAGCGGTCCGGCCGCTGACCATGAACGGTTTTAAACCACGCTCGCTAAGGCCGGTTTAGCGGCTCCGGTGGCAGGGTCCGGCCGAAGACGCGGTCCTCGCCGCCGCGATCGAGGGACCGCGCATGCCGAGCGCATCGTTGGAGAAGCGGGCGGACTACCAGGTGCGCGGCCCCTTCCGCCGCCAGCGCCGCCCTGAACAGCGCATCACCCTGCTCGGCGCCCGGATGGACCTGGTGAAGCCCGAGGAGATGCTGCACTTCGTGCGCGGGTGCGTGGCCGCTCGCGCGAAGGCCGTCGTGGCCAACCACAACCTGCACAGCCTGTATCTGCTCCGTGGCAACCCGCTGATGGCGGCGCTGTACGACCGGGCGGACGTGGTGGAGGTCGATTCCCTGCCGCTGACGCTGTGGGCGCGCTGGATCTACGGCCGCTCGCGCCGCTTCCACCGCTGCACCTACATGGATTTCCGCACCCTGCTCTGGGACTGGGCCCAGGCGGACGGCTGGCGCGTCTACTATCTCGGCGGCCGGCCCGGGATCGTGGACGCAGCGCGCGAGGTGCTGAACGCCCGCTGGCCTGGGCCGGTGATCGACGGCCGCGACGGCTTCTTCGAATGGGGCGGCGCGCAGGAGGACGAGGTGCTGGCCGAGATCGCCGCCTTCCGGCCCGACGTGCTGATGGTGGGCATGGGCATGCCGCGGCAGGAGGCCTGGATCGAGCGCTGCTACGACCGGCTTCCGGACTGCGTGATCCTGCCGGTCGGCGCGGCCTTCGACTACGAGGCGGGCGTGATCAAGACACCGCCCAGCTGGACAGGGCGGATGGGCTTGGAGGGCGCCTACCGCCTGCTATGCGAGCCGCGGCGCATGTTCAGCCGCTATGTGCTGGAGCCTTGGACGCTCGTCGGACCGGCGCTGCGCGACTTGGCGACACGCAACACGCTCCGCCGCCGACATGCGCCGCCACCCTACTCGCGGATGGCCGCGGAATAATCGCCTCTCCCACCAGGGAGCGGGATCAGGCCGCCTTGACCAGCGACTTGGTCAGCAGGTTGACCGCGGCGTCGCGGTCGATCTGCTCGATCGCGGCGACTTCGCGGGCCATGCGGTCCAAAGCCGATTCGTAGAGCTGGCGCTCGGAATAGGACTGCTCCGGCTGGTTGTCGGCGCGGTGCAGGTCGCGCACCACCTCGGCGATGGAGATCAGGTCGCCGGAGTTGATCTTGGCCTCGTACTCCTGGGCGCGGCGGCTCCACATGGTGCGCTTCACCCGGGCGCGCCCCTTCAGGGTGGTCATCGCCTTGGACACCACGTCGGAGCCCGCCAGCGAGCGCAGGCCCGCGGCCTTGGCCTTCTTGGTGGGCACCCGCAGGGTCATCTTCTCGTGGTCGAAGCCGATGACGTAGACCTCCAGCGCCATGCCCGCGACCTCCTGGGTCTCCACCGCCACGATCCGGCCGACGCCATGGGCGGGATAGACCACGTGATCCGAGACGGCGAAATGGTCAGCGCTGAGGGTCATGGACGTTCCTTCAAAGGTCTTGCGTGGTGCGTTCGCCAAGGCGTACGCGCCACTGGCCGTCCGCAGGCGCCGAGCAAATCCGCCACGCCGGATGCGGCGTGCGGCTTGAACCCAAGCTCCTGGTGAATCAAAACACCCAGTGACCACGGTCGGGCGCGTCTTGAACGGACGGCGGATTGCAACGATCGATGCGCCGGGCGAGTGGAAAGACCCCGTCGTCATCACCTGAGAAATAGCACAATTGTCGCGCCGGGGAAAGGCGGGCGCACTCGTTCCACGAGCCGCGCGATATTCCCCGGCCAGGCGAACAGCGCGCCGGACGCGCCGCCCTCCGGCGTCAGGCGCCCTTGCCGGGCGCGGGGTCGAAATACTTCTCGAACTTGCCCGTCTCGCGCTCGAAGGCCTCGCGGTCGGCGGGAGGCGTGCCCTTGACCGTGATGTTCGGCCAGACCTTGGCGTAGTCGGAATTGACCTTCAACCACTTGCCGTCGGGATCGTCCTCGGTATCCGGCTTGATGGCGTCCACGGGGCACTCGGGCTCGCAGACGCCGCAGTCGATGCATTCGTCCGGATTGATGGCCAGGAAGTTCTCGCCCTCGTAGAAGCAGTCCACGGGGCAGACTTCCACGCAGTCCATGAACTTGCACTTCACGCAGGCGTCGGTGACGATGTAGGTCATGGCTCTTGGGGGGCTCGGATATGCGGCCGCGACGGCGAGCGCGGACATTCCAGCCTCTGCCCTCCCTGTCAATGCACCTGCGCCGTCCGGCGCTTCGCAGCCGTTCGCGGGGCTTGGCCGTTCAGGCGTCGCCATGCGCGCCTTCGCCCACCTGCTCGATCGTCTGTCGCTGACCGGTTCGCGCAACGCCAAGCTGCGCCTGGTGCACGAGTACCTGGCCGCGGCGCCCGATCCGGAACGCGGGTTCGCCCTGGCCTCGCTGACCGGCGACCTCACCTTCCACGCCGCCAAGCCCGCCATGATCCGCAAGCTGGTGGAGGCGCGGATGGACCCGGTGCTGTTCGGCTGGTCCTACAACTACGTGGGCGATCTGGCGGAGACGGCCTCGCTGGTCTGGCCGGCGCGGTTCGGCGTGAACGCACCGGCGCCGACCCTGCCGGAGGTGGTGGACGCGCTGCGCACCACCTCGCGTGCTGACATTCCCGCGCTGGTGGAGGGCTGGCTCGACACCCTGGACGCCGAGGGCCGCTGGGCCATGCTGAAGCTCATCACCGGCGAGTTGCGGGTGGGGCTTTCGGCGCGGCTGGCCAAGACAGCGGCGGCGAGCCTTTCGGCCGACTACGGGGCGGAGGTCTCGGCCTCGGACGTGGAGGAAGTCTGGCACGGGTTGGAGCCGCCCTATGTGGAGCTGTTCGCCTGGCTGGAGGGGCGGGGTGAGCGCCCGTCCGC
>CALMGB010000218.1:0-32279 GCA_937863535.1 uncultured Caulobacteraceae bacterium
ACTCGCCCGCGTTGATCGCTGGAGCATGACCGGTGGCGGTGACCAGGTCCTTGTGGCCGCGAGCCTTCAGCCGCAGCACGCAAAAGCCCGTCTCCGGGTTGTGGAAGGTGACCCGCTCCACCATGGCAGCCAACGCCTCGCGCGGCGCGGCGGCGACCTCGGAAGGAGACCTCATGGCGATAGCTTAGCGCCGTCCTCATCTGGCGCCAGACATGGTGGACACCGTCAGGCCCCGCTGATCGCCTGAGCTGTCCAGACATCGCCATCATGGGGCTGTGCGATCGGAACCCGCGACAGATGCAACCAGTCGGGATGCGCCCTTTGCAGACATTGGTTTACCTCCAGAAACTCGCCGTTCGAGCGGCAGCTCAGGGCCACTCCGATGGCAGCGCAGAATGACGAGAGCTGGCCGACTCCCGCCTGACTGGTTTTAGTTGCGGAGAGCCAGATAGCTGCCGTTCTTCGCTCCTAAAGCAGATTCCGATCACCATTCATCGTAGCCGGCGGCGGTGAAGCATCATCGGTGACAAATGGGGTGATCATCTCCATGGCGCTGCCCGGGCATCCATCCGTCAACGAGCTCACGCGGACAATTGGCGGCATCTCGCAGCAGATGCTCGCCCAGCAGCATAGCTACTGTTCATTGCAGTTGCCTCAAACAACAGGGCGTTACTCGCGCCGCGGCTGGCTGGTCACGAATAATCGTTGTGGCAGGCAGTAGACACTCCATCAGCTCCCAGTCGTCCTACGGAACCCCAGCTGACAACTGCGACTTTCCGAGTGGAGCCGCTGACAAGAACTACGCGTCGGTCCAAACAACGGGGAACTGATCACAATCTATGGGATCGCCGTCCTTGAGGTCGTAGTGGTGGTGCGGCTGAGGCGGAGCGGAGCGGTGGAAGCGGTAACGTACATCGTCTCCGGCGTACCGGAACGACACCGCCCTGCGTGTCAGGTCCGAACGGTAGTTCGGGCCTGATCCATGGATCAGGTTGGAGTGGTGGACGATCACGTCGCCTGGGTTCGAGGCGTAGGTGAGGATGTCGTATTTGTCCGGATCGCCCTCGATGTCGGGTAGTTGAACTTGACCTTCTTCGTCGGACGCCTCCGGCATCAGGGAGCCGATCGAGTGCTGGCTGACAAAGACGTTCGCCTTGAAGTAAGTGCCCCAACGGTGTGACCCGCGCACGTATCGCATGGCGCCCGACTCTTCGGTCACCACATCGGGCGACACCCACATTCCGCAGACCTGCTCTCCACTCAGATGATAATAGGGTTCGTCGGTGTGGAAGGCGGTGTATTCCTTCGTCGACGGCTCCTTCATCAAGGTCTGGTCATCGTAGAAATTGACCTTGCTGGCGCGGAACAGCCGGCCGGCGATATAGGGCAGCGCCGAGTGGAGGGCGATCTCGCGGATGTCGGCGTTGATTGTGTTCGCTCCGATCATGGAGACGAAGCGGCCCCGGCCCTTGTCCGCGATGCCCTCGGCGCGGGCGTCGGAGAGGACCGGAACGCCGGCGGCCTTGAGCTGATCGGCGGTCACCGAGGCGTCGTAGGTCTTCACGTCGGGGCTTTCCCATTGGCCGTAAAGCGCCTCGTCGACGCCCTTACCCAACTGGGCGACGAGTTCGAGGCTGAGGATGCCCGGCAACCGAACCACGCCGTCCCTCTCGTAAGTGGCGACTTCGTCCTCGGTGACGTCCCTAACCAGACCTTTGTACGGCATGATCCGCTCCCTATACGGTCCAACATTCTGAGTTAGACAGTTGTATAAGGGCTTGGGCCTCAGCGCAAGTCAGCTTGCCCCGAAGGCCATGGCTGCAGCCGTCAGCGAACGCACAATGCGGGTTTCGATCTTGTCGTCGCTCCAGTCGGCCGCGACGGCGTCTGGAAGGATGGCCGTGGCGTCGACCTCGGCTGCAAGCACCATGGCCCGGGTCGCCAGTTCCAGGATGAAGAGGATGTCCGCCTTTCGCGCCGCCGGCACCGCCCGGTGCAGGGTGTAGAGGTAGCGGCGCAACACCGGACCCAGGTTGCGCGCCATGGCCCGAGCCCAGACCTCCGTCCCGGTCTCCCGGTTCAGCAGTTGCGTCCAGTTGGACCAGCCTGCCATGTCCCGCGCCCTCAGCTCGAAGAACGGATGGATGAGGGAGTGAACGATCTTCTCGACGGGCGCGGGGTTGGGCGTGTGCTGCTCGTCGAGCTTATCTAGAAGACGCTCCCTCGCCTCGTTCAGCTGCGCCGCCCGGATGTCCACGACGGCGTTGAACAGATCCTCCTTGCTCTGGAAGTAGTAGGAGACGAGATTGACGTTTATCGCGGCGTCGCGGGCGATTTCCCGCAATGGAGCGCCGTGCAGGCCCTTCCGGGCGAAGAGTTCTTCGGCCGCCGCAAGTATGCGGGCGCGCGGCGCCGGCTCTGAATCGGCGTCCCGGCGTCGTCCTGCCGAGGCGCGCCGAACGGGCGAGGCCTGATCAGGCGAGGTCCGCTCGGGAGAGGCCCCCGGTCCGACGGGCGCCTTCTCCGCCTGGGCCGCCCCACTCGATCCGCCTGGCTCCCGCATCTGTTCACCTCGTCGCGCTCACACCTCGTCTTAACGGGCTTTCGGACGTTGGTCTTTGAAAACGCCTAGACGATCGGACATTACTGATTGTACGCCTGCCTTAATGGCGCGGCGAGCGCCACACCTTGGAGAGCGCCGTGCGGCTAGTCACCTTCGAACGGAATGGCCAGCGAAGTCTGGGGGCCTGGACGGACGCGGACCGGCGCATTTTGGATCTCACCCAGATGGCGGCGCTGGCCCGCACCGATCAAGCGGCGGCCTTTTCGGGCATGATGGCGTTGATCGAGGCCGGCGAAGGCGCGCTGGACCTGGCGCGGGGCTGGATCGAACGGCCGCGGGAGGACGCCATGGTGGAGACACGGGATATCGTCGTGCTGGCGCCGCTGCCGCTTCCCGCGCAAATCCGCGACTTCCTCTGCTTCGAGGAGCACCTGCTGAAATCCTCGGCGGCGGCGATCACCATACTGTCCGGCCGCGACGCGGACCCTGAGGCCAAGCGTCGGGAGCTGGAAGCCTCCGGCCAGTGGAAGATTCCGGCCGTCTGGTACAAGAAGCCGATCTACTACACCGCGAGCCGCTTCGCCGTGTCGGGACCGGGCGAGGACATCCACTGGCCGGCCTTCTCGAACTTTATCGACTACGAGCTGGAGTTCGCCGCGGTGATCGGCAAGGCCGGCCGCGATATCGCTCGCGAGGACGCGCGCGCCCACATCTTCGGCTACACCATCTTCAACGACTGGTCCGCCCGCGACGAGCAGTCCGTCGTCATGGAAGGCAGGCTGGGTCCCGGCAAAGGCAAGGACTTCGACCAGAGCAACACGCTCGGCCCCTGCCTCGTCACCGCCGACGAGATTGGCGACCCCTACGCCTTGACCATGACCGCCCGCATCGACGGAGAGGAATGGTCGCGGGGATCGTCAGGCGCGATGTATCATCGCTTCGAGGACTGCATCGCCGACGTCAGCCGGGGGCAGACGGTGCATCCGGGCGAGGTCTTCTGCTCGGGCACGGTCGGCACGGGCTCCGGGGTGGAGAACCTCAGGTTCCTGAAGGGCGGTGAGACGGTCGAACTGGAGGTCGAAGGCATAGGCGTGCTGCGCAACAGGCTCGTGCGCTGACCGAAGGGCCGGGGCGTTCAGACCTGCAACCGTTTGAGTCCGCCCGCCTTCAGGTCGGCGATGGTCGGATAGCCGTCCACCGCCATGAGCAGGTCAGCCTCCGCCAGGATGCAGCGCAGGACGTGGGCCACCCCGTCCTGCCCGTCGAGCGCCAGGCCATAGGCGTAGGGGCGCCCGACGCCGACGGCGGCCGCCCCTAGCGCCAACGCCTTCACCACGTCGCTGCCGGACCGCACGCCGGAGTCGAACAGGACAGGCGTCGTCCCACTGGCGGCCACGACGTCCGGTAGCATGTCTATGGCCGCGATCCCGCCATTCGCCTGCCGCCCCCCATGGTTGGAGCAGTAGATCGCATCCACGCCGCCATCGATGGCGCGCCGCGCGTCGTCAGGATGGCAGATCCCCTTCAGCACGAGCGGGAGCTTGGTCAGGGAGCGCAGCCACGGCAGATCGCTCCAGGTCAGGGTCTTGCCGAAGATCGACGCCCATCGCACCACCGCCGCAGCCGGGTCGTCCTCCGGCGGCCGGTCCAGCAGGGCGCGGAAGTGCGGGTCGCAGAGATAGTTGGCCAGGGCGTGGCCGCGAAGCTGGGGAAAGTTGGAGTCGTTCAGGTCGCGTGGGCGCCAGCCCGTCAGCCAGGTGTCGAGGGTGACGACGATGGCCTTGAAGCCGGCGGCCTCCGCCCGGTGGACGAGGCTCTCCGCCAGGGCCTTGTCCTTGGGCGTATAGAGTTGGAAGAAGCCGACGCCGTCGCCCACGGCGTCGGCGACGGTCTCCAGCGGGTCGTTCGAGAGCGTGGAAGCGACCATGGGGACGTGCGCCGCCGCCGCCGCCCGCGCGGTCGCGAGGTCGCCATGGCCGTCCTGCGCGCAAAGGCCGATGACCCCGATCGGGCTCAGGAAGATGGGCGACGGCAACTTCAGGCCGAAGAGCTGCACCGAAAGGTCACGGGTGGTGCAGTCCACCATCATGCGTGGGACAAGACCCCAGTGGTTGAACGCCTGGGCGTTCACGTCCTGGGTCTGCTCGTCCCCGCATCCGCCCTGGACGTAGGTGAGGACCGAAGGCGGCAGCGCCGTCCTCGCCCTCAGTTCCAGGCCACGGTAATCGACCGGCAGCTTGGGCTTCAGTCCCCGCAGGCCGCCGAAGTAGATCTCGTTCTGGTAGTCGCCGAACTGCGCCATCTCGATTCCCGCTGCAGGCGTCGCCAATCCGGTATGTCGGCCGCCGACCCGGGTGGCTAATGGGCGTGATCCTGGCAAGCCGCAGGCTTGGGTGCATAGCGTTCCGGCCTGTGCCGCAGGTCCAAGGCCGCCATCCGGCCGAAGAGTTCCGGCACGTTGCGCGGCGACACGTCCGCGTTCAGTTCGCGGTAGATCGTGTCCACGGTGACGGCGATCCGCTCGGGATCCTCCCAGGCGCCGAACTCTCGCAGCGATATGTCCTGCGCGGCGTCCCAGGACGTCATGCCCGCGGCATGGCGCGCCTTGGTCTCCTCTTGGAGGTAGGCGAGATAGCTGCGCATGGCCCGAACCCCCGCCTTGTCGGTGAGCGGGCCGTGGCCGGGAACGATGGTGTCCACGTCGAGGCCGAGAATGTAGTCGCAGGCCTTCAGCCAGTTGCCGACGGGACCCCGCCACATGATCGGCGTGCCGTCGATGAAGAGAATGTCGCCCGTATAGACGACCTTGTCGCCGGGCACATGGATGATGGTGTCTCCGGCGGTGTGGGCCGGTCCGAGCTCGACCAGGTGCACCGCCTTGTCGCCGACCTTCAGGGTCTTCTCGCCTGTGAAGGTCGTGTCCGGCAGCTTGGCGACGATCGAGTCGAAGTCGAACGCACCGAAGATGTTGTCCAGATAGACGCCCAGCTGGCCCAGCGTATGCGTCTGCTTCATGATTGACGCTATGTGCTCAGGCGCATCCTCGACCGCCATCTCGTGGGCGCTGGCCTCCGTGGCGATGATGGAAGCGTTGCGGACCAGCCGGTTGCCATAGGTGTGATCGCCGTTGGCATGGGTGTTGACCAGGGTGCCGATCTCGTCGCTCGCGATCCCGGCCACGTCCTTCATGTCATGAAGCATTTCGGCCGTCAGCCGCTCGTCGAACAGGGTGTCGACCAGCAGCGCCTGACCCGCATCGACAACCAGGCCCGCATTGCTGTAGCCCCAGGTCCCCGACGGCTGGAGGTAGGCGAACTGGCCGTCGCCGACCCTGTGCCATCCCTTGTCGAAGCTCGTCCTGCCCATCGTTTCCTCCACGCTCTACGGCTTGCCCGCCGGCTGATAGCTGATTAAAAGATGATAGACAAACGTCTAAACGATTTGATCCCTTGGCTCGCTGGCGTCCATCCGGACGCCCGTGAGTGGACGGGCGAGTCTCAGGATCCAGGGAGGTCTCCATGCCGAGTGCGACAGGCGTTACGGACGTCGCCGTGATCGGAGCGGGGGGCGCCACGGGACGCGCCGTGGTCGCCGCGCTGGTGCGGCGAGGGGCGAAGGTGAGAGCGCTGCTGCACCGAGACGCGCAGAAGGCGCTGTTCCCGGACCTGGAGGATTTCGCCCTGGTGGAGCTGGACGATCCGTCCGGCCTGGCCGAAGGCCTTCGCGGTGTCGCGACCGCCTATTACATCCCGCCGACCTATAACGCCGGCGAGGAAGCGTTCGGCGCCAACGTCATCGCCGCGGCGAGCGCCGCCGGACTGCCCCGACTGGTCTACCACTCCGTGCTTCACGCGCCGACGCCGGCCATGGTGCATCACGTACGCAAGTCTCGGGTGGAACTGGCGCTTCGCGAATCGTCCCTGGCTTGGACCATCCTGCAGCCGGCGATGTACGTGCAAACGCCGTACGCCTTCCTGAGTCCGGCCCGCGACGCGCTGACGCCAGGCTTCGACGTCCGCAAACCCTTCACGCCCGTCGACCTTCCAGATCTGGCGGAAGCCGCCGCGGTCGTACTCTGCGAAGAGGGTCACGCCTTCGCCACCTATGAGCTGGCCGGGCGCGAGACGCTGAGCTTCGAGGACATGGCGCAGGCGCTGTCGCAGGCGCTGGGCCAACCTGTCACCGCGCGGGCGCTCGCTCCGGAACTTCTGCTGGCGCAAGCCGCCCAGCGGGGGTTCAGCGCCTCCGCGGTCGAAGAGCTTCGACTGATGATGGCGCACTACGACCATCATGGCCTGCTCGGGAACGGCAATGTGCTGCGCATGCTGCTTGGACGGGAGCCCACGACGTTTGCCCGCGCCGTCGAACGTGACTTCAGCCCGAGCAAGTAGGGGCCAGGAATAGCCGCTTGGCCTGATGCCGACACGGCTGAATCGACCGAGGAACACTTATGAAGACCCGCGCCGCCGTTGCGTTCGAGGCCAAGCGGCCGCTGGAGATCGTGGAGCTGGACCTGGAGGGGCCCAAGGCCTTCGAGGTGCTGGTGGAGATCAAGGCCAGCGGCATCTGCCACACCGACGCCTACACCCTGGACGGGCTGGACAGCGAGGGCTTGTTCCCGAGCGTCTTGGGCCATGAAGGCGCTGGGATCGTGCGCGAGGTTGGGCCAGGCGTCACCAGCGTGAAGCCCGGCGACCACGTCATCCCGCTCTACACGCCCGAGTGCCGCCAGTGCAAAAGCTGCCTGTCCAGGAAGACCAATCTCTGCACCGCCATCCGGACGACGCAGGGCAAGGGGCTGATGCCGGACGGCACCTCGCGCTTCAGCTACAAGGGCCGCCCGATCTTCCACTACATGGGCTGCTCGACCTTCTCCAACTACACCGTGCTGCCGGAGATCGCGGTGGCCAAGATCAGGGAGGACGCGCCCTTCGACACCGCCTGCTACGTCGGCTGCGGGGTGACCACAGGCGTGGGCGCGGTGGTCAACACCGCCAAGGTCGAACCAGGCTCGAACGTGGTGGTGTTCGGGCTCGGCGGCATCGGGCTGAACGTGATCCAGGGGGCGCGGCTGGCCGGGGCCGGGCGGATCGTGGGCGTGGACCTCAACCCGGCCAAGGAGGCGTGGGGCCGCCAGTTCGGCATGACCCACTTCGTCAACCCCAAGACGATCGAGGGCGACGTCGTCGCCCACCTGATGGCCCTGACCGAGGGCGGCGCGGACTACAGCTTCGACTGCACCGGCAACACCACCGTGATGCGCCAGGCGCTGGAGGCCTGCCATCGCGGCTGGGGCGTCAGCGTGGTGATCGGGGTGGCCGAGGCCGGCCGCGAGATCGCCACCCGCCCCTTCCAGCTGGTCACCGGGCGAATGTGGAAGGGCTCGGCCTTCGGCGGCGCGCGTGGGCGCACCGACACGCCCAAGATCGTGGACTGGTACATGGACGGCAGAATAGAGATCGACCCCATGATCACCCACCGCCTCAGCCTGGAGGAGATCAACCACGGCTTCGAGCTGATGCACGCCGGCGAAAGCATCCGCAGCGTGGTGGTGTACTGACGCTCCGGAAGTCTCCGGTCGCATACGACCGTCGGGATGGTCCTATGGCGCCACGTTCAAGCCTTTAGCGGCTCCAGGATCGTCGCATAGGTGGTCACCGCCCCGCCGCCCATGTTCAAGCACATGGCGAGCGAGGGATGGCTTATCTGCATGTCCTCAGCCTGGCCGAGGAGCTGGCGCGCGGCCATGACGTGCATCGAGACGCCCGTCGCGCCGACGGGGTGGCCCTTGGCCTTCAGGCCGCCGGAAAGGTTGATCGGCAGGCGTCCGTTCCGGGCGGTCTGGCCCTCGATGATCACCTCGCGTCCTCGTCCAGGCTCCGCAAGGCCGATCGCCTCGGTAAGCTGCAGTTCGGCTATGGTGAAACAGTCGTGGACCTCGGCGAGGCTGAGGTCGTCCACGCCGACGGAGGCTGCGGCATACGCCTGGGCGACAGCGCGCCGCGGTCCTTCGAAAGCCGCCAGATCCTTGGCGGACAGGGGCAGCAGGTCGCTGACCTGTTCAGCCGCGCGAAACGCTACCGCCTGGGGAAAGCTCCCGATCAGCTCGTCGGAGACCAGCACGAGCGCGGCGGCGCCGTCGGATATCAAGGAGCAGTCCGTCACCTTCAGCGGATCGGCGATCATCGGATTCTTGTCGGAGGGGCTCAGGCAGAACTGCAGGTCCAGCGGACGGCGCATCTGCGCCAGCGGGTTGCGCAAAGCGTTGGCGTGGTTCTTGACGGCGATGTGGGCCATGGCCTCGGTCGGATCGCCGTAGCGTTCGGCATAGGCGCGCGCGAAGCTGGCGAAGATGTCGGGGAAGGACATGGTCGCCTCCTCGCGCTGGTAGCTGGCGCCGCCCAGCGCCCGGGTCACCTGCGCCGTCGGCAGGTGGGACATCTTCTCCGCGCCGACGACCAGGGCGATCTTGATGCGTCCAGCCTGGATCGCGTCCATGGCCGAAAAGATGGCCGCAGCCCCCGAGGCGCAGGCGTTCTCGCAGCGCACGGCCGGCTTCCAGCGCAGCGCCGGGTCGGACGCCAGCACCATGGAGGAACAGAACCCGTCGGCCACCAGCCCCGAATTGAAGTGGCCGAGCCAGACGCCGTCCACCTCGCCCGCACCGATCCCGGCGGAGGCGAGCGCTTGGCGGGTGGCGGCATGGATCAAATCCTCAAGGCTCGCGTCGTCACGACGCCCGAACGCCGTGTGCCCCCATCCCACGATCACAGGTCGCATCGGTTCTCCTGTCGCGCTTATCACGCGCCATGTAGTTTAAATAAACGTCTAATTTTAACTAGACGGGCGTCCAGCTCTCGTTCCCGGCTTGGCGTCGACCGGCGGCTGGGGGCTCGAAATGAGAGCGCCAGCCCAATACTCGCGAAGTGCGGTCATGAGCTCGGTCTCGAAGGCGGCCCGAGACGGCTTTGCTGAAGGCGCGTCTTCCAATGAAGCCAGGCTTTGCGGGTAGTCGAGCATTTGCCAGAGGCCACGAGTCAGGGCGTAGGTCCGCGTCAGGAGTTCGACCCCACGCCCGTCCGGCAAGCCCGCGCTGCGGTCCAAGGCGCGGCCGGAGGCGTCGAGTTCGTCCATGAACGCCAGCTTGAAGTCGCGAAGCGCTTCCAGCGCGAGGTTCTTTTCAAGGACGCCGTATCCTAGCGCATCCAGCCGCAGCAGTTCAGGGTTGTCGCGAAGATGGCCGACATAGATGGCCAGAAAGCCCGGGACGATCTCCGTTCGGTCGCCTGCTTCCGCCTGCAGAACCGGCGCCAGCGCTTTCAGCAGCGTCCGCCAGCCCGACAGAAGCAGGGCGGCGAAGATCTCTTCCTTGGTGCGGAAGTACAGATAGACCGTGCCCTTGGCGAGCAGGGCCGCACGGGCGATCTCCGCGGCGGACGGGAGGCCGCCGTCGCCCGCCAGGAAGAGTTCACGAGCGGCGGCGAGGATGGCCAAACGCCTAGCCGCCTTGGCCTCGGACCCGAGCGCGTGGTCAGCCATGGCCGTGCGCCGAGCCTCTCAGGGCGCCATCATCTTGTAGGCCACGTTGGCCTGCAGCTTGCGAGGCGTGAAGCGGTTGCTGAAGGCCAGGATCCGGTTCATCGCGCCGGCGATGACGCTAGGCTTGCCCTCGGCCAGCGCCTTGAGGCCCTCGGCCACCACCGCGTCGGGCGCCAGCATCGTGCGCCGCATCGCAGGTGTCGGCGCCTGTCCCGCCGCCGCCAGGAAGCCCGTGTCCATCAGCCCAGGCGAGAGGACGGTGACCTTGACGCCGTGCTTGGCCATTTCGGCGTGCAGCGCCTCGCCGAACGACAGGACATAGGCCTTGCTGGCGGCGTAGGCGCTGTAGGTCGGCACGGGCTGGTGCGCCGTCATGCTTGAGACCAGCAGGATGGAACCCTGTCTGCGCGCCGCCATCTCTGCGGCAACCCTCCGGGTGAGTTCCGTCAGGGCGACGACGTTCAGTTCCAGCATCTCGCGAAGGCGATCCGGAGCCTGGGAGACGAGTTCTCCATAGACGCCGAACCCCGCATTGTTGACCAGGATGTCGACGGCCACGCCTTCGGCCGCGACCCTGCGCATCAGCTCCTTAGCACTTCCCTGCGCGCTCAGGTCCAGGCCTATGACGAGCGCCTTCACCCCGTGCTCGGCGCTCAGTCGGCTTCCGAGCGCCTCCAGCTTGGCCGTGTCCCGGGCCGTGAGGATGAGGTTGCGGCCCTCTGCGGCGAGCGCGGTCGCAAACGCGCCGCCAAGGCCGCCCGACGCGCCCGTGACAAGCGCCCACTGCTGACCATCCGCCATGTTCGATGCCATCAACCAACTCCATATGACCGCCGGTCACATACACTGACCGTTGGTCATAACAAGCGAATTCACCGCCGCGCCTGCGATACGACTCAGCTGCGGGCAGTGTGAGCGACTGACTTCATCTCGCTTGCATCGCCCTCTATAGACACGCGTCACCTCAGGCGTGTCGCAGCCGCGGCGCACAAGAGACCGATACGGAGTGAGGTTTGGCCGGTCGCAAGCAGCCCTCTTCATCGCAGGCCGCTCCTGCACGAGACCGGGCGCTCGCCGCCGCCGAACGGCTGTTCGCGCGCCATGGCCTGAACGCCACCACGCTGCGACAGGTGGCGGACGCCTCGGGCGTGCCGATCAACCTGATCTCCTACCATTTCAAGACCAAGGAAGACCTTCTCCGGGCCGTTCTGTCCGGTCACTCCGACCACCTGACCGCGCTCCGTCGGACCCTGCTGACGGATCTGGAACTTCACCACTCGCCGAACGCGCCGCCGGTGCACGACATCATGGCGACCTTCTACCGTCCGATCTTCATTCTGCGCGGAAACGATGCGGAACACTGGGCGAACTTCGTAGGACTCTTGAGCCGTGAGCGCGGCTCGCCGGCCTGGCAGGAGACCATAGGCGAAAGCGTCGCCGCAATGCTTAAGCAGTATACCGTACTGCTTCAGCGAGCCTTGCCGAAGGTTCGCAGGGCCGAGATCGTCCAGGTGTTGTCGCTGAGCTTTCTGGCCATCATCCTGTCTTCGCCTTCGGAAGTGCAGACAATCCTGGGCGACGACCTCATGCAAGACTGGGACGATGCGACGTTGGAGGCGCATCTGGTGAAGAGCCTCACCGCCGCCGTGCTGTCCCTCGGCTGAGACCAGGGCGTCCTCGGCCTACACGCACGTTCGCGTCCTGGAAGGTTTCCAGTCGATGGTGGTCGACTGAATAATCCCATTGACACACGTCATCAACACTGGAAGATCGACAGCCTAACAAGAGCGATTTATTCGCCTTCGAGGGAGGACGGGGTGATCTTACAGCGTATTCGCGTGGGCCCGGACGAAGCTGCGACCCAATGCGAGGGCGGGCGATCTGCATCTCCGCGTCGGCGCGTCGGCCCAGGCGAGAAGGGCGTCGCGATCCGCAGCACGCTCGCTGTCCTGATGGCGTCCTGCGCCCCGGCGGCGGCTCTGGCGCAGGGGGCGCCCGTAACCCCCGCAACGTCGCCCAGCTCTGCTTCGGCGGCGTCGGCGTCGGTCCAGCAGGATTCCCGCGGCTCTGCTGCGGTGGCTGCAGGCGTGAGCGCGACGAATGCGGCGCCGTCCGCCCAGAGCGTCGCGGTCCAGGAGATCATCGTCACGGCCCAAAAGCGCGAGCAGTCGATCAACAAGGTGCCCCTGTCGGTGACCGCGGTGACCGGCGACGCCCTTCTGCAAAGGGGCGTCTTCAGCACGGCTGACCTGACCAAGGTGGTCCCGGGCCTAAGCTTCGCGCCGACGACCTTCGGCGATCCGGTCTACGTGATCCGAGGCGTCGGCCTCTACGACTCGGGCCTCGGCTCTTCGCCGGCCGTCACGGTCTATCTGGACCAGGTCCCCCTGGCCTACCCGGCCACGACGGAGGTGGCTCCCCTCGACCTGGAGCGGGTGGAGGTGCTGAAGGGCCCTCAGGGGACGCTGTTCGGCGAGAACTCAACTGGGGGGGCGGTCAACTACATCGCCGCGAAGCCGACCAAGACCTATCAGGCCGGCGCGGACATCACCTACGAACGGTTCGGCGAGTTGGACGCGACAGGTTTTGTCGGCGGGCCGATCACCGACACGCTCGGGTTTCGCGCCTCTCTGCGCACGGTGGAGGGCGGCGCCTACCAGTACAGCCTCACCCGGCCCGACGTGAGCCTCGGGGCGCAGAACATCGGCCAGGGTCGCCTGATCCTGGACTGGCGCCCCACGGGCAAGCTCAAGTTCGAACTGGACGTGAACGGCTTCTACGACGGATCGGACACCCAGGCGCAGCAACTAACCGCCGTCGTTCCCGCCGTGCCGGCGAACGCCTCAGCCGCCCTGCTGAACGCTCCCTTGGCGCCGCGCAACGACCGGGCGGCCGACTGGCCCGCGGGCTATCCGCTGCGCTCCAACGACACCTTCTACCAGGTCTCGCTCAGGAGCGACTACGCCCTGACCTCTGGCATCACCATGACCTCGCTCACCGCCTACGAGCATACGCGGGTGGACAAGAGCACCGACGGCACGGGGCTCGGCGGCGAGGGGCCGGACATCAACCTGTTCATCCAGCGGGGCGACATCCGCACTTTCAGCCAGGAACTTCGTGTAAGCGGGGTCAAGGGACCGCTGATCTGGACGGCCGGTGGCAACTACCAGTATTCCGGCATCTCCGACAACGAGATAGGCGTGGACTTCGAGACCGCTGACCAGCCCGTGGGACCCTTTGCGCCCCCCTACCACTATCCCGAAGACCTGACGCGGCAGGTCGTCAACGATTACGCCTTGTTCGGTAACGTGGACTACAGGGCGACGCACAACATCACCCTGCACGCCGGGGTTCGCGGGACGGAGTCGGATCGCCACGCGTCGAGCTGCACCTTCGACTACAATCCGGGCGCTGACAACGATGGACTGTCGGTCACCAGCGACGTGCTGCAGGGCCTGTTCCAGAGCATCGGTCTGAAGACCACGCCGCTCACCCCCGTGGCCCCCAGCGGCTGCGTGAGCCTGACGCCCGCGCCCGATCTTCAGCCCAGCGGCATTCACAACCACCTGAACGAAGAGAACCTGTCGTGGCGGCTCGGCGCCGACTACACTTTCGACAACGGCACGCTCGTCTACGCCAGCGACAACGTCGGCTACAAATCGGGCATCATCTCGCCCATCCTGGCCTCCTCGACGGCCCAGTTGCAGCCGGTGAAGCAGGAGCGCATCGACGCCTATGAGGCGGGCTTCAAGGCCCCCTTGTTCCAGCGCCGGATCCAGGTCAACGGCGCCCTGTTCTACGACAGCTATGACGACAAGCAGCTTCGGACCGACTACCGCGACCCGGTGTTCGGCCTGCTGGAGACCTTGATCAACATCCCGCGCTCCCAAATCTGGGGCGCGGAGGGCGAGATCCAGGCCAAGCCCTTGCCAGGGCTGAACCTCAGCCTCAGCGGGACCTATCTCGAAACCGATGTCACCAAGTCGTTCGTGTCGTTCAACGGCGAAGGCGCCTTGGGCGACTACAAGGGCTCTCAGCTGCCCTACACACCCAAGGGCGAGATCATCGCCGACGGGCAGTACCAGTGGCCGATGATCCAGGGTTTCAACGCCTTCGCCGGCGTCTCGCTCACCTACCGCAGCGCCTCTCAGGCCACCTTCAACACGGCCTCTGCACCCGCACCCGACTTCCGCCTGCCCTCCTACGCCCTGGTTGATCTCCGCGGGGGCCTCACGACCGAGGACGGGCGCTATCGGCTGACCCTGTTCGCCAGGAACGTCGGCGACACCTTCTACGCCACCACGGTGAACCAGACCACCGACACCCGCTACCGCACCGCAGGCGCGCCCCAAGTCTATGGCGCGACGTTGAGCCTGCGGTGGCGCTGACAAATGAAAAGGCCCAGGGGAGTTCGCCATCCGCGCGACCGGTTTCCAGGCGTCGTGGTAACCGGCGTGTCGAGCGGCATTGGGCGCGCCGTGGCCGAAAGCCTGATGGCGCATGACTTTCATGTATTCGGAAGCGTTCGACAGCTTGCAGACGCAAGCGGCCTTGATCATGATCGCGAGAACGGACGTTTCACACCCTTGCTGTTCGACGTCACGGACGCGGAGGGTATCGCCCGCGCTGCGGCTCAAGTAAGTCAGGCTCAGCAAGGCTTTACACTCGCGGGGCTGGTGAACAGTGCGGGCGTCGCGGTCTCTGGCCCGCTCCTGCACCAGGCGCCTGCGGACTTCGCTCGACACTTCGATGTGAACATGTTGGGGACCTTCCGCGTCACCCAAGCCTTCGCCTCGTTGTTGGGGGCTGCGAACTGCGCTCCTTCGGGGCCGCCCGGGCGGATCGTCATCGTCTCTTCGATCTCAGGCCAGTTAGCAACGCCCTTTCTGGGCGCGTACGCCGCTTCTAAGCATGCGATTGAGGGCTATGCGGACGCGCTGCGTTGCGAGTTGATGCCGTATGGGATTGATGTCGTGGTTGTCGGTCCAGGCGCAGTCGCTACGCCGATCTGGGACAAGGCGGAGGCTGAGTCCAACGAAGACTATGCGTCCACGCCCTACAAACAGAGCTTTAGGAGTTTCCGCCGCGTCATGATCGACAACGGCCGCAAAGGCCTTCTTCCGGCGGCAGTGGCGGACGTCATCTTCGGCGCGCTCACGGTCAAGCGACCAAAGGTTCGCTATGCGGTCGTGCGTGGCTCGCTGCTGAATTGGGTTTTGCCGCGGTGCCTACCGAAGCGAAGGCTCGACGAGCTCATTGCAAGCCAAATGCACCTCGCAATCAATTAATCCTCCAAACGGAACGCGTGCGTGCGCGCCTTCCTTGCTCGCGCTCAGTCACCTAGACCTGCAACTTACTTCAAGGAAAGCTGAACGCCTACGAGACCGCCCTCAAGCTGCGGAACTTTTCGCTAGACGTTGAGGTGATTTCGACCTCACCGTCAGCGCTTGTTGCCTAGGGGCAAGTCAAGCAAGCGCTCAGGATCGGCGCCCCGGCACTGGCGTTCCAGATGACGACGGCAACGGTGTCCCTGTGCCAAAGCCGGTTTGCCATTCGCGACCGATGCCCGCGGCGAAGGACGACCGCTTTCAGGACCGACCTCTGGGCTGCTGAGTAGCTCGTTTTGGGCGCAAAGCCGTCAGGCCGGTTCCGGCGAGGGTGCGCCCTATGCCGACATGAGCCTTCTTCCAGAAAGGCGACTCTCGGCCGGCCTCATAGTGTCTGCGGATCGCGGGGCGTCACGTCCGCTCTCCGGGGTGGAGCAGAGGCCTGTCCGGCGCTTAGAAGCGGACAGCCCCACGATGGGGATTTCCTGACAGGGGTTGATCGACGCAGCGCGAGCTGTCCCGATCAATGCGGCGCGCGGTTCCTCATCGCTACGACGATGACGATGAGGGAGCGGGCCAGCAGACACGCTACTTGCAGCGACCGCCTCCTCTACGTCCAGCCAGAACCTCTGCGCCCAATCCCGCCTCTGCACGACGGGAACGAAGGAGCTTATAAGCGCGCGCACGCCGGCCGCTCATGAGACGGCTTAGATGTCGAGAAGCACGCCATGACGCCGCCCGGCCACTTGGATGACGCTCCGAAGACTGAACCGGAAGAGGACCGCCTGGGGTTTGCAGGCTTCGCACGCTTACTCGCCACGACGCTCACCAACCTGCGGCCTGACAACGGATATGTTCTGGGGCTGCATGGCCCCTGGGGCGGCGGCAAAACTACGGCTCTGAATTTCGTCAAAAGCTACCTCGTCCAGCAGGCTGACCCACAGCTGGTGCTAGTCGATTTTTCACCGTGGTTGATCTCAGGCCGCCAAGACCTGATCTCAGCCTTTTTCAAGGTCATGGCTGAAGCCGTAAGCTTCTCTGATGCGCGTCGCGCTGACACAACGCGGAAGGCAAAACGCGCTGCCGCGGCGGCGGCCGATCCCGTGTTCAAAAAGATAGGCCGTGTCGCGGCAGTGCTTCATCCCGAAGGCAAAGTGTGGATAGAGCCGATGGCCAACGTGACCGGCGGCGCGTTGAAGCGCGCCTTGGAGTCCTGGGCCAGCGAACCTTCGCTTCAAACCGCCTACAAGGCGCTCCGTGGAAGTCTAAGAGGGGACAATCGACGGTTCATCGTCTTCATCGACGACCTTGATCGCCTGGAACCGGAGGAGATCAAGGCCATAGCGCAGATGGTCAAGAGCGTCGGAGGCCTTCCCAACATCACCTATGTTCTCGCTTATGACCGAGATATCGTCTGGCCAGTGCTCGACAATCAGCAGCGGCGCGCCAATGGTAGACTCTACGCAGAGAAAATCATCCAGCATGAAGTTTCACTCCCGGTCCCGTCTAAGGTCGGACTCCTGCGGCTGCTAAATCAGCAGATCGGTTTCCTGATCGCCGACACGCCCGACAGCGAGCGCTGGAGCGACATCGTACGCAACGGTCTTGAGCGGTGGATCCGTTCGGTCCGCGACGTAGTGCGGCTTTCGAACGCCGTCATCTTCGCAGCACCCGCCTTAACCGGTGAACTGGATCCGCAAGATCTCGTCGCTATGGAAGGTCTTCGGCTCTTCGATGAAAGGGCTTTCGTTTGGGTCCGGGAGAACCGCGAGCTTTTATTGCAGCAAGGGTTCTACCGGTTCTTGCGCAAGGAGCATGGCGCGGAGTTGATACAGCAACTACATGACAATATTGCTGGGCGCGACAAGGCTCAGATCATCGCCTTGCTCTGCGTTCTCTTCCCGGAGCGTATCGATCAGTTGAAAGCAGACGAGCGCCCGATCCTGGGTAGCAGCGAGAACCATGCACAAGTCGCCGTTCGCCGCGGCATCGGATCGGTCGACGGCTACGACGCATTCTTCAGCCTCGCCCTTCCAAGCACGCGAATCTCGAACCGCGATGTGCAGACGTTTCTTTCGCTGCTGTCGGATGAGTCGGCCCTGAGTTCGATGCTGCAAGCCTATCTGGAGCGCCAGGACGAGTTCGGCTCCCCCCTGATCTGCGCCTTCATGGAACAGGTCGGGTTCCACATCGTGACGGACGAGAAGGCCAGACCGACGGAGGAGCTGGTGAGCGCCCTCCTCTCGATCGGCGACCCGATTATATCTCTGGACGACGGGCGTGCGGGCTTGGAGCGGCGACCGCTCGCTTACTTCGGCGATCTGCTGGATGCGGTACTGAGGCGACTTGGGCCCGAAGGGGCGGAGCGCGCCTTGAGAACGGCGTTTCAGGCGAGCACGACCTCATTGGCGGCTGCGGCCGATCTCTTTGTTGACCGCGGGCGTGATGCGGGGCTGTTTCCAGGGCGACGCCAGGCTCCAGAGCCGCTCCTATCGCCCGAAGCCGTTGAACGACTTGGCCCGACGCTCATGGCGCGGATCGAGGCCGCGCAGACCGCCGGAAGCCTAGCGGGGGCAGGCCGCTACTGGGATATTTTGAAGATATGGCGTCGCTACGGCGATCAAAATGAGGCTCATGGCTGGATCAGGTCTCGAGCCGAAAAGAGTGCGAGCGACTTCTCTAAGATCGCGCTCGGGCACCTTTCTGTCACTTTAGGCGATCCGCGCAGGGGGAGCTACTTTGTAAGTCGGCCACCTGACGATCCGGATTTTAGCGTTGAGGAACTGCTGGCGCTGTCAAATCTGCATATCAACAACCCCGACCTGACGTCAGATGAGCAACGGCGCCTTGCGGCGCTACAATCAGGTCTGAAGACCCGTTCAGCAGAGCCGACGCCGGGGCCGCCGGACGGCGACTAGCGGGCTGCGATCGCCGCGGAGAGGCTTGTTTTGGCCTGAACAGCGCAAGGACGAACTCTGCTGTAGTGCCTCGAGATCGCCAGGTCACACGACTTGTGCCCATCCTACGAGGGACCACGGATTTCATCCGTGAAGTGGCGCATTGCGTCACTTGAGGAGTTTATTGATCGCAACAAAGGCCTTCTCGAACCGAGCCTTGGTGGGCTCGTCTATCTGCCCTTGCAGCTTCGCGATGTTCTCGGTGAGATACCTCGCAGGCCGGTAGTGGCCGAAGGTTCCTTTCTTAAGGGGGGCCGCCTTCAACGCCTCAACGATCTGCTTGAGCACCCGCGGAATATTTGCGTGGAGGGTGCCCAGGTTGATAGGGGAGGCAAGCGCGCTCGCGTACTCACTGTTGACAAGGCCGACGTAGAACTCTTTCGAAAACATGTCCTCAACGTCCGCCTCAGTGCCATTTGTAAAGTGCGCGTACGTGAGGATCTTCTTCTTCGCCAGTAAGTTCTTTTTATACATAGCCTCGATCTGTTCGAGATCCGACTTCTGAAAGTCCATCAAGACCGCGACGTTCATCCCCTTCTGCGGGGCGAGGAGCGAGACAAAGGTGGGAACCTTTCCGCTTCCCCCTACGGGCGTAATGGTCCACTTCGGGCTCAGTCCGATCCGATCCTCCGCCTCGAGAAGCCCGGACATTACTTGCAGGTAGAGGAGGTCGGCCGCCCCCTCGACCACCAGCGAGTTGGGTCCGACGAATAGACTCTGATGGATGTCGTAGCCAAGCGCTCCTTGAAGCGGGAAGAGGCTGTCTGGCGAGCCATCGAAGACGTTGGCGAGAACCTTCGTCCCGTCGTTTTCCCGGTCTAGCGGCTCAGTGGCATCAATGCCGGCGTCCTGGACGATCCGAACGCGCTCAAGATGCGCGGCGTCCACCATGAAGGGCGAGTGCGTGGTATAGATCACCTGGTGATGCGGTTTAAGCTCGGTTTCGAAATAGCTTAGCAGGTCCGCCTGCGCCCGGCCATGTAGGGAGAGCCCGGGTTCGTCAAACAACAGGATGATATCTTTCTTCTCTCTCTTAACGTCTTCATACCAAGCAAGGAAGGAGAAGAACCAGACGAAGCCTTTGGAACGCGAGCCCAGGGAGGTGGTGGCCCAGTGAACTTCGTCGTAGACCTGGCCCCAGATATTGTGCCCAGAAGTCATGCCCTCCGGGTCGCCAGACCGCGCCTCCCGGACGTCAAACTTCATCTTAAGATGCTTGTTTTGTGACCAGTGTTTAAGGACCTGCTTCGTGAGTTGGTTCCCTGCTGCTTCGAGCTTATTAGTAACCTCGACTGTGCGCTTTGCTTGAAGCAAACCTTTAAGATCCATCCTGGCCAGGTTGATTAGCCCTAAGAGAGGGTGATCCTTCGGTAGGAGCTTGCCAGCATCCTGCCGCTTTAGCAGCGTATCCAAATTCTCTTGCCCGGCGAGCTGATAGTAGTCATCAAAATATAGAAATTTGGGCACCCTCTGATCGAGAAGTTTATTCCAAGTGTAGTAGCTCGCTGATGAGGCCTTTAGCACGTTCGACCATTTGCCGAGGTTAATCACTGCCTCGGTCTGCTCCATCGCTGCGAGCGCGCCGTCGACCTCTTTCCAACTCGTGAGTGCGATCAGCTGCCCCTTCTGCTCTGGCAGCAAGGCCGCGGTGGCGATTTTGTGTGCTAGAGCGGCGGCCTCGTCGAAGTCCATCGAGTAGCGAGACGCGTTTTCGTAGGTCCGGGTCAGGCCGACGATGCGACTTCGCAGAGCTCCTTTGCCGAAGTGCTCTTCTACGACCCCGACGTCTGCATCTTCCAGCTCGAATTTGGCACTTATGACTTCGGCGGGCTTTCGGACATTCGTCTCGACTTCATGCTGGTAGTCACCATAATCCTTTTTGGGATATTCAATGTCTGCGTCAAAATCTCCCATGTTCGTCTCTATAGGGTTGATCTTGTTGAGCGCGGTTAGAAGGGTCGTCTTGCCCGCCTCGTTTTTTCCGACGAGACAAGTGATCTCTCCAACTCCAACGTCGCCGGAGTCCCAGACGCTGCGAAACTCTCTCACTCGGAACGAGGCAAGCTTCAACGAACGCTCCTGATTCTCTTGGACTCGATAGCAGACCTGGCTCGAGCTACGCTGCGGACAGCAGCGCCTTTTTCCGCCTAACAAAGACGGGGCGGCCCGTAGCGAGCGCAGCCTCCGGGCAACCTAAAGCACAATAGGGAAAGTGCACAACCCCATCGAATTGAAGGTCCGAAGCTTCGCATTCAGCTGCCCTTTGGGACCTGCGAAGCGCCTCGCATTACGATCACACGCGGACGTTCCGGACGGCAGCTAGGATTAAGCCTTTCTGCTCCAGGTCGATGGCAGTTTCGGAGGTCATGCTGCCGCTCACCGTCAGCTGACAAGGGGCAAGCCGCCACGCCGCCGCGAGGTATGTTCCTCGCCGAAAAGCGGCCACTTGCAGCGGCGGCTTTGAGCCAGGTCTCCCCGTTAGCGGCGCACCGACTGGGCCTTGGATCTGGGTCGAGACCGCTAAGCCTCCGCCTGCTGCAGCCCCGGTGCTCGGGCCGCGTTGCCTCCGCCATGAGGGGCTTTCCCCACCATGCGCGCGCCGCCGAGGCCGAGACCGCGCGGCGGCTCGTGCACGAGACTGCGGGCGCGCTACGCTACGAGGAGAGCGTGGAGGCCAAGCGCCGTTGGCTTGCCGTGTTGGATGACTTCTACGCCTGCCTGCGCGACGCCAAGCCCACGGTTCTATATGACGCCTTGGCCCGCCTGCGCCGGGGCGACGCGGGCGGGCTGAACTTGGTGCTCGGGTTCCTGGAGGCCGACCCCCTGTTCTCCCGGTCGGGGTACATGAAGGAAGGCGCGCTCAGGGCGCTGAAGCGGGTGGCTCTGGAGCCGCAGGACGTGGACCGGCTCCGCCTGATCCTGGTGGCCGCCCTACACCGGCCCGCCCGGCGCGAGTTCCGCGACTATTGCTTGCTGGCGGCGGCCCTGGCTGACGTCTCGCCAGGCGGGGCGACGCTGAGGGCGGAGGTGGCGGGCCCGGCGACGAACCCTGATGCTATGTTCAGGCATCGGGCGGGATGGATGCTGGCGGCCATCGACGCACGCCATCCCCGCCGGGGACGCTGCGGTCAGACGTGATCGTCTGTCGGCCTGCTTGCGCTGGGGACCGGGCGGGGGAGCGGACAACCCTCGCAGGCTGAAGCTTATGAACGACGCCCTGGGCGCGGAGTCCTTTGGTTTTTCGATCAATCGTTGCAGCCGAGAGATTGAGGCCCGGCCGTCGGTGACGCCGGGCGGCAGCGCCGCCGCTTCCTAGATTCTTGCCGCCCGTCCCATCACCGCGCCGTCGCCTTTCCACAGCTGCGAGAGGTGCAGCGCTTGACTCCCGGCAAGGCAGGGAACGAATGGCGAACGTCGGCCCTTGTGGCGGCCGGCAGGTCGTCGTGATGGATCGCGTAGCCCGTTCAAGGTCGCTGGAGGAGCTGCGGGCGCAGATCGCGGCCGCGGAGCGGTCGTATCGGCCGCCCGCGGGCGTGCTGGCCTTCGGAGTGGACGATCTCGACGCGCATCTCCCTTCGGGCGGGCTGCGGTTGGGTGCCCTGCACGAGGTCGCCGGCGGCGGCCGCGATGCGGTCCACGGCGCGGCCGCGGTGCTGTTCACCGCAGGCGTGCTCGCCCGGCTGGAGGGGCCCGTGCTGTGGGTGCTGCGGCAGCGGGACCTGTTCGCTCCGGCGCTGGCGGGCGTCGGCCTGCACCCCGAGCGGGTGATCTACGCCGAGGCGCCAGATGAGAAGGGCGTCCTGGCCGTCCTGGAGGACGGTCTGCGCCACACCGGGCTGGCGGCGGTGGTCGGCGAGGTGAGCGGGCTCGCCATGGCGGCGTCGCGCCGGCTGCAGTTGGCGGCGGAGGAGGGCGGTACGACCGCTTTTGCCGTGCGCAGGTGGAGAAGCTCTGCCGCAGCCGCCGACTACGGCCAGCCGACGGCCTCGGTCAGCCGCTGGCGGGTGTCGGCGCTGCCTGGAGGCCGCGAGGCGATCCCCGGTGTCATGGGGCGGCCGCGCTGGCTGGTGGAGATGATGCGGTACCGGGGGGCGGAGGCGTGCGAATGGGAGCTCGAGGCCTGCGATGAGACGGGTCATCTGCGTCTACCTGCCGAGCTGGCCGACCGATCACTGGCGCAAGGCTCAAGGGTCCGGCGCGCCGCCGGCTGAGACGCCCGTGGTGGTCGTGGGCCGGGTGGGGCCGCGCAAGGTGGTGATCGACGCGGACGCGGCGGCCCGCAGCCTGGGCGTCCATCCGGGTCTGGCGATGGCGCAGGCGCAGGCCCGGGTTCCCGGCCTGCACGGGGTGGAGCACCAGCCGGGCGAGGACGCCGCCGCCCTGGCGCGCATCGCGCTTTGGGCGCTGCGCCGCTACTCGCCCTTGGTCGCTACGCAGGGTGAGGACGGCCTGTGGATCGACGCCCGTGGCGTCGCCCACCTGTTCGGGGGCGAGGGCAGGCTGCTGGCCGACCTCCTCGCACGCCTCGCCCGCTCCGGCGTCCATGCCCGGGCGGCCATGGCGGACACCCAAGGCGCGGCCTGGGCCCTGGCCCGCTTCGGTCAGGCCCCCCGCATCGTATCCGCCAGGGGCGCGGTCGGCCGCGACCTGGAGGCCCTGCCCCTGGCGGCGCTGCGGCTGTCGCGAGGTGGCGGCGGGGCTCGCCAAGCTCGGGATGGAGACGGTCGGCGAGCTGGAGCGCACGCCCCGCGCGCCCCTGGCGCTGCGGTTTGGGCCGGAGCTGACCCGCCGGCTGGACCAGGCCCATGGCCGGCAGGATGAGACCTTCGAGCCCCTCAGCTCTCCGGAGCTGGTGCAGGTGCGCCGGCCCTTCTTCGAGCCGATCAGCGCGCCGGAGACGATCGAGCGCAAGACGGCGGACCTGGTGGAGCGCCTCTGCCGCGAGCTGGAGGGTCGGGGTCTCGGCGCGCGCAAGCTCGACCTGATCTGCGAACGGGTGGACGGACGGCTAGAAGCGGTGCGGATCGGCACGTCGGAGCCGCTGCGCGATTCCAGGCGGATGACCCGCCTCTTCCGGGACCGACTCGGCCACATCGACCCGGGCTTCGGGATCGAGGCCATGACCCTGGCCGCCCCCCTGGCCGAACGGCTCGGCGCCATCCAGACGGTGAGCTCGCTGGATAGCTCGGCCAAGGTCATCGACGTCAGCGGCCTGGTGGACGTCCTGACCAACCGCCTGGGCTCGGCCAAGGTGTACCGCCTCGCGCCTGTGGACAGCGACATCCCGGAGCGCTCCGTCCGGCGGGTCGCCCCGACCGCGCCGGCGACGGGGCGGAGCTGGCCGGCGGACTGGCCGCGCCCGCCACGCCTCCTATCCCCGCCCGAGCGGGTGGACGCCACGGCCATGCTGCCCGACCAGCCGCCCGCCGCCTTTACCTGGCGCGGCCAGCGCCGGCGCGTGCGCGCCGCCGACGGCCCGGAGCGCGTCTTCGGGGAGTGGTGGGTCCGCGAAGCGGATACGCACGCCGTGCGCGACTACTACAGCGTGGAGGACGACGCCGGCGAGCGGTTCTGGCTGTTCCGCCGCGGCGATGGCGAGCGGGCCCAGACGGGCGATCTCTCCTGGTTCCTGCACGGGCTGTTCGCTTGAGCCGCTCAGCGGCGAGCCGCTCGGCGGCGACCGGCTACGCCGAGCTACAGGTCACTTCCCACTTCAGCTTCCTCCGCGGGGCCTCCAGCCCGGAGGACCTGTTCGCCCAGGCCGCGCTCTGCGGGATCGAGGCGCTGGCTATCTGCGACCGCTCCAGCTTGGCGGGGATCGTGCGGGCGCACGAGGCGGCCAAGGCGACCGGGGTGCGCGCCGTGGTCGGCTGCAGGCTGGACCTGACGGATGGGACGGCGCTCCTGGTCTACCCGACCGATCGCGCCGCCTATGGACGCCTCTGCCGGCTCCTGACGATTGGCAAGAGACGGGCCGGCAAGGCCGCCTGCGAGCTCTCCTGGGAAGACCTGGAGCCTTGGTCGCAAGGGCTGCTGGCCATGCTGGTCCCCGACCAGGCCGACGAGGACTGTGCGGCGGCGCTGCGCCGGCTGGCCGCCGTGTTCGGCGAGCGAAGCTACATGGCCCTGACGCTGCGCCGCCGACCGCGCGATGCGCTGCGCCTGCACGCCCTGTCGAACCTGGCCGTCGCCGCGCGCGTGAAGAGCGTGGTGACCAACGACGTGCTCTTCGCCACGCCGGATCGCCGGCTCCTGCAGGACGTGGTGACCTGCATCCGTGAGCACACCACCATCGACGACGTGGGGTTCCGCCGCGAGCGACACGCCGACCGCCACCTGAAGCGCACCGAGGAGATGGCGCGGCTGTTCCACCGCCACCCCGAAGCCCTGGCCCGCACGGTCGAGCTGGCGGAGCGCTGCACCTTCAGCCTGGACGAGCTGAGCTACCGCTATCCGGAGGAGTCGCTGATCCCCGGCCTGTCGGCGCAGGAGGCGCTGGACAAGCTGACTTGGGAAGCGGCCGAGCGCGTCTACCCGGAGGGCCTGCCCGAGGCGGTGGCCGGCAAGCTCCGCCACGAGCTGCAGCTGATCGGGGCGATGGACTACGCACCCTACTTCCTGACGGTGAACAGCATCGTGCAGTTCGCCCGGAGCAAAGGCATCCTCTGCCAGGGGCGGGGCTCCGCGGCAAACTCCGCCGTCTGCTTCGTGCTGGGAATCACGAGCATAGACCCGGAGCGTAACGACCTCCTGTTCGAGCGCTTCGTCTCCATGGAGCGGCGTGAGCCGCCCGACATCGACGTCGACTTCGAGGCCGGCCGCCGCGAGGAGGTTATCCAGTGGATCTACGACACCTACGGGCGGGACCGGGCGGCGATCTGCGCCACCGTCATGCGCTTCCGGCCCAAGGGCGCGGTGCGCGACGTCGGCAAGGTGCTCGGCCTGACCGAGGACGTCACCTCGGCCCTGGCGTCGCAGGTCTGGGGCTGGAGCGAGGACGGGGTGGAGGAGGACCATGCCGCTGAGCTGAACCTGAACCTCCAGGACCGGCGGCTCCGCCTCACCCTGGACCTCGCCCGCGAGCTCCTCCTCACCCCTCGCCAGCTCGGCCAGCACCCGGGCGGGTTCGTGCTGACCCAGGACCGGCTGGACGAGTTCGTGCCCATCGAACCGGCGAGCATGGCCGACCGGCAGGTGATCGAGTGGGACAAGGACGACATCGACGCCCTGAAGTTCATGAAGGTGGACGTGCTGGGCTTGGGCATGCTCGGCTGCATGAGGATCGCCTTCGAGCTTCTGGAGCGGCACAAGGACGTCCACCTCGACCTCGCCACCATCCCGGCTGAGGACGCGCGCACCTACGCCATGATCCGCAAGGCCGACACGCTCGGGACCTTCCAGATCGAGAGCCGGGCGCAGATGGCCATGCTGCCGCGCCTGAAGCCCCGCACCTTTTATGACTTGGTGATCCAGGTGGCGATCGTCAGGCCCGGGCCGATCCAGGGCGACATGGTCCATCCCTACCTTCGCCGCCGCGCGGGGCTGGAGCCGGTGAGCTATCCCAAGCCCGAGCTGGAGGCGGTGCTGTCCAAGACGCTCGGCGTGCCGCTGTTCCAGGAACAGGCCATGCGGCTGGCCATCGTCTGCGCCGGGTTCACGCCGGGCGAGGCCGACCAGCTCAGACGGGCCATGGCGACGTTCAAGTTCACCGGCGGCGTCTCTCACTTCAAGGACAAGCTGATCGCCGGCATGGTCGCCAACGGCTACGAGCAGGCTTTCGCCGAGGCCACCTTCAAGCAGCTGGAGGGGTTCGGCTCCTACGGCTTTCCGGAGTCGCACGCCGCCAGCTTCGCGCTGATCTCCTACGCCAGCTCCTGGATGAAGTGCTGGCACCCCGACGTGTTCTGCGCCGCGCTCCTGAACGCCCAGCCGATGGGCTTCTACGCCCCCGCCCAGATCGTGCGGGACGCGCGCGAGCACGGCGTGGAGGTGCGGCCCCCATGCGTGAACCGCTCACGATGGGACTCGACCCTGGAACCCACGGGCGAGGAGGACATCCTGGCGGTGCGGCTTGGCCTGCGCCTTGCCAAGGGGCTGCGGGAGGACGAGGCGGCCAAGATCATCGTGGCGCGGGCCGACCAGCCCTACGCTACCGTCGAGGAGCTGGCGCGGCGCTCGGGCGCCTCCGTCTCGGCGCTGGAGCGTCTGGCCGACGCTGACGCCTTCCTGGACAGCCTCCGCCTGAACCGGCGGCATGCACTGTGGGCCATCAAGCCGCTCCGCGACACCGCGCTGCCGCTGTTCGCCGCGGCCGACGCCCGCGAGGGCGCCCTCTCGCCCGAGGTCGTTGAGCCGCCCGTCGTGCTCCGGCCCATGACCGAGGGCCGCGAGGTGGTGGAAGACTACAGCCACCTCGGCCTGACGCTGCGGCGCCACCCCGTGCACTTCCTCCGCGAGGACCTGCAGGCCCGGGGCCTGGTCACCTGTGCGGAGACCGAAAGCCTGCGCGACGGCCGTCGCTGCCACGTCGCGGGCCTGGTGCTCGTTCGCCAGAAGCCCGGATCGGCCAAGGGCGTCATGTTCATCACCATCGAGGACGAGACCGGGGTGGCCAACCTGGTGATCTGGCCGAGCCTGTTCGAGGTGCAGCGCCGGCTCATCCTGTCCGCCGGCATGATCTCGGTGGAAGGCCGCCTCCAGCGCGAGGGCGGGACCACCCACGTCATCGCCCGTGAGCTGCATGACCTGTCAGCCGAGCTGCGGGGCGTAGGCGGCCGGGATCAGGCCGTGCCGATCCCCCGCGGGCGGGGCGACGGCGCCACCCATCCGGCGGCTCCGGATGCTCGGGACGGGACGCCGAACAAGGTGCGCGACATCTTCGTACCCGACCTCAGGATCGGCTCGGGCATCAAGGTCCCGACGCGCGACTTTCGGTAAAGAGGGTGCGGGAGCGTTCGGTGACGTAGCCGAACAGCTCGCCGGTGACGCGGTCCACGAAGTAGCGCATCGGAGCCCACACCGTGCGCATCCAGGGCTCGCCCTCGCTCGGGTCGGTGTCGGCGACCTGCACGATCCAGGCGCTCCGGCCTTCGACCTCATCCGAGTGGACCGCCAGGGTGGCCTCATCCCAGAGGAGCGGGCCTTTGGCGCTGACGTAGGCCCGCGCCACCTCGATCGCCTCGGCCTCGGTGATGCTCATCCAGCCCCTCAGTAGGCCTCGTTCAGGACCGCGCCGCCCATCGTCACCGAGCCAAGCAGGTCCGCCGGGCCGTCTTCTTTCTTGCCCCGCGCCACAACCTGCAGAGCGCCGTCGGGAAGCGGCCGCTGGAGCTGGCGGGCGTCGCCCCAGGGCGCGGTCATCCAGGCTTCCAGCTCGTCCGGCCTGGTCAGGATCACCGGCATGGCCTTGGCGTGGAAGCGGCCGACCTCCGCGTTCGCCTCCGTGGTCATGAAGCCGAACAGGTCGCATGTCACCTGGCCTTCCTTGACCTTGCGCACGCTGGTGTGGGCGCGCGTCCAGAGGCCGGCGAAGAAGGCGAGAGGCCGCGTCGGATCAAGCGCGAACCAGACCGGCGCCAAGGAGCCGCCCACCTGGTCGGGCTCGCAGAAGGAGGTGAAGGGCACGAGGCAGCGGTTCTGCGGAGCGAGGTAGGGCGTCCAGTGCGCGCTCGCGACGTTGCGGATGTTGGTGGTTCCCTTGTCCGGCTCCATGCGCAGCAGCCGGTCGAAGTCGACGACTCCACCCTTGGCCCGCAGCTTGTCCGCCCGCCGGCTGGCCGCCTCCAGGATGGCCCGCCCGGACGATGGCAGGCCCCAGCGCACCATCGCCAGCTCGCGCACGCCGTCGGCGGCCGTCCTCACGATCGGGGCGAGGTAGTCCGGGAAGATGCCGGGCGACAGCGGCAGGTTGCCCGTCGTGTCCCGCATGACGCCGGCCAGCTCACGGATGGCTTGCTGGCCCTTGGTCATGGAAAAGAGGTTGCACATCTGCTGACCCGCCCCGTGGTGATCGGCCCCGTCCCGGGCGCCAGAGGTACGACCCGGACGCGGGGGTGGGAAGCTTCGCCGCTGCTGGGCTGATGGTTCCGGGTCCGAATCCCCTGGCCGGGCTCCTCCTGCGCGCCTGGAGAGGAAGAGGAGGGCGGCTGTCGCCGTGACGGATCAGGGTCGAGAGAGAGGCTCGCGACCGCCCGTCGGAGCGCCTGCCATGGTCCCGTCTTCTCTCGCCCGTCCCGCCGCTGGGGCGAGCGTTTCCTCTTCCCCCGTCGCCGCCCCCTTCAAGGTCGACATCTCCCGAGGCGAGCGCATCGGCCGCGTGTCGTCGGAGTGGTTCTCCCGCCCGGACGACGAGCGCTACCTGTCGCTGTCGGCCCTGCACGAGGCGGTCAAGGCCCGCAGCGAACGCGCCACCGCGCGGACGGTGGAGACCCGCGCCCTCAAGGTCGTGGCCAGCCGCGACGATGCCGAGCGCCTCACGCTGGCCATCCCTGGCCGAGCCGAGCCGGTGACCCCGACCCACTGGAGCTTCGGGCAGATGTGCAGCCTGGTCGGCGCGCCCTCCAGCTACATGCGCCAGCTCCCCGCACCGCTGGCCGGCATCAACCTCCAGCACGGCCTCCTGTCCCACCGCGCTGAGCTGGTGAAGACGCTGGAGACCGACGACGGCCGCGTGGAGCTCCGCGCGGTGACCGGCCCCGACTACGGCCGTATCTGGGACCACGAGCTGGTCTCAGCGGTGATGCGCATCGCCGGCGACGGGGTGGGCGACACGCGCTGGAAGGTGCCGGGGCTGCTGGACTGGTCCACCATGACCCACAACCCCTTCGTGGAGGTCACGAAGGACGCCACCACCCTCTACGCCTCCGACCGCGACGTCTTCCTCTTCCTGGTCGACGACACCCACCCGATCGAAGCGGGAAAGCTGCCGTCCGGCGATCCGGATTTGTACTTCCGAGGCTTCTACTGCTGGAACTCGGAGGTGGGCTCTAAAACGCTGGGCATCGCCAGCTTCTACCTGCGGGCGGTGTGCATGAACCGCAACATCTGGGGCGCGGAGGGCTTCGAAGAGATCTCCATCCGCCACTCCAAATTCGCCGGCCACCGCTTCGCCCACCAGGCCGCTCCGGCGCTTGAGCGCTTCGCCGACTCCTCGCCATCCGCCTTCGTCGCCGGGGTGCGCGCGGCGCGGGAGGCGATCGTCGCGCGGGGCGACGAGGAGCGGGAGACCTTCCTTCGCAAGCGCGGCTTCTCCAGGTCCGAGACCGAGACGGTCATCGCCACGGTGCTGGACGAGGAAGGCCGCCCGCCGGAGTCGGTGTTCGACTTCGTCCAGGGCATCACCGCTCTCGCCCGGACCAAGCCGCACCAGGACGCACGCCTGGAGCTGGAGGGCCGGGCCGCCAAGCTCCTCGCCAGCGTGCACTGACACCCGCGGAGCCGCTTCGGCGGCTCTACGGCTCTGCGGCTTATCCAGCCTGCGGCTGTGCGGGTCTGCGCTTCTCAGGGTCCACGGCTCTGCGGTCCTCCGCTCCTTCGAGGGAGAGGGGGGCCGCAGGCTTCGTGACGGTTGACCAGGTTGGGAGAGAGGCTCCCGGCCGGACCGTCGCGGAGACTACCCTCGTGACCCAAGCTCATCCCAAGATCACCCTGTCGTCCTCGCGCGACATCCCCTTCAACAAGCTCGTCCTCTCCCAGGCCAACGTCCGGCGTATCAAGGCCGGCGTCGCCATCGAGGAGCTGGCCGAGGACATCGCCCGGCGCACCCTGCTGCAGAGCCTGACGGTCCGCCCCGTGGTGGACGCCGAAGGCCAGGAGACCGGTCTGTATGAGGTCCCGTCCGGCGGCCGGCGCTTCCGGGCGCTGGAGCGGCTGGTCAAGGCCAAGCGCCTGGCCCGCAATGCGCCGATCCCGTGCGTGATCCGCACGGAGGGGATCGCCGAGGAGGATAGCCTGGCGGAGAACGTCCAGCGCGCGCCCTTGCATCCGCTGGACCAGTTCCGCGCCTTCCTGACCCTTCGCGAGAAGGGCCAGTCGGAGGAGGAGATCGCCGCGACCTTCTTCGTCTCCGTCGCGGTGGTGCGCCAGCGCCTGCGACTGGCGTCGGTCTCGCCCGCGTTGCTGGAGGTCTACGCCGAGGACGCCATGACGCTGGATCAGCTGATGGCCTTCACCGTCAACGGTGACCACCAACGCCAGGAGCAGGTGTTCGAGCGGCTGAAGGTCTCCTACGACAAGCAGCCCCATGCCATTCGGCGCATGCTGACCGAGGGCGCGGTGCGCGCCTCGGACAAGCGGGCGCAGTTCATCGGCGTGGACGCCTATGTCGAGGCCGGCGGGGTGGTGCTGAACGACCTCTTCCAAGGCGATGACGGCGGCTGGCTGCAGGACGTGGCGCTGGTCGACGCCATGGTGGCCGACAGGCTGAAGGCGGCGGCGGCCACCATAGAGGCCGAGGGCTGGAAGTGGACGGAGGTCGCGCCCGACTTCCCCTATGGCCACACCTACGGCGTGCGCCAGCTCCGCGGCGAGACCGTGCCGCTGACCGCGGAGGAGGAGGCGACGCTCGCGGCGCTGACCGAGGAGGCCGAGGCCATCGAGGCGTCCTCAGCCGAGACGGAGGAGCTCACCGAAGAGCAGGACCGGCGCATGGGCGAGATCGAGGCGGCGGTGGACGCTCTGAACGATCGTCCGATCCGCTTCGACCCGGCCGACGTGGCGCTCGCGGGCGTGTTCGTCTCCATCGACCGCGGCGGCCGGCTGCAGGTGGAGCGCGGGTTCGTGCGGCCGGAGGACGAACGGCCGGTGGAGCGGGAGCCCGAAGCCCTGGCCGAAGAGGCGGCGACGGCGCCATCGTCGTCGGAGACCGCGGCGGACGGGGAGGGCAGCCCGGCGATCCCGACCGTGGCGGAGCCGGAAGAGGAGGACGGTATCCGGCCGCTGCCGGACCGGTTGCCGACCGAGCTCACCGCCCACCGTACGCTTGGCCTGCGCCATGCGCTCGGCGAGCGGCCGGACGTGGCCTTCCTCGCCGCCCTGCACGCCCTGGCGCTGCGGGTCTTCTACACCTACGGATCCGACACCTGCCTGGAGCTGGAGGTGAAGAGCGCGCGCTTCAGCGGCCAGGCGCCGGGGCTGGAGGCCAGCGCGGTGGCGGACGCCATCGCCGTGCGCCACCAGGCCTGGTCCGCCGTCCTGCCCAAGGCGTCCGAAGAGCTCTGGGACGCGCTGGGGAGCTTCGACGGCGACAGCCGCGAGGCGCTCTTCGCCCACTGCGTGGCGCAGGGCGTCAACGCGGTGCACGAGAGCTGGAACCGGCGTCCCCGCGCCCTGGCTCATGCCGACCGGCTCGCCGAGGCGGTCGAGCTGGACATGGCGGCGGCGGGCTGGTCGCCCACGGTGGACACCTACCTCGGCCGGGTGACCAAGGCCCGCATCCTGCAGGCGGTGGTGCAGGCGAAGGGGCAGCGGGCCGCCAACCGCATCGAGCACCTGAAGAAGGGCGAGATGGCCGAGGCGGCGGCGGCGCTGCTGGCGGGGAGCGGCTGGCTGCCCGAGCCGCTGCGCCCGCCAGGGCGGGAGACCGTGGCGTCGGCGGAGGGCGACGCCGACCCGGCCGACCCTGCACTGGTGATCGAAGCATCGGCGGCGGACGGCGGCGAACCGGCCATGGTCGAAGCGGAGACCTCGGCTGAGGATGGATGGGTCGCCGACAGCCCCCACGCGATCGCGGCCGAGTAGAGCGCCCACCCCCGTCCACCTGGCCCGTCGGCGACGACGGGCCCTTTCTCTTGGGGATCACCGCCATGGCCGACGTGGCCTCAGACTTGGCGCGCCGCCTCGCCCGCGACCCGGAGGCGGTCTGCCGCCACTACCTCTCCAGCGGCCGTCGTGAGG
>CALMGB010000218.1:32289-33787 GCA_937863535.1 uncultured Caulobacteraceae bacterium
TGGAGGGAAAGAGGCGAGAACAGAAAGAGAGAGGGGGGCGGCTAGGTGTACACCACGCCGGGGAGGAGCCTCTATGTCCGCCTGCGAGGACCCGACGCCGGCCGGGGCGCGGCGGGCAAGTGGACCGACGCCGCCACCGGAGAGCACGGCGACCTCCTCGACCTGATCGCCAGGAGCCAGAGGCTCGAGAGCCTTCGCGACACCCTGGACGAGGCGCGGCGCTTCCTGGCGCTGCCGTGTGTCGAACGTGAGCACAGGCCACTTGCCCCGGCACCTGCGGGATCACCGGAGGCCGCACGCCGCCTGTTCGCCATGTCCAAGCCGATCCGGGGCACGCTCGCAGAGACGTACCTCCGTAGACGCGGCATTACGGATCTACGGGAGTGCACGGCGCTCCGCTTCCATCCACGCTGCTTCTACCGCCCCGACGCGGACGACCGACCCGACGTTCGCACCGCTTGGCCGGCGCTGATCGCCGCCGTCACCGACGAGGCCGGCGTCATCGTGGGCGCCCACCGCACCTGGCTCGACCCCAAGACCTGCGACAAGGCTAGGGTCGCCACGCCTCGACGCGCCATGGGTCAGCTGCTCGGGTGCGGCGTGCGCTTTGGCCGGGCGCATGAGGTCCTCGCCGCCGGCGAGGGCATCGAGACGGTGCTGTCGCTCCGCATGGCCTTGCCCACCCTTTCGGCGATCGCCGGCCTGTCGGCCAACCACCTCGCCGCCCTGCAACTGCCGGCAGGCCTGCGGCGGCTCTACATCGCGCGGGAAGACGATCCTGCGGGGCGCAAGGCGGCCTCGACCTTGTGCGGCGTCGCCACGGCGGCCGGGGTCGAACCGTTGATGCTGGACGCCGTGTTGGGCGACCTGAACGAGGACCGGCGACGGCTCGGCCTTGAGGAACTGCGGGCGACGGTGCGACGGCAGCTCGCGCCGGAGGACGCGGAGCGCTTCATGCCGGAACGGCGGAGGGTTGTAACCGCCTGATCTTCGGGCGGTGCAGGTCTTTGCGCCTGCCCCGTAGAGCCGCGCCTTCGGCCTTCCGAGAGGGGCGATCTGACCTGAGCCGCCGCGGGCCGGCAACGGCTACGGCCGGGTTTCTTCCCCGCCACCATGCTGGCGGCTCCTCGCGCCCCAATAAACCCGTCCTTCGCCGTCCTCCGCTGCGCTTCGGCCGTCGCGCCCGAAGCGCGCCGGTGCAGGCCCGCGGTCGCCCCCGCTCTTCGTCGCCCAGGAAGGCCGCGAGAGGCGCGGCCCCAACCCGAGAGGCGAGCCCGCCATGACCCCCGACGAGCCCCACGGCGCATCCCCCACCGCCTTCATCCTCTCCGAACTGCAGCTCCACGGCTATCGGCCCTTCGCCGACGAACCCGATCCGAGGCCTCTTCCCGACGGCCAGCGAGTCGCTGGCGCGGTCGCCGACATCTTCGACGCCCTGGTCTCCGCCTTCACCGACACCCGGCTCGAACCTGACCTGGGCGACCTCCTCTGGTCGACG
>CALMGB010000218.1:33797-37087 GCA_937863535.1 uncultured Caulobacteraceae bacterium
CCTCTTCCACCGCGCCGCGGAGCGGATCGAGCGCGAGCTCGACGACAACGAGCAGGCGCAAGGCCGAAGCCAGCGGGAGCAGGACGGCTCGGAGGTTCGCTCGGTCGAGCTGGAACGGCTGCTGGCGGAAGGACTGACGCTGATCGAGCGCCGCAACACCTTGGAGCTGATGCGCGACCAGGCCGCCGAGCACTACCAGCGCGACCTCGGCCAGCCCTGGCAGCCCCGCACCGGGTCACGGGTGAACCACAAGGCGCTGACCTCAGCGGTGATCGATAGCCGCGACTTCATCGCCGCCCGGAAGCGTGCGGAGATGCAGGTGATGCTGCCGACCGGGCCGAAGGTGGCCTTCACCGGAGGGCTCGACTGCAACGACCATCGCGCGATCTGGGACGCGCTGGACCGGGTGCACGCCAAGCACGCCGGCATGGTGCTGCTGCACGGTGGATCGCCCAAGGGCGCCGAGCGCATCGCCGCCTGCTGGGCCGACGCCCGCAAGGTCACCCAGGTGGCGTTCAAGCCCGACTGGAGCCGCCACGCCAAGGCCGCGCCGTTCAAGCGCAACGACCAGATGCTCGAGGTCCTGCCGATCGGCGTGGTGGTGTTCCCGGGCTCCGGCATCGCCGACAACCTCGCCGACAAGGCGAGGAAGCTCGGCATCCCTCTGTTCGACTTCCGCAAGGCGGGCGCGTGAGCGCCCGCCCGATCTCTCGAGACGACAATCGGCCGGCCAGAATGTGTTAGGGACGGCCGCCACCTCTAGCTGGTCCGTTGACCTCAGGCCCCGGACTCACCCTGACCCGGGTCCGTGTTCAGCGCTGCAAGAAGCGCGCTGCGGCCTGCTCCGGCGAGCCAGGTTCGGCAGGAGACGATCTGCGGGTTCATCTCGCGCATGACGTCCAGGTCCACGTGTTGAGCGAGCGGACCGTCCTCAAGGCTTTCCGCCATCTGCGCGAGGTCGGGATTGGCCGCGAGCACCTCTTCAGGGAAGCGGTCGTAGACGATCAGTCGCTTGGCGGCTTCGGTCAACATGGCCCCAAGCCCACCGCCCGTGACGGTGTCGCTCGCGATCTTCAGGGTCTTCCCGCCGAACCCAGGCTTGTCGGCGAAGATCGCGGCCACGAACCGTCCGATGTCGCTCACGGCGATTAGCTGCATCGACTGCTCCGGCTTGAGGAGGAAGGTGAACCGCCCTTGGTTCAGGCCGAACCGGGGAGCCGTGAGCATCTCCATGAAGATCATCGGCCTGATGATGGTGGCGAGGATCGGCAGGTCGCGGATGTGCGCCTCGATGCGGGGCTTGGCGTCGAAGCGGGCCACACCCGTCAGCGTCTCTCCGACACTGGCTCCGGAAGAGTACACGAGGTGCGCGATCCCGCTCTCGACGGCGAAGTCCGCGATGGCGCAGCCGATCCGCACCTCCTCCCCGTCAGGCATGTCGCCCGGCAGCACGCTGAAGACGCCATAGGCGTCTCTCATCGCGGCGCGGATCGCCTCCGCGTTGGTGAACGACCCCTGCATGAGGTCCACGCCCGCGTGGCCTAACGCCATGGACGTCGGCGCCGCCGGGTCGCGCACAAGAGCGCGGACGCTCCAACCCTTTTCAAGCAAGGCGTTCGCGACCGATCCCCCTTGGCGCCCGGTCGCGCCGAATACCAGGATGGTTCGTTCGGCGTTGCTCATGATGCCCCCTCACCTCTCGTGGAGGACTGCGCATATAAAACAGCTGTGGGCCGCCGGAAGACGGCACATTCTCTAGCCTCAGGCACATGGGTGATACGCTTGGACCAGACCTCCCAAGATTCGTCTGACCAGGCGGAGGCGCATGTTCAGCTCGAACCCATTCCAGGCAACGGCATCTGCCAGCGATTGGGCGACAGGTGGACGGTCCAGGTGCTCTGCAGCCTTGCGGCCGCAGAGGGAAGAAGGCGACGCTTCTCCGCGCTCAAGAGCGAAGTCGGCGGGATCACCCAGCGCATGCTGACGCTCACACTCAGGAACCTGGAACGTGATGGCCTCGTACTGCGGCACTACTTCCCGGAGGTGCCTCCGCGGGTCGAGTACGCGTTGACCGACATGGGCCTGGGGGTTCTGCGCGCGCTTGAGAGCGTCAACCTCTGGGTCAGGGCCAATCTCCCTCGCGTGGAAGAGTGCCGGCGCTCTTACGACGACGGTCGGGCAGGGGATCAGCCAACTCTCGGTCTCCGCTCGGAGCCGTCTCCGCCCTCTTAGTCGCTGTCCTTGGTCCGGCTCAGGGCCTCGTCCGGTCAAGCCACAAGGGCTCGGCATGTCATGCCGCCCTCCGGCAATGCCTGTGGGTGACCGCGGCCTTGGGCCGGACCCTGCGGTCGTCTGTCGAGCGGGGGCGGTCCCGGCTCCCAGACAGGAGCCGGTCCGATGTCGCTCTTCACCGCTCAAGAGTTCGCCTGGAGCCTCGCCACCACGCTGATGGCCTGCATCACCCTCTTCCAGGCCGCCGACAGCTACGGCGTCCTGCCGACCGCCGAGTTCGACGGCCCCGCCGAGAGCGTCATCCACGAGTACGATCCGTTTGACTGAGCGGATCACCTGCAACGCGGCTTGCAGAAGAAGCGTAAATCCGCACTCCCGCAAGACCGCAAGACCGAGTCTACAGCAACACTGACGTCCGCGCCGTGGGGGTGGCGGAGGCGCGACCGTTCACCCCAGCAACGGAGCTCCCGCCATGATCATCCTGGGCCTTGTCCTCACCGTCGGCCTGCTCGCCTTGCTGTGCTGGATCCTGTTCCAGCTCGCCGTGTTCGCGCTGCCCTTCTTCGCCGGGCTGACGGTCGGCCTCGCCGTCATCCACGGCTGCGGCGGCCCGCTGGCCGGCATCGTACTGGGCTTGGTCGCAGGCGTCCTCACTCTGGTCGCCGGGCAGCTGGTGTTCACGCTCGTACCGTTCACGCTGGTCCGGATCGCGGTTGCGGCCGTGTTCGTGGCGCCCGCTGTTGTCGCCGGTTATCACGCCGCCCATGGGCTGATGGCCATCGGGACATCTTCAGAGGCCTGGAGGGCCGCGGTGGGCGTCGTTGGTGCGATGGTGGTGGGAGCGACCGCCCTGACTCGCCTTGTCCTGCGGGTCCCGCCTTCGGGGCCGTCGCCGCTGGCCGCGGCCTGAGGTCACGCGTAGGCCGTTCCGCCGATCTGCACGCCAGGGCCGCCCCGCAGTGCGACGCCTTGGAGGTCCCTGTTGACCCGGTGAGAGGGGTCGCCAGCGTCATCTCGGACCCGGCTGTCGCCGCACGCGGTCAACGCCGCCTCTGTGA
>CALMGB010000219.1 GCA_937863535.1 uncultured Caulobacteraceae bacterium
GTGCAGCGCCGTCACCCTCGGCCGCATCGCCGGCCGAGCGGCGGCGCTCCAGACCCTGGAGGGGACCGGGCTCAGCTGATCGGCAGGCCGGACTTGCGGTTGGGCAGGAACAGGGCCGCGACTGAGCCAATGGCCATGAGCGGGACGACCAGGAGGCTTAGACCCAGCGGCCAGCCCAGCCGCCCGACCATCAGCGGCGTGATTAACGGGAAGACGGCGAATCCCAGCGCCAGCGGGGCCGAGGCGCAGACGCCGAGCGCGGTGGCGCGAACCTCCTGCTCAAACAGCTCGGCCACCAGCACCGGCAGGACCGCCATGGCCCCGTAGAACAGCGTCGCCATCAGCGCAAACCAGACGAGGTCGCTCTGGTGCGAGTGGGACGCCCACAGCAGCCCCAGGAGGGAGAGCGCTCCGCCGATCGTCCAGAGGATGAAGACGGTACGCCGGCGCAGCACGTACTCTCCGGCCAGCGCTGCGCCGAGATAGCCGATGACGGCGATGCCGTTGGACAGCCCGACCAGAGACGCCGCGTCGGCCGGGCTGTAGCCTTTCACCTGGGTGAAATAGGTCGGGAAGAAGAAGGCCGACCCGGCGTAGGCCCCGCCGAACAGGAAGAAGGTGAGAGTGCAGGTCATGCTGAGCCCACGCAGGTCGGGCGCAAACAGCCGTCGGACCCCTGGTCGACCGCCCTGCCCCATCTGCAGGGGCGACGTCAGGCGGCGCTCCGCTAGCTGGCGGCCGTCCAGCCGGCGCACGAGCATGCCGAGCAGAAGCGCCAGGGGCACGACGCCTAAGGCGGCGAAGCAGGACGCGCGCCAGCCGTAGTCCCGTAGCAAGGGCGCCGCCACCAGCGAGGCCAGCAGCCATCCCAGCGGGTAGCCGCACTGCAGGACGCCCATGCTGACCCCGCGCAGCCGGTCGGGGGCGTTCTCCACGGTCAAGGCGTTGGTGATCGGGGACAGCCCGCCGCTGAGGCCGAAGCCTAAGGACCGGAACAGGGTCAAGGTCAGGATGCCTCCGGCCAGGCCCTGCAGCCCCACGAACACCGCCGAGCTCCCGAGCAGCAGGCAGAGTAGCAGGCCCCGCCCGAAGCGGTCGGCCAAGAGGCCCGCCACGATAACCAGGGCGCTGGAGCAGACGAACGACACCGCGATGACCACGCCGGCCGCCTCCAGCGGCAGGTGGAAGCTCTGCAGGATGCCGGGCAGGGCGTAACTGAACAGGGACTGGTCCATGTTCGTCAGAGTCCATGCGCCCAGGCAGACGGCCAGGACAACCCAGCGCCAGCCGATCGTGGGCGTGGCGCTGGCGGACGGGATCGTCATCTCGGCCATAGGCAAGCCTCCCTCAGCGTGGTCGCGCGACGGCCGAAAACACCGGTTCGGACCTCAGCCCTGGTCCTCGCGCAGGGGCGCGAAGACCCGTTCAATGAACTGCTTGAGGACTGCGTCCCGGTCGGTCGGCGGGCCGGACGCGCTCGACCGCGCCTCCAGCGCCAGGATCCGTTCCTCCTGCGCCCAGACCTCCGAGGCCAGGTTCAGCAGGCTGGCCACGAAGCGGTCGGTGGCGGGATCGCCGAAGAACTGGGGCCGTCCGTCCGGACCGTAGATGGGCGCCGGCTCGGGCCGGAGCGGGCCCCCTTCCTCGCTCACCGCGCCCAGCTTCCGAAGCCGAACCAGCATACACCCTCGGCCAGCCGGCCCGTGGTCTGGCTGTCCACGGCGCGCGAGCCCTCGGAGGCGACCATGTCGGCGACAGCCTGTTCGCCGTAAGCGCCAACGCTCGGCACGACGAACTGAATGTAGTCGTCGGGGGCGAAGCCGGCGCGGGTGCAGAGCTCGCTCGGCTCCTCGTCGCGGAAGGCCTTATAGAAGGGCTCGGCGTTGTAGTAGCAGTCCCAGTCCAGGTAGAAGCCCTCGAAGGCGCCCATCTGGGTGTTGGGCGGCAGCTCCATGTGCAGCATCAGGCCACCCGGCTTCAGCACGCGCCGGGCTTCCTCGAACACGCGCGCGATGGTCTTCCTGGGCATCTCGTGCAGGAACATAGACGAGAACACTAGGTCAAAGGAGGCGTCGGGGAAGCCGAGCGTCTCCGCCGACATCTGGTGGAAGTGGACCGCCTGGCCTTGCATCTTGGCCCGGGCCGAGCCGTAGGCCAAGCCCGGCGCCGCCACGTCGATGGCGTGCACCTCCGCGTCCGGATAGCGCTGCTTCCAGGGCAAGGTGTTGTGGCCGATGGTGCAGCCGAGATCGAGAATGCACGCGGGAGCGAAATCGGGATAGCGGGCCTTGATGTAGGCGGACATGGACAGGCCGATGTCGTCCAGGTTGCGGCCCATCAGCCCCATGGAGAAGACCGCCAGGCCCTGGTCGTAGATCGCGCCAGTGTCCTCCGCCTGCTCCCGCCCGACATAGGAGCCAGGCATCAGGTGGACGTCGATGGCGGTGACGTTGGAAGGCATCTCCAGCGCCGAGTCGAGGCTCAGCGATCCGGGCTGGGCGGCCACCGCCTCGGCGGCGCGGCGGCGCTTGTCGCGGTCGCGCAGGGCGACGGGCGCGACGCTGTTCCACACCATGCGCTGGGCGTGCACCCGGGTCGCGCTGTAGGCCTTGAAGGCCGGGTCGCCCCGGAGCGCACGGTGCACCTCGATCCCGTCGACGGGATCGCGGCCGGTCTCCTTGCGGAAGGCCGGAAGGACCCGGCTCTCGTAGGCGTGGCGCATGTCGGCCGCCAGATCGTTCAGCACAAAACTCCGCAGCCCCGAAACGAAGCGCTGCCGCGCCGCCTCGTCCGGAGCGATCTCGGGCTTCATGTCGTGGAGCAGTTCGACGGTCATGGTGCAGGCCTCATCGTCGCGACGCAGCTTATGGATTGTATACGTTCATTAGAGCGTCAAGGGGATTGTCGGCGCGCCGGACGTCGAACCGTGAAATGGCGAAGCTTTCGTCCACGACCTCGGCGTACTTTGCCTGGAGGTCGAAGAGGTTGGCATCCTGCACGCGGGCGTCACGGTCACCGCAGGCCTCCCTGACCAGGAAGGGCGCAAAACCGTTCTGCAACGCATCCAGGGCCGACGCGCGCACGCATCCCGAGGTTGAAAAGCCGCACAGCACCACCGTGTCGACCTCGATGGCGCGCAGGGTCGAGGCCAGCGAGGTCCCGAAGAAGGCTGAGGCATATTGCTTGGTGACCACCACCTCACTCGGCCGTGGCGCTATGCCCTCGCAGAAGGCGCCGTACGGCGACCCCCGGTCGAACAGCTTGAGCGCCGGGACCTTGCGGTAGAACAGCCCGCCATCCATCCCACCCGCCTGGTAGGAGACGTTGGTGTAGACGACCGGGACGCCGCCGGTGCGCGCGGCCTCGACCAGGCGGAGCGTGCTGGCCAGGGCCGCCTCGACCCCGGCGTAGAGGGGAGAGTCCTTGACGGTATAGGCCTGAACCACATCGACCACCACCAGGCCCGGACGCCGTCCGAACGCCAGCCGGCCGCCGAAGCCTGCGCGGACGTAGTCGTCGTCCAGCTCGCTCATAC
>CALMGB010000220.1 GCA_937863535.1 uncultured Caulobacteraceae bacterium
GAAGGGGTCCCTCTTCGATGCAAATCCGGGGTCCCTCTTCGATGCAACTTTACACAGTGGGCGGTCTCCCCCGCAGCCGCCCGTCGGTGTCCACCGCGATGTGGCGCTTGCGGCCGACAATCTTCTTGTTGGCGTCGTAACCCCTTGTTTCGGCTTGTGGAGCCTTGATCGTCTGGCTGTCCAGGACACCCGCCGTTGGGCTGGCCTCGCGACCGCACCGCTCCCGGTCGATCATCAGCGCCACGTCGTGGATGGTGCGAAACAGCAGCCGTCGCACGAAGCGGCGGAACCACCAGTAGATGGTCTGCCAGAGGCCGAACTCCTTGGGCAGCATCCGCCACCCGCCACCCGAGCGCGTCATGTAGCGGATCGCGTTCATGACCTCGCGCATGTCGGTCCTGGGTTTGCGACCCCGCCGGGGAGCCTTCGGCAGCAGCGCTCTGATCCGCTCCCACTCTTCGTCGGTCAGGTCAGTCGGGTAGCGCTTGGTCTTCCTGGCAATCTCGGCCATCCGGCCACGGCTCGCTTGAGTCCACATCCCAAGCTTGAATCATGACCCGCGCACCCGCCATAGCCCTTTCTCAAACGGTCTCTCACGTCGTCCATTCTTTTTCGTTGACACCGATGTTCCGGAGCCCAAGCCCTCGGAAAAGGGCTGGGAACGAACATAACTTTGATCCAGGGACGTTTGCGATAGCAGACGGCTTTACCGACGGAGGGGGTACACTCGACATCTCGAACGCTTCGATATCTGCCGCCCCTGAAATTTCGACTTGGCTTCTATTTATCGCGGGGCTTGGCGGCATCGGCGTGATGCTCCGCCGGCGCGTAAGGGCTTGGGCTTGGAATTTAGGGGCGCACTGTCGGTCTAGAACCGCCCACTTGTGGAGTGAGACAGCGCGGCCCGGGAGAAAGCTTGGGCCGCTTTGCTGTCAGCTTGTCATGACCAGTTCCCACCCAATCCGCTGCTCCAATCGTTTGCTTGTGAGCACTGCTAATCGGTCCAGGAGGCTCAGGGCGCCTCCCTCGATGCTGCAGCACTTGCCGCTCTCAACTCGGCGAGCCTTCCCTCACAAATCTCCTGCACGAGATCGCGAAGGGCTTTCACCCGACCGCTGATCCAATCCAGCTCCTCGCGCGTGATCTGGTAGTGACGCGAGTATCGAGCCTTCACATAGGCGGCGCGGAGTAGCTCGAAGCACCGCTTCTCGAACTTGGTCGTGGTCGGCCAGACCTCGGCCAAGCGCGGGTCCAACGGCTCCGCCAGCTGCCGCAACCGGATCAGGTTGTGGGACTTGGGCGTGTAAAGCATCAAAACAAGTAGCAGGCCATTGTATAGGCGTTCCGAAGACTGATGCAGAAGAAAAGCGGCCTCATTGCCCCAACCACGAGCGATGTTGTCTTGCGCGTTCGTCAGGAACCGTTCGGCACCCGGTAGCCATTCCTGAAGATATCGTTCGGCTTCAGCCAACGCCGTTGCAGGCGACAGCTCCCGCGGCTGCACAAACGGCTGCTCCGGCGCGTCCAGCAGCGTGATCCCGTCCCGCACGATATCGACGAAGAAGTAGCGGCCACGTTCCAGCTGGGCGTTCACGTCCTCCAGAGTGTGGACGATGAAGTTGACGGGTGTACGCAGCTCGCGGCCGCCTGAGAGGGCTGAAAGCCGACGCTCGGCGCCCTCCCAGAACTCCAGCACGTCGGTGAACTTGTCCTTCTCCACCACGATCAGGAGGTCGTAATCGCTGAAGTAGCGCCCGACCGGGTTTTCGACCCAGTCGCCCCGGGCGTAGGAGCCGAACAGCACGATCTTGAGGATCTCGCCGTCCTTGAGATGCGGTGAGGCGCGGGTGGAGACCTCGCGCTTGAACTCTTCCACCAGCACCTCGACCACGAAGGTGAGCTCGCGGCGCTTGCCGGCGGGCAGATGATCGACGCTGGTCCGCATGCGACCTGTCTGGCGCCACCCACGCCCCCTGGCAAGGCGGCGCTCGGCGCGGGCAGTGCGACTATGGTCGTGGCTCAGCATGACGGCCACAGCAGGCGCAGATCAGGGCGCATCGTACAGCCCCCTGAACTCCGCATCGGCGAAGTAGCGCACCTTGCGCACGCTGGCCGGTGCTGCGCGGCGATCAGGATGAGAACAGCGCGACAATCAGGATGAGAATGGATCGTGTCGCTGTGGCGTAGGGCGACCGAGGCCGCCTGGAGGCGCAGCGACACGATCGGCGGCTCCCCACGGGGGTTGGCCGCGGCGAGTGAGATGAGTGGAAGTCCCGGTCGTCTTGGTGGCGGCCAGCTGGTTCCAGGCCTGGGTGATGGCGCCGATCAGGCGCGAGACACAGCTGGCGGTTTCGTAGTCGGCGACGTTGAAGACCTGCACCACGCCAGCGTTGGACAGGAAGGTGCCGGCCTGCGCGCCGTAGACGGCGCGCAGCTGGTGGATGTCCTGCAGGACGGCCCAGAGCTGCAGGCTGTAGCCGCCCTCAGCCCGAGCCCGCTCCACCGCCTGCAGCCGTCCTAGCGCTGCAAACTCGTCCAGCAGGAACAGGATAGAGGAGGGGGGGACGAGCCGAGGACCTGGCGAGCGCGGTCAGCGCCTGCACCACCATCAGCCGCAGCCAGCGGGCGTAGGCGTCGAGACGATCGGGCGGCAGCACCAGGAAGACGGTGGCCACCTCCCGTTTCAGCTCGGCGAAGCTGAAGTCGCATCGGTGTATCACCGCAGCCATGCGGGGGCTATCCAGGAAGTGGGTGGCGCTGGGCGGAGGAGAGCACGCCCGCCGCTTCGCGGTCATTCTTGCCGAGGTGGCGATTGGCGGCGCGGGCGACCAGGCCGCCGGCGCCCAGGCTGTCGGACATGGCCTCCAGTAGAGCGGCGAACCTCGCCGGCGGCAGGGTGAGCAGGTCCCGCACCCGGTTCAGGGTGCGTCGGTCCAAGGGGCTCCGAGCAGACCACGTGCAGGATGACGTCGGCGATCAGCGCCTTGGCTTCCTCATTCCAGTGCGCCTCACCGATTTGGCCGGGGGCGTCCTGCACCAGGGCGTCGGGCAGCACGGTGACGTCCTCGGACAAGTCCAGGCCGTAGGGGTCGGGATCGGCCATGGGGTTGAAGGCCGCTGAAGGCTCGCGCGAAACGCCGAAGGGATCGAGCACATAGACCGGACCGAACCGCGCCCGCGCGCGCAGTGACCCGGGCGTTCTCGCCCTTGGGATCGATGACCAAGGCCGAGCGATCCCCTACCAGCAGGTTGGGGATCACTGCGCCCGCGCCCTTGCCGGAACGGGTGGGGGCGATTGTCAGCAGGTGCGCCGGTCCGTCATAGCGAAGCAGGCCCCAGGGCTTAGCGCGCTCACGTCCGACGATCAGCCCGCGATCGCCGCTTAGGCTCTCCAAGGTGATGCACGCCACCTGGCAGCGCTGCCGGGTCCACTTCATGAGGAACGTCTCGGCCCATGCCGGCAAGAGCGCACGCCGGGTGGTCACCGCGTAGGCTTCGCCGCCCTCCGGGTCATGAGCGCCGCCTTCGCCCAGGATAGGGCCGACGCCGCCAAGGGCCAGTGGCGCAAGGTCGCCGATCAGGTCAGGCCCAGGCTGCCCAAGCTCGCCGGGCTGCTCGACGACGCCGAAGCTGACGTGCTGGCCTACATGACCTTCCCCACCGCCCATCGCGCCAAGCTGCACTCGCCCAACCCGCTGGAGCGGCTCAACGGCGAGATCAAACGCCGTACCGAGGT
>CALMGB010000221.1 GCA_937863535.1 uncultured Caulobacteraceae bacterium
CACCGACACCGTCCAGCCCGCCCTGCAGCGCCAGATCGACCAGATGCGGCGGATGCGCGACCGCGCCACCTCCGCCGCGGGCATCGGCTCGCGTCCGCAGGGCATGGCCTACTACGCCGCGGGCCTGCTGAACTATACCACCGCCTCCCTGACACCGGCCGAGGTGCACCGGATCGGGCTGGAGCAGACGGCGCAATACCAGGACCGCATCGACGCCATCCTGCGCACCCAGGGCATGACGCAGGGCTCGGTCGGCGCGCGGCTAAGCGCGTTGTCCAAAGACCCGCAATACATCTATCCCGACACCGACGCCGGCAAGGCCCAGCTGATCGCCCACCTGAACGACCTGGTGGCTCAGATCACGCCGCGCCTGCCGCGCGACTTCACCACGCCGCCGACGGTGCCGCTGGAGATCCGGCGGGTGCCCCCGTACATCGAGGCGGGCGCACCGCTCGGCTACTACAACTCCGCCTCGCTGGATGGGTCCAGGCCGGCGATCTACTACATCAACCTGAACCACACCGTCGACTGGCCCCGCTGGCTGGTGTCCAGCGTCACCTTCCACGAGGGCGTGCCCGGCCACCATCTGCAGATCTCCACCGCCCAGCACATCCCCGGCCAGCCGCTGATCCGCAAGACCGGCAACTATTCCGGCTATGCGGAGGGCTGGGCGCTTTACGCCGAGCAGCTCGCCGACGAGCTCGGCATGTACGACCAGGACCCGCTCGGCCGGGTGGGCTACCTGAAGTCCGAGCTGTGGCGCGCCTGCCGCATGGTGCTGGACACCGGCATCCACACCATGGGCTGGACCCGCGACTACGCCATCCGGTGGAAGATGGACAACGACGGGTCGCTGCAGAGCGGCGCGGCCAACGAGGTCGAGCGCTACTGCGTCTGGCCCGGCCAGGCCCCGAGCTACAAGATCGGCCACACCATCATCAACCAGCTCCGCGACCAGGCGAGGGCGAGCCTCGGCCCGCGTTTCGACATCAAGGCCTTCCACGACGTGATGCTGAACTCCGGCTCCGTGCCGCTGGAGGTGCTGAAGGGCATGGGGGCGAAGTACGCGGCGACGGGGATGACGGCCTGACCTCCCTCTCCCGCCGGGGGGAGAGGGGTTTTAGCTTGCATCCTCCGCGCACCCGCGCTTTCCCCGCACGGTCATGCTGGAAAAGACCTTCGACCCCAAGTCCGCCGAACCCCGCCTCTACGCTCGCTGGGAAGCCTCCGGCGCCTTCCGTCCCGAACAGGCCCTGGCGCGGAACCCGCAGGCCAAGCCCTTCTGCATGGTCATTCCGCCGCCCAACGTCACGGGCTCGCTGCACATCGGCCATGCGCTGAACACCACGCTGCAGGACATCCTCGCCCGCTACCACCGCATGAGGGGCGAGGCGGTGCTGTGGCTGCCCGGCACCGACCACGCCGGCATCGCCACCCAGATGGTGGTGGAGCGCCAACTGGCCGCCGAGGGAAATATCGGCCGGCGCGACATGGGTCGGGAAGAGTTCGTCGACCGCGTCTGGGCCTGGAAGGCGCAGTCCGGCGGGACCATCACCCAGCAGCTGCGGCGGCTCGGCGCTTCCTGCGACTGGAGCCGCGAGCGGTTCACGCTGGACGAGGGCCTGTCGGCGGCGGTGCGCAAGGTGTTCGTGGCGCTCTACGACAAGGGCCTGATCTACCGCGACAAGCGGCTGGTGAACTGGGACCCGCTGTTCCAGACCGCCATCTCGGACCTCGAAGTCGAGACGCGCGAGGTGCAGGGTAAGATGTGGCACTTCGCCTATCCGCTGGAGGGCGAGCCCATCGACGGCGTCGGCGAGATCGTCATCGCCACCACCCGGCCCGAGACCATGCTGGGCGACGGCGCGGTGGCCGTGCATCCCAGCGACGAGCGCTACAGGAAGTTCGTGGGACGCTGGGTGCGTCTGCCGATCTCCGAACGCCTCATCCAGGTGATCGAGGACGAGTATCCCGACCCGGAGAAGGGATCTGGCGCAGTGAAGATCACCGGCGCCCACGATTTCAACGACTTTCAGGTCGCCCAGCGGCACGGCTTGCCCCTGGTCTCCATCATGGACGAGCGCGCGCGTATGACGGGCGCGTGGGTCCCAGAACGATACCAGGGCATGGACCGCTTCGCGGCGCGCAAGATGGTGGTGGAGGAGATCGAAGGCCTCGGCCTGCTGCGCGAGATCGAGGACAAGCCGATCGCCCAGCCCCACGGCGACCGCTCCGGCGTGGTGATCGAGCCCTTCCTCACCGACCAGTGGTACGTGGACGCCAAGACCCTGGCCGCCCCCGCCATCGCCGCGATGGAGGACGGCCGCACCGTCTTCGAGCCGAAGAACTGGGAGAAGACCTACTTCGAATGGATGCGCAACATCGAGCCCTGGTGCATCTCGCGCCAGCTCTGGTGGGGGCACCGGATACCGGCTTGGTATGGACCAAGAGCAATCCAGGACTGGTCAGAATTAGAACTCACAGAGTCCAGCGCCTTTGGCAGTGAGACAACTCTGATCTACGATCCTGTCAATCCCAAGATTTTTGTCGGTGAGACACTGGACGAGGTTAGGAGGGAAGCCGAAATCTACTACAGGGAAGCGATCGCGGTCGTTGATCAAAAACGAGACTGGCGAACTCCGCTTCTGGGTAATGTGGCGCTGCCAAATGGCGGCCAGCTAGCTGCAGTACAAATGGCTACTTGGGGAACGCCAAGGATTGTTCAGGACGAAGACGTCCTCGACACTTGGTTTTCCTCCGCCCTCTGGCCCTTCTCCACCCTCGGCTGGCCGGAGAGCACCGACGACCTGAAGCGCTTCTACCCCACCGACACGCTCGTCACCGGCTTCGACATCATCTTCTTCTGGGTGGCGCGGATGATGATGATGGGGCTGGAGTTCCAGGACCAGGTCCCGTTCCGCCGCGTGGTCATCAACGGCCTGGTGCGCGATGAGCGCGGGCAGAAGATGTCCAAGTCCAAGGGCAACGTCATCGACCCGCTGGACGTCATCGACGAGCTGGGCTGCGATGCGCTGCGCTTCACCATGGCCATCCTCTCGGGCACCCGCGACATCAAGCTGTCGAAGAGCCGGATCGAGGGCTACCGCAACTTCGGCACCAAGCTCTGGAACGCCGCGCGCTTCTGCCAGATGAACGAGTGCGTGGCCGACCCGGCCTTCGACCCGGCCATGGTGGCCGAGACGCTGAACCGCTGGATACGGTCGGAAACCACGAAGGCGGCCCATGCGGTGACCGCAGCGCTCGACGCCGCCGACTTCGCGGAAGCCGCCACCGTACTCTACCGCTTCATCTGGAACGTGGTCTGCGACTGGTATCTGGAGCTGGCCAAGCCGATCCTGAACGGCGGGGAGGGCAGGGCGAAAGCGGAGACCCGCGCCACCATCGCCTGGGCGCTCGACCAGGCGCTCCGATTGCTCCACCCTATCTCCCCCTTCATCACCGAGGAGCTGTGGGAGCAGACCGCCGAGTTCGGTCCCGCCCGCACCACCTTGCTGATCGAGACGCCTTGGCCCGACCTGCCGGCGGATTGGATCGATGCGGAGGCCGAGGCCGAGATCGACTGGCTGATCGCCCTGATCACCGAGGTGCGCTCCGTCCGCGCCGAGATGAACGTGCCGCCGTCGGCCAGGCCGCCGCTCACCCTGATCGCGCCGGATGCGGAGACCCGCGCAAGGCTGGAGCGCAACCGCGAGCGGTTGTGCGGCCTCGCCAGGCTGGACGCCGTGCGCGAGGCGACCACGGCCCCCCCCGGCGCGGTGCTGCTGGGCGGGGTCGGCGCGGCCCTGTCGGTGGCGGGCTTCATCGACCTCGCCGCCGAGCGCGCGCGCCTGGACCGCGACCGCGACCGCGCGC
>CALMGB010000222.1:0-307 GCA_937863535.1 uncultured Caulobacteraceae bacterium
ATGGAGGAGATCGGCTCGTGGTCGAACACCGGCTTCCAGGTGCTGCCGGCGTCCACCGTCTTCCACACCCCCCCGGCCGCTGCGCCGAAGTAGAAGACGTCCGGCTCGCCCGGCACGCCGGCCACGGCGATAGCGCGGCCGCCGCGGAAGGGGCCGATGTTGCGCCAGTGCATGGCGGCGAAGGGGCTGGCGGTGTCCGGCGTCGCCGCGGCGGCCATCATCGGCGTGAGGCAGAGCGCGAGGGCGGCGAGGCTCGGGAAGAGCAGCCTGGCCTTTCGTGCGGTCCGGGACATGTCCGTAGCTTCCC
>CALMGB010000222.1:317-32293 GCA_937863535.1 uncultured Caulobacteraceae bacterium
AAATCGTATACCGTTAATGCTACGCGCGCGCCTGCTCACCGGGCAAGCCTCAAAAGCCCAGCGCCAGACCTGCGTAGACATTGCGCCCGAGCGCCGGCTCAATGCCGTTCTGGAAGACACGCGAGTAGTAGCGCACGTCGCCGAGGTTGGAGACACCGCCCAGCACGCGCAGCTGGCGGGTCAGATACCAGTCTGCGGCGAAGTCGAGCACGGTGTAGCCGCCCACCTTGGCCGGGATGTAGCTGGCGCCGCTCCCCACCGGCAGGTCGCTGTCCTGGAAGAACTGGGAGCTGACCGACACGCCGGTCAGGCTGACGCTGTAGCGTCCCTCCGCCCGGTAGGTCAGGCCATACTTGCCTAGCGCATGCGGCGCGAAGGCGGGCACGCGGCCGACCTGGTTGGTCAGGTCGCTGCGGGTGAAGCGGGCGTCGAGCAGCTGCAAGTTGGCGAAGGCGCTGAGATGCCGTCCGCCAGACCGGGCGGCCAGGAAGTCGTAGGAGAGCTCGCCTTCGAAGCCGCGGTTGCGGGTGTCGCCGGAGTTCTGGTTCACCGAGTCGGTCGCATTGATGACGATCGTCTCGATCCGGTTGTCGAAGTCGATCCAGAACAGGCCGGCGTCGTAGAACAGGCCGGTGACGGGCGTGCCATGCACCCCGCCCTCGTAGCTTACCGACTTGGAGTTGTCGGCTAGGTTGGCCGCCCCGACGTTGGAGAAGGGCGAGGCCACGTCGAAGAAGCGCAGGGGTCGCCAGCCCTGGGTGACGCTGAAATAGGTCTCGTTCTGATGGCCGAAGTCGTTGCCGATGCCGATGCCGAACAGGGGCACATAGCGAGTGGCGTCCACGTCCAGCAGCGGGCGTTGGAGGGAGGGCGGTCGCACCGTCTCGTCCGCCTTGACCTCCTCCCGCTCGATGCGGACCGAGGGGACCACGTGGAAGCGGTAGGGCAGACGGAAGACGTTCTCGGCGAAAATGGCCTCGTAATTGGATTGGCGGGCCTGGCGGAGCCGCGCGGTCCCGTTGTCGTCGCTGCTGTCGGCCAGCACGTCTGTGCTGGTGAACTGCCGGAACGGCGCGTCGTCGTGATAGGCCTCGATCCCCACTGTGAAGGCGTTCCCCTTGCCCCAGCGGTCGCGCAGGCGCAGGTCCAGGCCTTCACTGCGGAACAGCTCGTCCTGGAGCGTAGTGCTGGCAGGCGCCTGTGAGTTGGCGGCGGAGCGGCTGGCCAGGTCCTGGTAGGTCCCCCAGGTTTTGCCCTCCAGCCGCCAGCTGCCGGCGAAGTCGCGGTCGTAGCTCAGCGTGCCGGAGTAGCGGCTGACCCAGTCATGGTTGTCCGGAGTGGGTGAAGACGACGGATCGCTGCGGAACTGCGCATAGCCGATGCGCCCCGGATCGCCGGAGCTGGCGTCGTAGGCGTGCAGGTCCAGCCCGATCCGCTGCGTCGCGTCTGGCCGGTAGTCGAGATAGAGGTCGCCCTCGCGCAGGTCGGACTGGGCGTTGGTGCGCTCGCCCTCTGAGCGGACGTAACCCAGGTCGGTGCGGAAGGAGAGCTTCCCCGCCGAGCCCTGCAGCACGTTGTAGGTGGAGTAGAGGCCGTCGCTCCCGCCCACCTGCTCCGTATAGCTAGTGAGCGGACCTCCAGGAACCGGTCGTTTGGAGACGAAGTTGATCGCGGGCGCGGGTTCCGGACCGTAGAGCAGGCTGGAGCCGCCGCGGATCTCCTGCACCTCGCTGATCCCTTGCGTCAGCGGCAGATAGTAGAGGGTTGGGAAGCCGATCCAGTCGGTGGTGATCGGCAGCCCGTCCTGCAGCACCAGGACGTATTCGGACTCCTGTGGGTTGCCGAGGCCGCGATAGCTCAGGTTGAACTGGGTCGGCGTCTGCTGCTGCGTGACCAGCACGCCCGGCGAATGGACGAACAGCTGCTGCAGGTTGTTGTCGATCACCGTGGGCTGCTGGTCCAGCTTGGTGACGCTGGTCTTCTTGGTGACGGTGATCTTGGTCCCCGCCACCTCCGGCATGATGTGGTCGAGCTTGGCCGGAGTGTCGTCACGGTGGCCGGTGACCTGGACGGTCTCCACCGTCGTGCTCCGGGTCGCGAGCGCCGCGGCGTCGGCCGGAGTGTTGGACTGGGCCCCTGCTGCGGCTGGGAGGGCGAAGCACGCGCCGAGCGCGAGCAGGCCTGCACGGTTGTGTCTCATCCATCCCCCAGACGCCCCGATCCCCCGGGCGCGCAGTCGCCTAATGCATGACAGTCCGGCTATAAGGCCAGCCTCAACGACCAAGGCCGGGGCGCGACATGCAGGCACGATCGACTCTGGTCAGGCTGGCGGCTGTCCTGCTCGCTTCCGCGGCGACGGCGGGGGCCGCCCGGGCGGCGGTCGATCCTGCGCTGTTCCAGGACCTGCACTGGCGCTCCATCGGGCCGTTCCGGGGCGGCCGGGTGCTGGCGGTGGCCGGCGCGCTGGACGATCCACGCCGCTTCTACTTCGGCGCGGTGAACGGCGGGGTGTGGAAGACCGAGGACGCGGGGCGCACCTGGACCCCGATCTTCGACGCGGAGCCCGTGGGCTCCATCGGCGCCCTGGCCGTCGCGCCCTCGGCCCCGCGAACGATATATGTCGGCACCGGAGAGGCCGACATGCGCTCCGACGTCGCCCAAGGGGTGGGCATGTTCAAGTCCACCGATGGGGGCGCGAGCTGGGCCGCCATCGGGCTGAAGGACACCCAGCAGATCGGGAAGATCCTGGTCGATCCCCGCAATCCGGACGTGCTACTGGTGGCGGCGCTCGGCCACCCCTATGGCCCCAACGCCGAGCGCGGCGTGTTCCGCTCCACCGACGGCGGCCGGACTTGGACCCGGACCCTGTTCAAGGACGCCGATACAGGGGCGATAGACCTTGCCGCCCAGCCGGACAATCCGGACGTGGTCTACGCCTCGCTCTGGCAGACCCGCCGGCCGCCCTGGAACGTCTACCCGCCGTCGAGCGGGCCGGGCGGCGGCCTCTACAAGTCGCTGGACGGAGGGCGGACCTGGACGGCGCTGGCCGGCCGCGGCCTGCCGGCCTCGCCCGGCCACATCGGCTTGGCCACCACGCCGGCCCGGCCGAAACGGGTCTTCGCCCTGGTAGATGCGGCGGAGGGCGGGCTCTACCGCTCCGACGACGCCGGCGCGAGCTGGAGCAAGGTCAGCGGCGACAAGCGCATCTGGCAGCGGGGCTGGTACTTCGGCGGCGTCACCGCCGACCCAAAGGACGCCGACCGCGTCTGGGTCTGCGACACCATCATCCTGCGCTCCGACGACGGCGGCGCCCACTTCCTGCCCATTAAGGGCGACCCGACCGGCGACGATTTCCACAGCCTGTGGATCGACCCGGCCAACCCCGATCGGCGCATCCTGGGCGTCGATCAGGGGGCGCTGGTGACGCTGAACGGCGGACTGACCTGGAGCAGCTGGTTCAACCAGCCGACAGGCCAGTTCTACCACGTCGCCACCGACAACCGCTTCCCCTACCGCGTCTACGGCGCCCAGCAGGATAGCGGCGCCGCCGGCGTGCCGAGCCGCACCGACAACCTAGACGACGGCGTCAACATGACCAGCTTCCACGAGGTCACCGCAGGCGGCGAGAGCGACGAGATCGCGCCTGACCCGGACGATCCGGACACCGTCTATGGCGGCCGGGTGGACAGGCTGGACCTGCGCTCCGGCCAGACCCGCAGCGTCGATCCCACGCTCGCCTTCCCCGACAATTACCGCGGCACCTGGACCCTGCCCCTGGTGTTCGGCCGCCGCGACCATGCGCTCTACTTCGGCAACCAGCGCATCTTCCGCACCACCGACGGCGGCCAGCGCTGGACGCCGATCAGCCCGGACCTGACCCGGCCGACCCTGACTGTGCCCGCAACGCTGGACGCCCCCACCGCCGCCGACAGCGCCGAGCCGGGCCCAAGGCGGGGCGTGGTCTACGACATCGGACCGTCGCCCCTGAGGGACGGGCTGATCTGGGCCGGCACCGACGACGGCCTGGTCTGGCGCACCCGCGACGGCGGCGCCCACTGGGACAACGTCACGCCGGCGGCGCTGAAGCCCTGGTCCAAGGTCGGGACCGTGGAGCCGTCGCACTTCGATCCCGAGGTCGCCTACCTCGCGGTGGATCGCCACCGGTTGGACGACCAGACCCCTTACGCCTACAGTACGCGCGACGGCGGCCACAGCTGGACCGCGATCACGCGAGGCCTGGCGGACGGCGGCGTGCTAAACGCGGTGAACGTGATCCGGGAGGACCCGGTGCAGCGCGGCCTACTGTATGCGGGGACCGAGCGCGGCGCCTTCGTCTCCTTCGACGACGGCGGAAACTGGCAGCCGTTGCAGCGCGATCTGCCCCGCACCTCGGTCCGCGACATCACCGTGCACGATGCGGACCTAGTGATCGCCACCCACGGACGCGGCTTCTACGTCATGGACGACATCGCGCCGCTGCGGGCCCTGGCGGCCAAGGGTGGGGGCGGCCTGCGCCTGTTCGCCCCGACGCCTGCGATCCGCCTGCACGAGCCCGCCTTCGTCGGCACGCCCATGCCCAAGGACGAGCCCATGGCGCCGAACCCGCCCATCGGCGCCTACATCGACTACGTTCTGCCCACCAAACCCGCCATGCCGGTGCAGATCACCATCCTGGATGCGCAGGGCGCGGTGGTGAACCGGTTCAGCAGCGCCGACGCGGCGCCCCTGCTCGACCTAGCTAAGATCGACGCGGCGCCGGAATGGCTGCCCAAGGCCGCCCCGCCCTCAGCCGCCCCGGGCCAGCACCGCTTCGTTTGGGATCTGCACTACGCGGCGCCGCCAAGGCCGCCCGCCGGCGAGGGCGAGGAGGCTGGCGACGCGACGGGGGTTTGGGTGCCCCCTGGGCGCTACACCGCGGAGCTGACGGTGGACGGCCGAAGCCTGCGCCAGCCGCTCGAGGTGCGCCCCGATCCGCGCGTGAAGGTGGATGCGGCCGGCTTCCAGGCCGAGTACGTCCTCGCCAGGCGTATTGAACGGTCGCAGCTGCGGGCTCGTGACGCCCTTGAGCGGGCGAGCGCCTTGAAAGCCCGGCTGAAGACGCAAACCCAGACCGCCAACCCCGCGCATAAGGCTGCGCTCGAGCAGACGATGGCGCGACTGGATGCTGTCATCGACCCGCCGCTGGATGATCCGCGCAAGTCCGCTGGCCTGCCGCCGAGGTCCACGACGGGACTCAGCGACATCGCCGACCGCCTGGCGAAGCTGGGTGCGGCGGTCGAAAGCGCAGACGGAGCCCCTTCGGCGGACGCGGTAAGTGGCGTACAGCAGGCCGACACTGCCCTTGAACTCGCTTTGACGCGCCTACAAGTGCTGAACCTGAATGACGACGCTGATCATAAAGAGCCTTCTCAGTAGTCTTGGGCCCATGCGGCAAGCTTCATGCTTCGTCATCGCCTAGATGTACACGTCGTTCTATGTATATCAGCGGGCGACAGGATACGCATCGATGCGTACAAACATCGAGATTGATGACATCCTGATGTCCGAGTGCTGTAGGGTTTCTCCGCTGGTCTACATTTCTAGCGTGCGCTGCTTATGCTTGGGCCACTCGCCCTGATCATCCTCATGGTTCAGCATGACGTCACGCGGCTGATGCCGACGGCAATCCTGCGCGCTCTCCCAGCGCGCGGGGATCGCCGTCGGCGTCGGCGATGACCCCATCGGTCTCGCCCGGCACTCACAAAGGTCGTGCCGTCTCTTTGGCCCAGCCCGTACTTGTTTACCGAACTCTGCAGCGGGGTGAACGCCGTCGTAAAGCCGCCCTGCCCCCACTGCGTGACGCTGCTGGACGGGGTGAACTATGTCCAATGAAGCGACTGGGTCGCGTGTCGATGACGACGAGCTGGGGCCGGAACCACCTGGGCCGCCAGCCGCCGCTGCAGGTCGTAGGCGGCGAAAACGTCGGGTGTGGCGTCGTCTATCATCGGCGAGTCTCTACGACCAGCGGCCTTCATTGTCCGGCTGCGCTCCTAAACCGTTTTCCAGGCGTTCTACGACGGCCAGGCACAGGCCCGCTCAGGCATCTAACGGTTCGTCCGGCTCGCGTCGCCGCTGGGCATTCTGGAGGTGTGAACGAACAGGGCTGGACCGCGTACCGGTGACTTGCCTCGCTCGCGCCGCTTAGCTAATTTAGCTAGGCTTGGAGGCGCGAATGCAACAGGTCACGATACACGCCGCTAAGACCCACCTTTCGAAGCTGATCGAAGCAGCGCTTTCTGGGGAGGAGGTAGTCATAGCTAAGGGGCGTACACCTTTGATCCGCCTTGTGCCGGTGGTGCGCGGCGCTTTCCAGGTCGGCCTACTGAAAGGGCGACTTGGCGACGGTCCGGACTTCTTCAAAGGTCAGGACGAAGCTAGTCTGCAGATGTGGGAGGGCGGTTCTGGCTAACGTACTTCTCGACACCCACGCCTGGGCGTGGAGTCTTTCAGGTGATCCCCGCTTGTCCAAGCTGGCCCTGGCCTCGCTCGCATCGGCCGACGCAGTCTTCGTAAGCCCAATCTCCTTCTTTGAGATCGGGCAAAAGGTGCGTCTCGGAAAATGGCCAGAAATGGAAACGATGGTCGCTCAGCTGCCATCGCTCCTTCAGCGACAAGGGGGCCTCCCTGCCGCCCTGGAGCCAAGCATCTGCGTCGCCGCTGGAGTCTTGGCGTGGCCTCACCGTGATCGTTTCGATCGATTGATCGCGGCAACGGCGATGCATTACACCCTGCCCCTTGTCTCGGCGGACGCAATCTTTGATGGAGTTTTGACGCGCATCTGGTGAACTGCACAGCCACGTTATGATATGGAAAGAAACGACGTCGGCGCGCATGAAGGCTGCATGACTTGACTTGTTCGCGCACCAAAAAGGCGACGGGCTCATCGATGCTGACACCATGACGCCAGAGCTACACCTGCTACCTTTTCTGAGGAGAAGCGTCCCATCCTATTAGAGGCATAAACGTGAGGTGAGTCAGACGACGAGCTACCGGAGGGTGGCCGGGATTCAAACCCGGCTACATTGCGGACGTGCAGTTCGATCGCCCGGCGCGCCTCGGGGTCGGGATAGGCGCCGCGGAGCAAGGCCTCGATCGGGACGGCGTTGGTCTGGGTGCCTCAGCCTGACGCAGCATCTGTTCTACTGACGGAAATCCTCCACCGTCTGGCCGAGCTTGAGACCCGGCGGCCCTGTAGTAGGGATCGACGTGGATTGGAATGGCGATCAATCCAAGAGCGAGCGCTCCATTCCAGATTGCGTCCAGCTGGTCCTTCCTGTCCCGCCGGTAAACGGCGCGTGTGAGCTTGGCGACCAAACCGTCTTGCAACGTTCGGGTATGCGAAGCTAGGTTCGGCCAAATCGGGGGTTCGATTGGATGGGTGGGTTCTGGTACCCTTACGAGAGTCAAAATGACGCCACCGCATGTCTGTGCGGTTTCGCGGATCACCAGTTCGGTATCGGCTGCGGCGTGACCTGGTCTGATGGGCTGAGCGTGGCGATCCTGCGCAAGGCCTCCGTCACCACCGGCGGCCACGGCGCCTATGTCAACGTCCTGCGCCAGCACATCGCCGCACCGCCCTCCCCGCCGAAACCCTCCGCGCCTTCGACCTTCCTCCAACGCGCCGAAACCTTCTTCGAGCGCGCCATGGAATTGGAGGGCGAGGCGGAGATCGAGAACGCCCAGGCCCAGCAGGCCGCGTCCCAGGCCATGTTCGACGCCGTCCGCGACGATGTCTGGGAGCCCGCCCACCGCTTCATGCTGCGCCACAAGCAGGGCGCCGATCTGGCAGGGGTCGTGATCGACGCAGTCGGCGTGTTCGCAGGCGTCGCCTTCGTGATCGCCTTGAGCCCCGAAATCGGCGCCCTGGCCATCGTGACCGGCGTGGCTGCAGCGGTCGGCTCCGGCGTTCTGCTGGTGGCCGATGGGGCGGTCTACGCCACCGAAGCAACCGGTCACAAGGAACTGAGCAAGACCATCGAGGACTCCGCCTTCGTCCAGTGGTCGCGCATCGTCGGCACCGCCTTGACCCTCGTCGACCTCCCCGTCGGCGGCGTGCGCGCCCTGGCGGAAGTCAGCAAGCTCGGGCAGGAGGCGCGCGAAGCGGTCGCGGGCGCCCGGGAGACGGACAGCCTGGCCGAAGCGGCGCGGGCGCGTGTGGCCAAGATCCACAACCCCGAACGCCATCCCGGGCCGGTCAACCGCCGCCTGCGGCGCGTCAAGACCCTGACCCGCCAAGCTGACCAACAACGCCAGGAAGCCGAACGGCTGGCGCGGCACAGGAGCTGGGTGCGCGGCCGCGACGTCACCGCCTCCTTCGCCGCCACCCCTGCGGGCACGGCGGCCATCGTCGCCGCTCCGCCCGCCGTCCTTCTGACCAAGGCCCAGCAACAGAGCGACGAGGATTACCTGAAGCAGCTGGAGCCCAAGGGCGGTATGCCGAAGGACACCAAGCTGGAGGTGCGCACGAGCGCGATGGGCAAGGCTGCGCCACCATGACGTCTTCCGCATCGCTCGACCGCCCTGCGGGCCTGGCGCCGAGGGGGACAAGTTGGGGGGTCGGCCTCGGCCTGACCTACGCCGCGTTCGCGCCCATGCTGGCGGTCATGTGCCTGTCGCCCTGGATGCCGGGCGGCGTCGTTACCGGGCTCAGCATAGCCATGCCGCTGGGGCTGGTCTGGATGCTCGCCGCCATCCCCGTGATCATCGGCTTCAAGAGCCGGCGTCACTGGGGCGTGGTCGCCTTCTTCTCGATCTGCACCTTCAGCGCCATAGCCCTGCCCGTTGCGCTGATCCTCGTCGCCGCGACGCTGCTCGCCACCCTTGGGCGATGGCCGGATCAGGTCTTTCTCGTCTGGTTCTACGCACCATGGCTGCTCCTCATGGCGCTGTTCTGGCCCCTTCTCATCCGCACGCTGCGCCTGAAATACTGGCAACCCTGGACCACGCCGGATCAGTGGGAGGTCGGCGACGAACGCATGGCCCCCTTGGTCTACAAGGCTGCAGGCGCCACTCCGCCGAAAGTCAAGTCGGCCTCTCGCAGTAAACGCATGCTTCCTTAACCTGAGCAGCCTGGACGTAGCCGATAGCTCCGAGACCACTCACCTTGCCTTCACGGTTCTCCATGTTACCTCTTAAGTGGCGCTAGGCGTTCTAATACCAGACGTCCTAAATACTGACCTGCGCCCATTGGCGGGTTCCGATGGAGGTGATGACCTCCGGCTTGGCGGTGAGGCCTCTCCAGGCGTTGCAGCAAGCATCGACAATGGCTTCGTAGCTTTCCCAGACCGAGTTGGCCAAGGCGTTCGCGCGCAGGTATTGCCAGACTAGGTCGGCGCAGCGCCAGCGAACCACCCCGTCTCGCGAAAGATCAGGACCTTCGTCCACCCATTGCGCCACCTGCTTCTGCTGAGACGCGTCCAGCCGCGGCCGACGCCCAGGGCGCGGCCGGTCGGCAGGTCCGCCGTCGAGCTCCGCTTCTTCCACTTCGCGACGGTCTTCTGGTTGATCCCGTGCCGCCGCGCAAGGATCCTCAGGCTCTCTTGACTATGCTGTATCGCTCGACGGATCGCCTCTGTCGTTGTGGCGCTCCCATGGAGTACCTGACCCATAGCGCTTCCCTCCAATCCGGAGTGAAGAGTGCACCATCAAAGCCCGGGATCAAAACAGCTAAAGGCTTCCAGGGCCACCTCAACGGCATGGTGAAGTGCCTTGCACGCCGGCTGTCTACCTTGGCTCTCCGCGGTCGGAGCCTGGTTTGAGGATCAACCGATCGTCGTGCCGTCTCTTGCGGCATTGATCTGCGAACACCTGCGCCGCCGCACGATCTGCCTCGAAGGCCTGGAACTGCTGATCTGAAATCTGGTAGTATTCCTCGTAATCGACCATCCGGTTTGAAACAGGAATGGAAAGATAATAGCTACCAGTCGTCTCGTCCTTCCCGATCGAGAACAACGCCTCACGATAGACATGGATGTCTTGAAAGCGCGCCATCAGTTGACCGGGTTTATCGTGTAATGTTGCGGCTGGGCGGAAGCGCCATCGATCACGGCTTCGTTGGCGCCGGACGGCAGATAACCACCCGGCATCCATTGGCTGTTGGCGCCGGCCTCCGAGCCGCTCGGCATGCGCATGTTGAGGTCCGTCATGGATTGCGGCGTGAAGTCTACCCGCACGAGCTTGTCGTCGTCCAGCTGACCGGGCGGCAAACCGAGTGCGCTTTCCAACGCGCGAGGATCGCCATTGGCGTTGGCGATGACGCCATCGGTCTCGCTCGGCGTCATCACAAACGTCGTGCCGTCCCTCTGGCCGAGCCCGTACTTGTCCACGGAACTCTGCAGGGTGAGGCGGGAGGCGCCGTTCTGGAAGGCGTCGGCGTGCTCGCTCATCCGGTCGGGAGAGAGATAAGTGTCCGGCGCCGGTCGATCAGCCTTGGGCGTGTCGATGATGGACTTCAGCTTCTCCGGCGTGGTCCCCAGGCGCGCAGCCTGCGCGTCGATCTCGGGGCTGAGCTTGCCGGCGCCCACCTGCATAGCGCGGCCCAGCCCCCCCGCCTCGACCTCGGCTATGGCCGGGCCGATGGCGCGAGCCGCGGCGCCCAACGCCGGCAGGAGGCTCGCCACGATCACGGCCCAGCGCACCCAGCTCGGCACCTCGGACTGGATGGAGGCTTCGGTCGCCGTGGGGCCGCCGATCAAGACGTTGGGCGAGCCGTCGGTGATCGCCCCGCCGCAAGTCAGCTTGTCGCCGACCCGGGCGGCGGGGCGGCCGTTGATGTGGACCGTCTTGGATCCCTGCGCGATCTTGCTGGCGTGGCAGGTGTCGGCGTCCAGCGCACGGGCGGCCTGACGACCGTTGATGTAGACGTTCTGCGCGCCTGCGGAGATTTCACCGGTCTTAGGGCCCATCTGCTTGGAGCCCAGCGCCTCGCCTTCGTTCTCGGCGGCTTGGGTCAAAGCGCCACCGACGACCATGTTGACGGCGAACTCGCCCACAGTCACCGCGGCGCCCGCCACCAAGGGCGTCGCCAACCCACCGGTGGCGACTTCCGCCGCCACCGCGGTGGCGGCCATGCCGACCAGAACGGCGACGCCCGCGGCGGCCGCGATGCCCACCACTGCGCCGGCGAGGAAACCGCGGAGCGCTTCGGTGTGGGCGACGGGATCGTGCAGTCGCGCGGCGGCGACTTCGCCGGCCATGCGTCAGACCCGAAAAATTTTCAAAGCGGATGTCATGTGCCCGCCCGACCCGACACCCTGCACGCCGGCTCCGCGGGCTGCCGGCCCGCCTTGACCTTCGCAAGACGGTAGTGACGGGGCTGCTTTTCCATGCCGGTGTCAGCATAGCTTGCATCGTGCGTCTTGGCCCACGCTTTTCGAAGGAGCATCAACAGCGCGCCGCGTCGGCTCGTTCGGACTGGCGAGACGGCGCTCTTGAGCGTTGACTGCTGTGAACGGCCACACCATAGTTAAAGCACACGGAACCAAGCCGTTCGGAGTGCAGGTTTAGGACTACTGTTTTCGACCAAAATGGCTTGTTGTACGATTTTGATGACCGTTCTACTTATTGTTGGTTCGTCCGAATAATAAAGTAGTTTGTACAGCCGGGCAGGGTCCGCGGGGGGGGTGCTCCTGGAGGTGGCGGCGGTCTACGGTTTCGCTATGCTCCTCGACTATGGTCGGTGGTCGATCAGGTATGACCTCGGTGGCGGTGGCGCTTCTTGCGCTGCTGCTTCTGTCGTTCGCCTCGGTTCGCTCCATCGTCATGCAGGCGGCCATGCCCGCGTCCGGCGACATGACGCCTTCGTGCGGGGATGCTCCCGCCGCTCCGCCGGCGGCTCCGATCTCGATGACCGGTATGGACGCGACGCCGTCGGTCTCGGCCGGCGATCACCGTCGTCGAACGTCTCACAGGCACAAAGCCGCCTGTCCTTACTGCGCAGCCGCTGCTCACGCGCCCCTCATCGCCCACACCGTTCCGCCGCGCCACGCGAGCGACTTTGTCTTCGCGGCTTTTCAGGCGCTGGCGAGCCACGGTCCGCGAGGCCCCCCGGCCTGCGAGCCGCGCGCGCGCGGGCCGCCGCTTCCTCCCCTGACCACCTGAACGACACCCCGCGCACACGTGCGCCGGGGCGTATCGACTTGGTACGAGGGGACGGCGCAGCCGGTCCTCCGGGAGCAACAATCCTATGCGTATTTGTATGCTTGCAGGCGCGAGCGCGCTCGCTTTATCAGTCACCCAGACCAGGGTGAGCGCCCAGACCACGGCCCCCACCCAGACGGCGCAGGCTGACGCCCCGCAGAGCTGGGTCAGCGAGGTCGTCGTCACGGGGAGCCGCGGCGGCTACGCCACGCCCGACGCCAGCACGGCCACCCGCACCACCACGCCGCTCATCGACGTCCCCCAATCGGTGGAGGTCATCACCCGCTCCCTGATCCAGGAGCAGGACGTCCACACCCTGGCGGACGCGCTGGTGAACGTCTCGGGCGTGACGCCGGAACGGCCGGAGGAGGCCTTGTTCACCACGCCGATCATCCACGGCTTCCCGGCCGAGATCTATCTGGACGGGCTGCCCCAGTTCACGACCAACGAAGCGGGAAACGACCCGACGAGCCTCGTCGGCGTGGATCGGATCGAAGTGGTGAAAGGCCCGACCTCGACGCTGTACGGCGGAGGCCTCGGCTCGCCGCTCGGCGGCGTCATCAACGTGGTGTCCGAGCGGCCGACGCTTGGCGAGTTCGCCGGTTACGCAGCACTGCGCGGCGGCAGCTTCGCGACTGTCGACCCCTACGGCGACGTGAACCTGCCGCTGGGCCCCTCGATCGCCGCTCGGGTCGCGGCCGAGTACCAGAGCAACGGCGGCTGGATCGACAAGATCAACGACGATCGCTGGTCGATGCAGCCGAGCCTGCTGTTCCAGCTGAACCCCACCACCGACCTCGTGATGCGCGCCCAGCTCTTCCATCGCGGCGAACTGGAGTATTCGGGCTTGCCCGCGCCCCAGGCCCTGGCCGGCCAGATCGACCGCGACGCCTTTCCGGGCTCCCCGATCGGCCAGCCGCGCACCACTGTCGACAACCGGCTGGCGACAGCCGAACTCCACCACGCCTTTTCCAACGCGCTGCGGCTGACCGTCACCGGCCGCTTCAGCGAAAGCGATACTCAGGAGTACGGCAGCTTTGTCGATCCAGATATCGATGCGCCCGATCCGAGCATGCCGACCGCCTATCCGGTCCTGCCCATCCATCTGACGGATCGCGCGCATGAGGCGACGTTGGACGCCAACCTGGCTGACACCTTCACGCTGCTGGGCGGCCGCCACGAGCTCCTGGGCGGGATCGACTACGACCGCACCAACTTCGTCTCCGACCTCGCCTTCGCCGGAACGTCCGTCAGCGTGCTGGATCTGGCGAAGCCGAGCTACACGTCCGCCTATGGTGGGGTTGGGCCCATCAACGATACCGAGACCGACCACTTCCAAACGATCGCGCTCTACCTGCAGGATCAGGCGACCTATGGCCGCCTGCATCTCACCGGCTCGGTTCGTTACACCGAAATCCACTTCCAGGAGCGCGAGTTCGGGACCGACCAGACCTATTACCACGTCTCGCCTCGCATCGGCGCGACCCTCGATCTCGTCCAGGGCGTGGCGCTGTACGGCGGCTACGAGACCGCGTTCAGGACCGCCTTCGCCTTCATGGGCCTGACGCCGCCCAAGCCCGAGGAATCGACCAATTACGAGGCCGGACTGAAGCTGGCGCTGACCCGCTTCGGCCTCTCGGGCACGGTCTCGGCCTTCCACCAGACCCAGGACAACATCCCGACCGCCGACCCGGCCAACCCCTTCCTCTCGATCCAGACCGGCGAGCAGCGCGCACAAGGTCTGGAGACCGACCTGATCTGGGAGCCGACCCCCGCCGTCTCGATCCTGGCCAACTACGCCTACACCGACTCGGCGGTGACCCGGGACCCCAACATCCCAGAAGGCCAGGCGCTGGCCCGCGTGCCGCGCAACAGCGGGCGCATCGCGGCGCGCTACCGCGTGCTGGACGGCCCCGTGCGCGGCCTGTCGTTCGGGGCCGGCGTCACCGCCTTCGACAGCCGCCAGCTCACCCTGCCCAACACCGTGTCGGTCCCGGGCTACGCCGCCGTCGACGCGCAAGCCGCCTACGCCTGGGGCCGCTACACGGTGCAAGTCTCCGCGGTGAACCTCGCCGGGCGCAGGGCCTTCGACCCATACGAGTATCTTGGCTACCCGGTCGTCGAGCCGAACCCGCCCCGCTCCGCCTATGTCACCGTCAAAGCCAGCTTCTGAACGGACCCCCGATCATGACCGCCATCGACCGTCGCGCCGCCACCCTACTGGCGCTCCTCGCCCCCCTCGCCGTTGGCGAAGCACGCGCCCAGACGCCGAAGCCGGCGCCCATGGCGCCGCCCGCCAACCACGCCATGCCGTCCGACATGGGCCGGGGCGACGGGGTGCGCTGGATGGGCGACGAGGAGATCGCCATGCTCATGTATCCGGGCATGACGGTGATGGACCTGATCGGACCCCAGTCGATGTTCGGTTCCATGATGGGCGCCAAGGTCAGGCTGGTGGCCAAGACGCTCGACCCGGTGACGAGCGACGCCGGCGTGACGATCATCCCGCACGCCACCTTCGAGACCTGCCCGCGCGACCTCACCGTGCTGTTCGCGCCGGGCGGAACGGCCGGAACGCTGGCCGCGGCGCAAGATACCGCGACGCTCGCCTTCATGGCCGACCGGGGGGCACGGGCGAAGTATGTCACCAGCGTCTGCTCCGGCTCGCTGATCCTGGGCGCGGCGGGGCTGCTGAAGGGCTACCGAGCGACCTCTCACTGGTCGTGCCGCGACGCCTTGGCAGGCTTCGGCGCGATCCCGACCGATGCGCGCGTGGTGCACGACCGCAATCGAGTCACCGGCGCGGGCGTGACCTCAGGGCTCGACTTCGGCCTCGCCATGGTGGCCGAGCTGCGCGACCGCACCTACGCCGAATGCTGCCAGCTGGTGAGCGAGTACGACCCCCACCCGCCCTTCAACGCCGGCTCGCTGGCGACAGCGCCGCCGGAGGTGAAGAAGCCCATGGTGGAACTGCTCGCCGAGTTCACGAAGAAGGCGGAGGCGTTGGCGAGACGATCGTGAGATCTTGCCGTCGCGATAGCTGCCGACCGCTTGCCTTCTATTGCCGACTCGGCCTGGCTCTGCACCAGCGTCCCAGCCGTCTTCGCTTAGCTGGCGGGCGGACGTGAACGCACTGTTTGATGCCGGGCTTTGATGGTTCGACTTTCACGGTGGAGTGGCAGGAAGTGTAAAGAGCGCACCATAAAGATCGGGATCAAACACCCTAGCTGCGAGGGCGTTAGTCGCATTGCGAGGTCGCCGAATCGAGGCTAGCGGAAAGCTCCTTGCACAAGTCGCTTGGCGCAAACCACCACAAGCCGTCTCACACGACGCCGTTCAAGAAGGAGAAGGCTTGCGCGCTGCATACGCAGAGCCTGGCAGATTCGTGTAGCGACGAGGCCGTAGGGATACCAGCGGCGAGATCGCCATCGTTGATGGCCTTGACGCTGTCGTTTAGGACATGACTGGTGGCGGAAGAATTGCTTCGTCTTCGCGCGGTCGGCGACGATTTGCGAGACGGGAACACGATGTCGCTGCTATCGACGATGGCTCTGGCGATCAGCGCAGCCGCAGCGCTTCCGCAGCTGTCTGCAGACAGGTCGATTCCCTTGACGCTCGCCGTGGACGCCGCGCAAGCGGCGATGAGCGCGTGCGCCGTTAAAGGGTCTCCGACCACCGTCGAGATCGTAGACCTCAATGGTCTCGTCAAGGTGCTTCTTTCCTCGGATGGCGCCCGCACCAGCTCTTTCGAATACGCTCGGCGCAAGGCGTACACCGTCCTGCGGAAGGGTGTCTCGTCGGGCGATTGCGGCCGAAGCCTTGGCACGCCGACGCCGTCTCAGCCGTTCGAGGGCGACGCAGACCTCATTCAATACGCTGGCGGTCTGCCCATCCTGCGCGGGCCGACGCTGATCGGCGCCATCGCGGTTTCCGGACCGACCGGCCAAACCGACGACGAGACCTGCGCACAAGCCGGCTTGACGACGATCGCCGGTCGACTGCAACCAGGCGATACGCCGAGATAGTGCGGGCGCCTGTATTTCGCCGCGCATGCACACTGGAGACATCGTGGCATCGATCCAGATCGAGCAAGGAATCGCACCAAGCGCCCGGGTCGAACACTGCTGCTGCATTAGGAACTATATGGAGGCCTGGCCGGGATTCGAACCCGGGTGCACGGATTTGCAGTCCGCTGCGTAGCCTCTCCGCCACCAGGCCAATCCTTTCCCTGTTATCCGAGGCCGGAGGGCTGAGCAAGGCGGATGAGGTAACCTAGGCGCTTGGCTGGGTGGATCAGCAGGCGAGCGGTCGGGCTTGAAGGTCAGGGGACTCAGCGGCCCGACATTGCGCCTTAGTGCAGGGAGACGGCTGGAGGCGAGGTCGTGATGCCGACCGCGCCCGCGGCGATCACGTCCAGCTTGGCCGACGCCGCTTCGTTCGTAGCCTCCCGCCACTCGTCATCGGTAAGCGGGCGGTGGTTCCAGATCCAGCCGACGGACCTTCCGAGACGGATGGAGCGGACGCGCTTGGCCCTTTGAAGGAGATTCAGGGCGTTCCGGACACGCGCCTCCACTGCGCGGCGTGCCTCGGGATCGGGGTGGGCGCCGTCCAACAGGGCCTCCACCAGGACGGCGTTGGTCAGCGGCACGTCAGCCTCGTCCAGCAAGCGCTCGATGAGCTTGGAGTCGATCCCGGTCTGGCTGAGCTTGGACTGGCGGCGGTTCAGGACGACCTCGAAGCGGAAGGTGCGGATTACGTGACCCTGTCGTGTTTCGGTCTGGAAACCAGATTTACCACATCACGATAAGGGGTAAATGCGAGGCCTTGGGGGCTACGCTTATCTCTTTCCGCGATATACCACAGGTCTTCTCCTAATTCAGTAGGAGTCAGTTCCTTACTTTGCTTTAGGCATTTTATATGAGTAGTTATATTTCCCTTAGGGGTCGCGGGAGCAGTTTATGCATTCGTGAAATTTATTCAAAGCAGCGCTTTTTACTGACTTCGAACGACGTCTTCTATCCAAAAACGAATGCTGACAATGTCTGAATTTTTTCTAGGTATTTAGGGGCGCTGACCCGCTCTCTGCGTCAGCTACTAACCGTCTCACCCGGCGGGGTGAGGTCATCTCAGCGTAAACAGAAAGCCGTGATTTGCTGGACGGAACGCGAGCCGCATGAGCCAGATACAGCTACCGACTCACATGATCTATCGTCCCCTATCAATCCCCGCGACAATCTGCCCCTGCACAAGTTCTTGACCTGAGAGCAAGCATCGTGTCTATCTCTTGTTCGAAGCGACAGATCTTATCTGATTGCGAACGATAGCGTTAGCGTTACGCCGTCGCGCTGGTCTAGCAGCCATTCTCACCGACGTCGCCGCGTATACCCCTGATTAGAAGCGCCTCATGGCGGCAAGCGCTGCTCGTTAAGCTCGGCGTGAGTTTCACTAATGGCTTACAGTCTCGCACGTATCCCTTGAGGCGCACGCCTGTGCCTCAGCCTCCGGGCACACCCTTGACTTACTAAAGCAGCAGGCGATCGGCTCGACCAATCGCCGCCCTATCCTCGGCCCATCGCAGGCCAATAGCGGGGCGAAATATTCCTGCGTGACAACTTCTGAAATCGTTGTTTGCAGCTTCCAGACACACCGGCGCGAGGAATTTTCCCGCCCGGATGACCTACTCCGCGCCCCTGAAAACACGCAAGCCCAGAACATCGCCGCTTCGCCTGTCCAGGCCGCGGAGCCTGTCTGATCGATATGATGATGACTCGGCACATGCCCCACACGTTGGAGTCTATTTGGACTCGACTCCATGAGATTTCTGTGGATTCGTTTGTATCGCCTCCCTTCTGACAATATTTGTAAGAGGACTGGCTTGAGCTACAGGCGTTTCGCAGCAGGACGACCGAGCGGCCCTCATCCTATGCTGCTAGGAATATAGATGTCGTGACGCATTACTTGACACGCCCACCTCGTGTGAGCACCACAACATGCAAGGACCTGCGCCACCCCGAGCTGATCGAGCCCTACGTCGCCGCCTTTGCCGAGGAGGAAGCCCGCCTCGCAGCCACTTCCGGCACGCAGGTCGAGGACGCCAAGGCCCAGCTCGCGCGGCTCGACAAGGGTATCCGCAACGTCACCCAGAAGCTGGTCCTGACCGAAGGCGCAGACGACGCGGCCCGAGCGATGATCCAGGAACTCCAGCGCTTGCAGATGGAGCGAAAGGCGGCGGAGCGCCAAGTCTTCCGGGGCGCCAAGCCGCGCCCGTCCGCGCCGGCCTCCAGCGAGGAGGTTCTCGCCGGCTTCGAGCGCCTGATCAGCCAGGTCAGCGGGGTGATCAACGGCGACGATCTGGAGGCGCAGCACGCCCGTGACGTGATGCAGACCCTGATCAAGGAGATCCTGATCACCCCCGAAGGCCCCGCAGATGGCCGGGGTGCCGGGTCTGTGCGCCTGACGGTCACCGGACGCCTCACAGAACTCATTAAGTTGTCGCAGATCACGCTCGGTCGGGAGGCCGTGACCAAATCTGGGAGCACATTTGGTCAGACCCTCTCGAACCTCGCTTTCCAATTTAGCCTTGTCGTTCAACAAGATAGCGACAAGCTGGCCCAGACCCGGGCTGACCGGGCGCTCATCGAGCGCATGCTCGACGACGCGGACGCGCCCATCCGCAACCACGAGTTTGTCAAGGCTTTGCTTGAGAACACTGAAGTTGATAAGGGGGCGCCTCATAGCGCCGAATTGCGGGTCCGGAACGTCACGGTGGCCATGGAGAAGGAGGGGCGCATCCGCTCGTTGCGGTTGGATCTCCAGATTGGCTGGGTCTGGAACCACCGCGCCTACACCGACGATCAGTGGCGCCAACGGGTGGCTCGACCGAAGCCGCAGGGCTATCCCATGTCGATCATCAGGATGGTGGCGCCAGAGGCGATCGTGACGGTCATCGGCGGCTCAGTACACGTCACCGCATGAGGCGGTCAGGCAGTCTTCCGCCTGATAGGGTCGTGTCAGCTGTCGTGTGCTCGGCGGCCAAGTCGCGGGACAGGCGCAGCACAGCGCGCCTCAGCCGGGGAGAGGTGATCCGCAGGTAACTCTCCAAGAGTTCCTCGGCGCCTCGCACCCGCGCCACTATGGTCATGAGGGTGCTGACCCGATCGGTGTCCAGAGGCGGCGGTCCGACCGCCATGTCGGCGGGCAGGAGGGCGTCGGCCTGCACTCCAAGCGCGCGGGCCGCCTTGACCATCATTGAGGCGCTGATCCGGTTGGAGCCGCGCTCGTACTTCTGGATTTGCTGGAACGTGATGCCGAGCGCCTGGCCGAGCTGATCCTGGCTCATGCCGTGCGCTTTCCGCAGCGTCCGCAGTCTCAGTCCGACCTCAATGTCGATCGGATCGGGCCCTGGTTGCGACGCCTCGCTCATCTGGCGCCCACGCCAGACGAGCCGGCCAGTCTCCCCGATCCGCTAATCTAAGGGGTCCGGTGAAGGCCGCTCGCGCAAAGGGCGCGTGACCATGTCAGCCGGAGAGGTGGAGAGCGCCTTCGCAAACCGGGCCACCACCGAAAGGGTCGGGTTGCGCTCGCCGCGCTCGATCTGGCCGAGATAACTGACGCCCAATTCGACCTCATGCGCCAGGGCCTCCTGAGTCAGCCCCCGCGCTTTGCGAAGCCGTCTGACGTTTGCCCCGAACACCTGCTCCAAGCGCATTCCGCGCAAGGGCTAAGAGTCCGGTAACCCGCTCCAGTCACTATAGTGTCGATCTTAACTGGAGGCTAGGGGACATGAACGCTTTACTGAGGGCGATGGTCGTTGGAGCGGCGGCGGTCGCAGCGATGATGACGACGAGCGCTGACGCCGCTCACGTAACGCGCGCCTGGCACGTGGATCGCAGCGATCCCGACTCCACGCTCTGCAAGGAGAGTGGCGCGACGCGCACCGTCATCACCACTGGCGCTGGATCATCCGCCCGCTACGACGATCCGACGCCTACGGAGTGGCGGCAGGCCGGGTGTGAGGCTTCCAGACCTCGCCAGATATCGCATGCGGAAGTTGTGCGGCGCATCAACGCGCAGACCGCGGAGATGACGCGGCCTTTGGACTTCACCAGGGACATCCTGCCAGAAATGCGCGCGCTCGCCGCCCGGAACGCCGCCGCACAAGCCCGGTATGGATCGCCGGCTCAGTAGGCTGCGACTGAGGTCTTTCGCTCGGATCTGCATCGGCCACCACCGGCTCGCTCTAACCGTGAGAAGATTTTTGAGCCGGGACGGATCGGCTCCACAAGCCGCTGACGAAATGGTGAATGACGTTTGGCAGCAGCTACTGGCGTGGGGGCCTGAGAGCCTTGTCATTCAGATGCTGCGCCATCTGGGCTGGTGTCACACCCGCGGCGTAGGCGACTGTGATCGCGTAAACCTCGCCGGCATCCAAGCCGGTGAGGTCCTCGCCCTTGCCTTCGCCGATGCAGGGCTCGGCGGTGAGGATCGTCACGCCCATGCAACCGAACTGGTCACGCAGCGCCTGCGCTTCATTCACCTTAAGGGAAACACGATCCAGTGTTTCGGCAACCAAGACTTGGTAGTGGCCATGTCGAGCGAGCTGTATCGATTCCAACAGGCCTGAGCGGCCTTGCAATGTACGTCCGGACTTCATCAGATCAGACCGGCCGCCGAGGTTCGCCAAACCATAACGGGCGATCAGTCCACAACACATCGCTTCCTGATAATCAATGTACGGCGGCCACCGCGGGGTTGACCCCGTGCGGATGTAGTACATGGCCGGAGTGCCCGGCGTAGGGCGGCAGAACAATTCCAAGCTCCTTGTGACGAGATGCAGGAAGGCTCACTGCGAGACTTGCAAGTGGACAGCCTCAGCCGGGTCGAACGAGATCGAGCAGCAGTTCGTCGACACGGCCAGTCGTCAGGTCTGCAAGGACGTCGGCCAGCCCGGTGGCGCCGTCAGGCTCTGCGGAAGGCATGACGAGACGCACGACGCGATCACCGCGCCGTTGCACCTCATTAAAGGCGACGCGCCAGAAGGCCGGCGGCCCGATGATGGCCACTCGCTTCGGTCGGTGTTCCTTGTTCATCGGACTTGCTCGCCCAGGGCGCGACGCGCCTGGAGGCGTGCCGCCCCGTCAACCAGGACGCCGCCAGAACTCTGCGCAATGCGGTGCACATGAGTGTAATCCAACGAGCTAAGGGGCTTTCCTGGCGATCCGATGCACCTTCCGGATTTTTCCGATAAGAAATATGGACGAACCAAATCCATCTCCATTGTTGATGTCCCTCTCGGCTGGAGAACTTTTCCAAAACTCTGTTGACAACTTCTGTCGTGATTTTAGCGTACAGCGTCATCATCGCCCCAGCGCACGCCATGGAATCCACATATTTAACGCGGAGTCGAGTCTAATTACTTAGGCGCTTATGCGCAGCCGCGCCGCCAGCCGTGAGTGGCCTAAGCGCCTTGGGGGCCGACCGGCGGCGGTGTCGTGACCCACGAGTCGATGGTGGATGCTTCGCAGAAGATCTGTGAACCCAGGGCGCTGAAAGCCCTGTAGACTCTTTCGACCCCGTCCCTGAGCGCGATCGTCGGTGCCCAGCCGAGCGCGCGCAGCCGATCGGCGCTCATCAGCTTCCGCGGCGTGCCATTGGGCTTGGAGGTATCCCGCACGATCTCGCCGGTGAAGCCGACCACCTCGGCTACCAGCTTGGCCAAGTCGTAGACGGCGATGTCGGACAAAGGCATCAAGTTCGTGTTCGGACACGAGGCGGGCGCCGGAATGGCCGGCCTTCACCTGCCATCCAGTGGCAGCGGGGCGTTACGGTCGGTCCCGGCTACGGACATGGGCGGGCGGACGCCGAAGCAGATCGTCCATGACCTCACGAGCATCGGCGTACCCCCGGAGACGGCGCAGGTGGTGTCTGGCGCGTCCAAGCTGACCGGAACAGCGGCGCAAGCCTTCATAGACGCCCACCCAGGCATCCTGAGCTTATCGATCCTGCAGCAACGCCAACTGGAACTGAATTACCAAGCCCCCCTCGTTCAGGAGATCAGGGATCGCGTCCATGTGCCCCTTCATCAATATGAGTTCGATGCTTTGGTCTCGTTCGCAGGCAACGCGGGTAGGGACAAGACCGGGCTAAACACCGCGACCAGGCTCATGAACGAGCACAAACCGGCTGAGGCCGCCGCAGAGATCATGAAATATGTCTACTCCGGTCATGAACGTATGAATGGCCTTATAAATCGACGCAGTGCGGAAGTCGCCGTCCTCTTGTATGGCAATTATGAGTGGACACCGCCAGCACGACCGCATCACCACAATTCGTAGGAGAATATGTTGAGAATGCCATCCTTGGTCGTCCTTATGTCAGCCATGACGGTTGGTGGAGCCGCCGCGTCAAATTCTGTGGTAGGCTATGACCAATACATGTCGGTGGTGACCCGCAATCTTCGAGAGGCGCGCGCCACCTTCGACGGACAACGCGTTCTGGACGCCAAGCCTCATGGGACGTGCGTGGCGGTCATCGTCACGCCTAAGGGCTTCACGCTCGTGCGTTGGAAAGACATGGGCAACCTCGCGCCGCACCTGCACGGCAAGCTGACGCTTTATGACATCCATTCTCCCGACCGGACGCACACCTTCGCCGCGCCTACGAAGCCGGAGGAGATGAGCCCTGCCGGAACCGTTCTGAGGTTCCTGGATGACGAGTGTTCCGACCCCAGCCAATCCGATTGGAAGGGTGCTCAGTAGCCGCCCGTCACCGTGTCGAACGCGATCTCCTGACAGGAGAGCGCCTGAGAGGCGCATTTTCTGACACCTACCGCCAGACAGAGCCGCGCTACAGAACCGAAGTTTTAGGTCGATCTACGCGGATCGTCCTGCTCCAGATACTCACCCCGCTATCCCGTCCGCCTCTCGACGCAGCGAAAGGTCCGCTCCACCTCCAGCCTGCGACATGGGAGAAGCCGGCAGCGCCCTCGCGCCGCTTTGGCCTGCCCCCATGGGGTGAATGTTGGTGCAACGTGGGTGTAGGCGCGTCGACGGCTTGTTCGCACCGCAAAACGATTACGCCAGCTTGCAGCAGGACATCGCCGCCCGCCACGAACCGAGCATGTCCGGACCATCCGGGGCCAGCGACACTCACGCCGTCGCTTGATATCTGCGGACGGCTCTCCGCCAAGCAATAATGCCGAAGGTCTCGGCCACGCCGAATGGACCATGGAAGCCAGGATCGGCCACTTAGACGCCGCGTTGGGCGGCGCGGTTCGCGGGCGGCTCCCAATCCTCTGGCAACGAGCGGGGATCAAGCCAGCGGGTTCGGATGATGCTGCGGAACAGGAAGGCGCATGGGACCGCCAAGATGGCGGAGCCGATGAGTAGAAACTCGCCGTTGAGCACGTCGTGACGCGAACGGCCGATCACCGCGAAGCTAAGCAGCAATCCTACGCCCACGTCGAAGGCGATGAAGGCGGCGGCCAGACCCGCCATCGCCCTCAACAGCCACAGCGACCAGCGCCGTCCCTGCCGCAGGCCCCAGATAACGGCGAGAACCGGACCAGCGCTGAGCGCCCAGGGAGCGGGAGGAAGATAGACGTGACCGGATCACCATCGCAGTAGGACATGGCCGCCTCCCTGCTTGTTGCCGGTTCGGGCGCGTAAAGCCTACACTTAGGCGTAGCGGATAGCAGGCTCGCCATGAAGCGCGATCCGGCCAGATCCGACGCCTGGGTCGGCCAGTCCGATCCGCCTTGACTGCTACATCCGACTGCTACACAGACTGCTACACACGAGGGTTCCGAGGCTGCGCTTTTTTTTGATAAATGTTTTCCAAAAACAAGGCGTTAGCTGGGGCGTTATGGGGGAGCCTGCGGTTCCCCTCGGCTCCACCAGGAATTTGGCGAGAACCCTTTTCGTGGACGTATCTGTCCAGCAAGCTCCGGACTTCGCGCGACATTCTTAGCCTCGTCGGGCTCGGAGATGACCTGACCGGCCGCTGAGCGTTTGCGGACCTGTCGCCTCCCGTGTCTCCGGCGCTTTCTGACCCGACCAACGTATGCGCTTTCACAGGCCTCCCGGTCGGCGTTTGAGGTCGCGACTTCCCTGCTCCACGCGTTTGCTTTTCTGACGAGGCGTAGGTCCGCCCTCGGCTGAGGCAGGCGCCTGGACGCCGAACGCCGCCCGGTGGTCGATCCAGGCCAGCGGCAGCTCCGCTTTGAGGAGCGGGCGGAGGTTGATGTGCGCCGGCTCGCATCCCTGCAGGATCATCGCCTGCAGGTCCGGCGCTAGGAACGGCAGACGCGCAAGCTGGCGCCGGTGGTGCGTCTCAGGCGGCCGGTCCCCGCCCAGGTCGTTGGGCGGCGTAAGCGACGAAGCTTTCAGCTCCCAGGCGTTGCAGATGACCACCCGCAGAACCATTCGCTCGGCTCACGGCGCCATTTGGAAAGCGCGCTTCACGAGCGGCCCTGCTCCCGTCCAGCTACACCACTCCCCGGGACACGACCCTGAGTGCGATCTGCGGATTTGACTGCACTCAATTTTAAGCAAGCGAGGGCATACTTGTGAGCAAGGTTAGCGTCAGAGTTCGCGATGTCCCAGCTCCCTCCCCGCCAAGGTCAGGTCTTCGCTGCGCCCACCGCCCTGCGTGACCGCCTCGGCCCGCGCTTCGGCCGCATCGACCCGGAGGCGGTGGCCAAGGCCGAAGCCGCCCTGAAGGGGCTGTCGTCCCAATTCGGCCAGTGGCTGCAGGATGAGGTAGGCAAACTCGAGGCCGCCCGCGAGGCGATCCGTTCGCAAGGCGCCGTCCGCGCCACCGTGGACCGACTCTTCACCCATGCCCACGACCTCAAGGGCCTGGGCGCCACCTACGAGTTCCCGCTGGTGACCCGCATCGCCGGCTCGCTCTGCAAGCTGCTGGGCGAAGGGGAGGCGCGGGTGAACACGCCCATGGCCCTGGTGGACGCCCACGTGAACGCCATCCGCGCGGCGGTCCGCGACAACATTCGCGACAGCGACAATCCCATCGGCCAGGCCCTGGCCTCGGAACTCGAAAAGTACACGTCGGAGCACCTCGCCGCGCGCGGCTGAACGTCGCGTCGAGGACCGCCTATTGGACGGCCCTGACGTCCTGACCCTCCACCATACCGCGGAGCCGCGCCGCCTGGATGGCGTCCGATACGGTCAGGGCCGCCCGCAGCAGGTCAAGACAGTGCCGGGTGGGCGTCATCAGCCGCCGCTCCTCCCGTTCCAGCAGGGCGTCCGGGCGCATCCAGTTCAGCTGTTCGAACTCCTCGCAGATCAGCGGCGCCTGCGCCTCGTACGATGATGCGGCGACGAGGAAGAAGTGGGTGTCGAACCTGTAGGGCGCCCGTTCAGGGGTGATCCAGTGAGCGAAGGGTGTCAGCCGCGCGGGATCGAGGGCACGACCCCAACGCCGCAGAAGCTCGGCGAAGGCGACCTCCCCACCTTCGACCCTTCGCCGCTCCAGAGCGATGTCAGCGTCTGCAGGAGCTCCCGCGCCCTCGGCCTCGATCAGCAGCCCGGTCTCCTCGAAGGCTTCGCGCAGGGCGCTGTAGAGCGCAGCCCGCAGGCTGTCGTCCGACGCGCCGGGCCACTCAGCGTCCTGCGCTTCCAGTTTGCCGCCGGGGAAGACGATGGCTCCGGGAAAAGCGCGGGCGCCTAGGCTGCGGTGGCCCACCAACACCTCCACGCCGTCGTGGCCCTGACGCAGCAGGATCAGGCTTGCGGCGGGGACGGGGGTTGGCGACGGAGGCGCGTTTGACATGGACGACCCGGCTTAGCGCCGGCGGAGCCCAGGTCCAAGGGCGAGGACGGCCGGCGTCGTCATCCCTCAAGCTGACCTGCAGACACCCTTCGCCCTCAAGGGTCCAATACGCAGCCTGACCTGCGTCTCGCCAGTTTTGGAAAGTGGGTCAGCTCGCCTGGGCGAGCGCCGGCGCGCCAGCCGACCGGTCGAGGCGGTCCATGCGCTCGAGGAGGTAATCGACCTCCTCTGGAGGCGCGGTCTCCTGCGTCAGGAAACGCTCCAGCATGCGTTGCTGGAAGCGGCGCAGGTCGAAGTCGCCGCCTTCCTGCTGCAGGGCGTGATAGGTGTCCACGGCCACACGGAAGGCCGGGTATAATCCATCAGGCAGGGCCGCCCGGCCATAGATGGCCTTCAGTCCCAGCGGCCCGGCGTCGTGGATCATCATCCAGGCGCGGTGGTGGGCCACCGCCGACAGCTCGGCCATCCCCCACTCGAAGAAGCTCATGTGGCCGTTCGCCAACGCGCGCAGCAGCAGGGAGGCGGTCAGCCGCTCCTCCGCGTGCAGGTGGGCGGTGAAGGCCTTGAGGTCCACCGCACGGCCGGCCTGGTCCACCAGGTCGACGGTGGCGCGCTCGCGCGTGCCGATGGCGATGCTGAGGGCGGTCTCGGGCGAAAGCTGGTGGCGGTCCACCAGCTGCTGGCGCACCGATTCGCTGACCCGGCTGACCAGGCGCTCGCAGATGGCGGGGGGCAGGATCTTGCGGAGCGCCATGGCGCTGGCCAAGGCGTTGCTGTCCGCAAACCGCTCCATGGCCGAGCCGAGCGCCGCTTCGCTGAAGTGGGCGTTGTCGTTGGCGCAGGCGGTCTTCACCGCCTCCTCGCCCGCGTGACGGACCAGGGCTGTGGTGACCGCCTCGGACAAGGCGGGACGGCGGGCGCCCGCCAGCTGCTTCACCGCATCCGGCAGGGCGACGATGGCGGCGAGGTCCTCGTCGGTGAGGACGGGCGAGAAGGTGAGCACGGGCGTAGCCACGCTCTCCACGTCATGGGCCAGCCGCACCGCCACGTCGTGGGGCAGTTCGCGCGAGGTCTTCAGGGTCACCGCCAAGGCGCGCCGCACTAGCTCGGCGGCGTCCAACGCCATCAGGCGCAGCACTTCGGCGGCGGCTTCCCGGTCCTCTTCGCCCAGCCCGGCGTCGATGCGGCGGCAGAGCTTGTGCGCCGCGATTGCCCGCTCGTCGGCGGTGACCCCGCGCACCAGGGTGCGGATGTCGTCCTGCGTCAGGGCTGAGCGCGCGGCCGCCATGATCTCAACTCCTTCGACGAGAGTCGCCGTCGGCCATCATTGGCCGGTCAGCCTTAACGAGCATTTACCAGGTCCGTCATCGGCGGGGCGTCACATCGGCCGCCGACAGGGTGCTCAGCATTTCAGAGGAGAAGATCGAGCCTATGGGGGATTTCCTGGAGCCGTCGTCCGGATCGCTCAGGATCAGGTTCATCAGCATCGTCTCTTCCCGCAACCTTTCGTTGTGGGCCGCGCCGGCATAGGCGGCGAAGGCGCCTTCCCCCGGATCGCGCTCGGCGGCGACCTGAACGCCCACGTCCACGCCGCCGGCCCGGCTGAGGTCGGCATAGACCTCCGCCACCGTCAGCGCCCGGCCGGACCGGTAGAAGACGTTGTGGTTCGCTCCTGCGGCATCGGGGAACAGGTTCGCGGCGGTCTGGTTGGGGTTGCTGGAGTAAGCCTCGATCAGCTTCGCCGAGCCCTTTTCGCCCAGGAAGTGTGCGGCGTAGAGTTCGCCGCCGGTGGGCTCGCGCCCGGTGCGGCCGCGCAGGTAGGCGGCATGGTCGGACGCCAGCTCGCCGGCCATGGTGGCGGCGGCGTGAGCGTCGTAGCGCAGGTCCATCACCACCTTGCGCGCCGCGTCGCCCTGGGGGACGTAGAAGCGGCCGTCGGAACTTTCGCTGATCAGGTCTGCGTAGCGGGCGTACCCATGGGCCGGTCCATGGCGCTTGAGGGTGGACATCCAGGTCTGCTCGACGAATTGGAACAGACCTGCGGCCGAGGAGCTCGGCGCATGGGCCAGCGCGTTGAAGCCGCTCTCGCGCTTGGCGGTGTGCAGCAGGAAGCCGAAATCGATGCCGGTGGCCGAGGCGGCGCGGCGGATCGCGGTCTCGATGCCTCCGAGCGCGCTGGTCTGGCCCCCCAGGGTCTGGCCGATGTCCATGGGCAGGAATTGCCGGGCGTTGGGTTAACGCGCGGTTTCAGCCCGGCAAAGCTTTCCTTATCGCCCCTGGCCGCGTTAGGGACAGCGAACAACGAGACAGAAGGCCGCTTGGAATGTCCGAAGATACCCAGAACACCTTGGTGATGACGCTCGACACCGGGCCGGTGACCATCCGCCTGCGCCCCGACCTCGCGCCTGGACACGTGGCGCGGATCAAGGAGCTGGCTAGCGAAGGCTTTTACGACGGCGTTGTCTTCCACCGGGTGATCCCCGGCTTCATGGCCCAAGGGGGCGATCCCAAGGGCACCGGTAGCGGCGGCTCGAACAAGGCGAACCTGACGGCGGAGTTCTCCGGCGAGCCGCACGTGCGCGGCGTCTGCTCCATGGCGCGAACCAACGAGCCGAACTCGGCCAACAGCCAGTTCTTCATCTGCTTCGACGACGCCCGCTTCCTGGACAAGCAATACACCGTCTGGGGCCAGGTGACCTCAGGCATGGAGAACGTGGACGCCCTGCCCAAGGGCGAGCCCCCGCGCCAGCCCGGCAAGATCATTTCCCTGCGCCTGGCTGACCCTGGCGCGGCCTGAGCCTCGGACCCGCGAAAGGCGCGCGCATCGCTGCGTGCGCCTTTTGGCACCGTCCGATTCTCTGCGAGGCCGCCGGTCGGCGGCGTGCACATCAAGATCGTTGGTGCGTCAGAAGCGTAGGCCGGAACGGCCGTAGAGGCCCATTCCATCGTGGAAGGCCATCACACAGCCTTTGCAGAACTTACCGATCCACGCAGTCATACCCGCCTCCTGTCTGTTTCCTCAAACGCCGCCTCTTGATGTGCGGTCATTACTTAGAATAGGGAAACACAGGTTCGGTTGCTCCACAATAGGCACGATGTTGATTAGACGGTCCCGTCCAGAGCAGAGGCGCCGACTATATTGGACCTCATCGTCCACTTTAAACCGGCGTCGCGACGGTCGAGCGGCGAGCGGCATCAGGGCTGGATTGACTTGAACCTGAGGATCAGTATGGTCGCTGCCTTCGTTTTACCCGGCCCGGGCGTACCCGGACAGCCGGCGCTGGGAGTTACGCCATGGCCAAGCCGGCCTCCATCAAGATCCGCCTGAACTCTTCGGCCGACACCGGTTTCTTCTATGTGACCAAGAAGAACGCGCGCACCAAGACGGAGAAGATGGTCGTCAAAAAGTACGATCCCGTCGTGCGCAAGCACGTCGAGTTCCGCGAAGGCAAGATCAAGTAGGCGCCGTTAGATCGTCTGTTTGATCACGCCCGGCCAAAAGGCCGGGCGTTTTTGTTTCAGGCGTGCCTAGACATTTCCCCTGCAGGCGGAGGTTCAGCCCGCCTCGGTCAATACGCCCTCGAGCCCCTGCTCGCGCACCTTGCGGTAGAGGGTGGAGCGGCCGATTCCCAGCCGGCGGGCGACTTCGGTCATGTGACCGGCGTAGATTTCGATGGCGAGCTGGATCAAGTCACGTTCGACCTCGTCGAGCGGTCGCACATGGCCCTTCTCGTCCAGCACGCTGACAGGGCCTGTCGGCGGCTCCGCCTGGGCGCCCTGCTCGCCGCCGACGACGGCGGTGGGCTCGACCGCCGGCGGGCTGGACAGGCCCGAGATGGACGGGAAGTCGTGCGGCTGCAGGTGCGGGTCGTCGCTCAGCACGATGGCGCGGTAGACCGCGTTCTCCAGCTGCCGGACATTGCCGGGCCAGTCGAAGGCGGTGAGCATGGCCAGCGTCGCAGGCGAGGCTCCAGCCACCCGCTTGCCCTCCTCGATGTTGAAGCGGCGCACGAAGGCCTCCACCAGGGCCGGCACGTCCTCGCGGCGCTCCCGCAGGGCCGGCGCTTCGATGGGATAGACGTTCAGGCGGTAGAACAGGTCCTCGCGGAAGCGGCCGGCGGCCACCTGGCTGGCCAGGTCGCGGTTGGTGGCCGAGACGATGCGTACGTCCACCTTCAGCGGCCGCTTGGAACCGATCGGATCAATCTCGCCCTCCTGCAAGGCGCGCAGCAGCTTGACCTGCATGTCGAGGGGCAGTTCGCCCACCTCGTCCAGGAACAGGGTGCCGCCGCTGGCTTCGAGGAACTTGCCCGAGTGCTTCTCATGGGCGCCGGTGAAGCTGCCCTTCTCGTGGCCGAACAGGATGGATTCGACCAGGTTCTCGGGGATGGCGCCGCAGTTGACCGCCACGAAGGGCTTGCCGGCGCGCTCGCTCTCGCCGTGCACGGCGCGCGCGATCAGCTCCTTGCCGACGCCGCTCTCGCCCAGGATCAGCACGGGGATGGAGGATTTGGCGGCCCGGCGGCCCAGCGCCTTGACCTGGGCCATGGCGGGGGATGCGCCGACCAGGTGATCGAAGCTGGTGCGCCCGACCGCGCGCTTGGACAGCCGGTCCACCTCGGCGGTGAGCTGGCCCATCTGTAGCACGTTGCGGATCGAGACGATGATCCGCTCCGGGCTGGCCGGCTTGATAAAGAAGTCCTGGGCGCCGGCCTGCATGGCCTGGACCACGGTGTCCACGCCCCCTGTTGCGGTCAGCACGATCACCGGCGCGCCGAAGCCCTGGGCGCGCAGGCTCTTCAGCACCTCTATGCCCGGCGTGTGGGGCATGACGAGATCGAGGATCACGACGTCGGGCTTCAGCCCGGTGGCGACGCGGTCCAGCGCCGCCTCCCCGCCGTCGGCCTGCGCGACCGAGAAGCCTTCCCGCTCCAGCACCGCCCCGATCAGGCGACGCTGGGTGGGGTCGTCGTCCACGATCAGCACCGTCTTAGCCATGCCCGTCCCCAGACCTACGGCCCTTCGCCGCGCGAACGAACTTATGGCCGAGGCCGGTGAAGATGCGGTTTAGATGAGGCTCCCGGCGCCGTCGCCTAGCGCCTCGAACCAGCGGCCGACCATCCGCGCCTCGTCCTGCTGGTGGGCGGTGCGTTCGGCGGACTCCGCGTCCACGCCCCAGCGCGCCTCTTGATAAGCCTGCTCCAGGCGCGACAGTTCGAAGGCGGCGTCGGCGTGGAGCTGGCCCTGCTGCAGGGCCAGGGCCAGGATCGCCGAGCCGAACAGCGGCGTCGTGAACGCCACGCCAGCCTGGGTGAAGGGCTCCAACCCGGCGACAATAGCCTCGACCCGCGCCAGGGCCGCGGGCGGCTGAGGCTGCGAAACCAGGCCGGTCACCCGGTGCAGCTCGACGCCGAGCGCATCGCGCGCCCAGTCCAGCAGCGGCCCCCACCTTGCGACCTGGACCTCGACCAGCGTGGCGGGCGCCTCGGCGAAGTAGCAGAGCACGTCGGAGCCGGCGTAGCGCGCCACCTCCACCGCCACGGCTCCGCCTGCCGACGCTGTCCGGTCGATGACGGTGGAGGCGAGCCGGTTGGCGGGCATGGCGGAAAGGTCGATCCGCTCCGCCTGGGCGTCCCACTCCGCGGCCACAAGCTCGGCCAGGGCCGGAGTGGGAAACAGCAAGGGCGCACCGGCGGGCGTCTTCGCGCCGCGCCCATCCAGCAGCAGGATGAAGCCGTGCTCTCGCGGCGCCACCTCCACTTGCTTGTAGAAGCGCCTGGGGCGATCGTTGGATGAGGACGTCGATGGCCGCATTCATGCTCCCGTCAGGGGTCAAGGTTCAGACACGAGATGTAGAGGCCCCATGGGCCGAAGGCGATGGGCGCCCCGATGAGCTTGCATTTCGATCCAACCCTGGACGCCGCGATCGCGGCCACCCGCTTCGGCCTGGGCGCCCGGCCGGGCGAGCTGGCGGTCGCCCGGGCCGATCCGCGAGGCTGGCTGCGCGCCCA
>CALMGB010000223.1:0-1050 GCA_937863535.1 uncultured Caulobacteraceae bacterium
TCGCCCAGGTGCAGGCGCGCTGGACACAGGCGGCGATCGCGTCCGCTCTCGGAGCCCCGCCACACGCGGCTGACGAGGTCGCGCCGCTGGTGCTGATCTCCACCGCCGGCGACCGTATCCAGGACCGCCGCCTGCTGGAGGTCGGCGGCAAGGCCCTGTTCACCAAGGAGATCGAACAGGCCCTGCTGGAGGGACGCATCGACTGTGCGGTGCACTCGCTGAAGGACGTGCCGGCCGAGCCCACTCCCGGCCTCGTCCTCGGCGCCCATCCCGAGCGGGAGGACGTGCGCGACGCGTTCATCAGTCTCCGCCATGCCCGGTTCGAGGACCTGCCCCGGGGCGCACGCCTCGGCACAGCCAGTCTGCGCCGTCAGGCCCAGGCCCTGCACCGCCGGCCCGACCTGCAGGTCGTCATGTTCCGCGGCAACGTCGAGACGCGCCTGCGCAAGCTGGACGAGGGCGAGGTGGACGCCACCCTGCTGGCCCTGGCCGGCCTGAACCGGCTGGGCCTGCAGACCCGGGTGCGCCAGGCCCTCGATCCCGTCGCCGTTCCTCCCGCCCCGGGCCAGGGCGCCCTGGCCATCCAGACCCGCGTGGAGGATGCTGAAGCCGCGTGGGTGCTGGCCCTGCGCCACGCGCCCACCTCGCTGACCCTGGCCGCCGAGCGCGGCGCCCTGGAGGCGCTGGAGGGCTCCTGCCGCACGGCCATGGGCGCGCACGCACGGCTGCAAGGCGGGACGCTGTCGCTGGTGGTCGAGGCCCTGGCTCCGGATGGATCGGGCTGTTGGCGCGAGGCGGCCGAGCTGGCGGAGGCGGACGAAGCCGGCGCCCATGCGCTGGGCCTGCAGCTCGGACTGAAGGTCAAGGCGGCCGGTGGCGCGCGCCTGGAGCTCGGTTGAGTCGGGTGGGGGAGGGCGGCCGCATCTGGGTCACCCGCGCTCAGCCGGGCGCCGACGCCACCGCCGTGCGCCTAAGGTCCCGCGGTCGCCATCCGTTGGTGGCGAGCCTGCTGGAGGTGCGCTCGCTCCCGCCTCCCACGGACGCGCCGGC
>CALMGB010000223.1:1060-15321 GCA_937863535.1 uncultured Caulobacteraceae bacterium
GCCGGCGTCGCCGCGCTGGCCTTCACCAGCGCCAAAGCGGTGCAAGCCTTCTCGGTCTGGACGCGGCGGCGGGATTGGCCGGTGTTAGCCGTCGGTGACGCCACCGCGCAGGCCGCCCGCGAGGCCGGGTTCCGGGAGGTCAGCTCCGCCGAAGGCGACGTAGGCGCCCTGGGCCGCTGCATCGCCGCCACGCCGCCTTCAGGTATCGTCCTGCATCCCTGCGCCCGGGAGGCCGCGGGTGATCTGACCGGCGCGTTGGACGCCGCCGGCGTTCGGATAGAGACCCTGCCCCTCTATGAGACCGGCGCGGTCGAGCGCCTGCCGGCCGCCGTCTCCGTCGCGCTGCAGCAGGACGCCCTGGCGGCCGTCCTGCTCCATTCTCCCAAGGCGGCGAGAGCGTTGGCTGGCCTGTGGGCTGAAGCGGGACGCCCTGAGCTCGGGCGCGTGCGGCTGCTCGGTCTGTCTGCGGCATGCCTGGCGCCGGTGGCTCACCTGCCCTTCACTGCAGCCCAAGCACCGGCGCAGCCGAACGAGGCCGCGATGCTGGAGCTGCTGTGATGGACGAAGGTGATGAGGACCCGCCGCCCCGGCTGTTCACCCCGCTCTACTGGGCGGCGCTCGCCTTCGGGCTGGCCATGATCCTGGCGGGCGGGGCGGTGGGGCTGTTCGGAGCGCGCTGGTTTGCGCGTCCGCCTGTCGTCGTCCATCCCGGGGCGCGCTTTGACAGCGCACCGGGTGCGTGGCAAGGAGCCGCGCGGCTCGTCAAGAGTCCGCTCGCCCGAAATCCCATCTAAATTCCAGCACGAGGTCCTCGTTGGCCAATCCCGATCTGGGGACCAAGCAGGTCTGCCCAAACTGCCAAGCCAAGTTCTACGATCTGAACCGTCGTCCGGCGACCTGCCCCAAGTGCGCCACAGAGTTCGATCCCGAGGAGGCCGTGCGCTCCCGCCGGGTCCGCGCCCGCACCACCACCCCCGACTACGAGGCCGATGAAGCGCCGGTGAAGGCTAAGGAGCCCGACTCCGAGGACGAGGGCTTCGAGGAGGCCGACGACACTCCTGAGATCGACGAGGCCGCCGAGGCCGAGCCCGTGGAGGCCGACGAGGTGGAGGAGGGCGTCCCCGCCGCCGGACCGGAGCCCGATCTCGGCGTCGATTTCGAGGAGGAGGCTTCCGAACTCGAAGCGGAGTCCGAGGACGTGCCGTTCCTTGAAGAGGAAGAGGACGACGACGCTTTCCCCGACGAGGACCTTGAGCACCCCGGCAAGGACGACGACCGCTAGATGCGGTGAACCGAGGGGAAGCAGGGGCTTGATCCTGTTGGGCGGCTGACCTAAACGTCGCCGCCTCGCAGGGCCAAGGCCCTCCGCGGACCGGACACCCCGGGGCTATAGCTCAGCTGGTAGAGCGCTTGAATGGCATTCAAGAGGTCAGCGGTTCGACTCCGCTTAGCTCCACCATCCTTCCAAGGCCCTGGCCGTCGCCGGCTGGGGCCTTGGTCATTGCGAAACGTTGCAGGAGCGATCTGGCCGCTGCGGCGCCGCCGAACGGTCCGGCGGGTTCGTATCGGCCCAACCAGACCGGCTGATTGATCTGAAACGCATTTGCGGCCAACGTCCTGAGCGCCATCAGGTGCGGCGACGAAGATCGACAAGGCGTCGCTAGGCATGGATGCAGTTCAAGGTGCGCCGTGACAGACGAACCCGCAACTGAACCCGAAGCCATAGAGGCGGCCGGTGACGAGGACGCCCCGGAGCGCAGGCGAAGCCGTTCCCGACGCTCCAGGCGCGTCCAGACCAAAATACCCTTCACCAGCCTGCGCTTCTCGCGCCCTCGGCTGCCAACCCCGCTGCAAGGCCTGATGATCCTGTCCACGGTCGCGGCGTTGGCAATGGGTGGGGAGGCGATCAGGATTTCAGTTAGGGCCGGCGCGACGCTGGGGCAGGCCTCGGAACTGCTCGCGATGAACACTCGGGGCGCTGCGGCCGGGCGTCTCGCCGCCGACCAGCTCGAGGCGCAGGTCCGCGGGGAAACCGCATCGGTGCTGGCGGCGCAGGATGCGGCTCGGCGAGCCCAGCAAGCTTCCCCATATGGGGGCGCGCCAATGATGCCGGCCCCCACCCCCCAACCTTACTCATCCTACCAGGAAAGCCAGTCCGCCGCGCCGACGGGCGGCTTCCAGCTGCCCTTCATGGGCGCCCCACCGGCGACCCCCTACTCGAGCAGTCCAGCGTCTCAAGCAACGATGGGCTACACCCTTCCGTCCGGTCGGGACCCGGCGCCAGGTATGCAGACACCGTCTTCGCCGTCCGAGACCGGCTCAGCCGCTCCGCGCCGGTAGTCTGGCGCTCACCTTCATTTCGCTCGCGAGCTCCACCGCCAGGGTGACAGGCGGCGTGACCTAGCTGACGCCCATGGCGCGCAAGAGGAGGCCGGCGAGCGGGGATGACGCGAGAAGATCGATTGCGGCCTGCGTGGCCACGATCGCACCCACGCCCCAGAGGTAGGCGGGGTGTACGCGATGACGAACCGCCAGGTCGACAGCGACGCCCGTCAACGCCAGCAGATCGGTTACGCCGTCCGCCACCATCGGCCACCAAGCACCGAAGGCCGGGATCGGCAGGGCGCGTTCCAATCCAGGGCCGATGACCACGATGGAAGCGCACAGCATGAGGCGCTTGTGCCAGTCGGCCTCCCGCCTCTTGGCTATGCCCGCCGCCACCAGGCCGGCGAACAGCGAAATCCCGAGCAGGCCGCGAACCAGGAACAGACCATGGGGGTAGAAGGGCGGAATGGAGCCTTGCTGCAGCGCCAGGAGAACAGCGCCGGCCCCCATGACGACCATGAGGCAGGCGAGGCCTGCGCCAAACCAGCCGAGCTTGCGATGCAGGGCCAGAGAGCCCCGGGCGACGAGAGCTGGCTGCGCGACAAACAGCAGAACCCACGTGAGAAACACCGCCCCATGCAAAACGAGCACGGGTGGAAAGTCAGGAGCCGCGAAGTCTCCGGGCAAGGTATGGGAAAATCCGAAGATGACGATCGCCGCCAGCACCAGCGACATGGTCAGATAGAAGCGTCGGCCAACGCTGCGCGTCGGATGGCCATTCAGTTCGATCGTGTTCATGGTCGCCCCCACGAGCTAGGAACAATGGCTCAGCAGTTTGGCTAAGACAAGTTTTGGGCTCGGGCCGAGTGTCCAGCATCCAGACAGCGGGCGCTTGGCTTCCACCAGTGCGATGCGGACGGTGGTTCATGGCCCCGCAGTCTCTGGACGGACGGCTGTGCGGGGTTCCATGTTGATTGGCGCGATCCTGCGGTTCAAAGGACCGCGGTCATGCTGGATCGAACCACGATGTCGGAAACCCGAAGCGCCGGCCCGGCTTGGTCTTGGATGCTGTTTGTCGCCATCGCGGTGGCCGGCCTCTTCTACGTGAAGTGGCTGCCCTACTGGGATCGCGCGTTTACAGCGGCTGCGGACCACTCGATCGGCCCGTCGATCCTCATGGGCAAGGCGGCCCGTGCGCCAGCCGCCTCGTGGGCGGCTGCTCAGGCCTACGCCCTGGCCTATGGAAAGGCGATCTGGAAGGCGATGGTCCTGGGCCTGCTGCTGGGATCGGGCGTCCAGGCCCTGCTGCCGGCGAGCTGGGTGTCTCGATGGCTCGGTGGTACGCGGTTCGGGAGCGCGGTCGCGGGCGGTCTTCTCGCCGTGCCTGGCATGATGTGCACCTGCTGCGCCGCGCCCATGGTCGTGGGCCTGCGTCGGCAGCACGCGTCCGCCGGGGGCGCCGTCGCCTTCTGGCTCGGCAACACCGTGCTCAACCCCGCCACCCTGATCTTCATGGGTTTCGTTCTCGGGTGGCGTTGGACGGCGCTGCGGCTGTTTCTCGGCGTGCTGATGGTGTTTGGCCTCGGCTACCTCACGAACCGCCTGACCTCGGCTTCCGAGGCCGCTGCGGCCGAGGCGACGGTCACGGCGCGCGTGGCCGAACCGCAAGGCGCGCCCTTCCGGCGATGGCTGCTGATCCTGGGTCGCATGACGTTGCAGCTGGTTCCGGAGTACATCGTCCTGGTGCTGCTGCTGGGCGCCGGCCGGGCTTGGCTGTTCCCGGCCATCGGTCCTCAGATCGGCGACAGTGTTCAATGGATCGTGGCCTTCGCTGTCGTCGGCGCGCTGTTCGTGATCCCCACCGCGGGTGAGGTGCCGATCATCCAGGCCATGCTCTCGCTGGGGATCGGCGCGGGACCGGTCGGCGCGCTCCTCATGACTCTTCCACCCATCAGCTTGCCATCCGTGGCGATGGTGTGGGGAGCCCTGCCGCCGCGTATCCTGGCGTTGGTCGCAGGCTCGGTCGTCCTTTTCGGGGTCGCCGGCGGCGCGCTTGCGGTCGCCATCGGCCTGTAGGAGCTTGGCCGCCCGGTCCCAGCTTCCGGAACGCAGGCCTTGAAACGGGCGCCGATGCGGGCCTAAGGCGAACCCGCCCGGCGACGCGCCCGGCAGGGATCATGGTGCGCATGCAGGTCGAGACGTTCGACATCGAAGGGCCGCTGCTGCTGACCCCCAAGCGGCACGGCGATGCGCGCGGCTTCTTCTCCGAGGTGTTCCGGGCCGACCTGTTCGAAGCGGCGGCCGGTCCGGTCACCTTCGTGCAGGACAATCATTCCCGATCGGGTAGTCGCGGGGTGATCCGTGGGCTGCACTACCAGGCCCCGCCCTTCGCCCAGGGCAAGCTGGTGCGCGTGACGCGAGGAGCGGTCTACGACGTGGCCGTCGACGTGCGGCATGGCTCGGCCACCTTCGGCCGCCACATCGGTGTGGAGCTTAGCGGCGACGACGGGCGCCAGCTCTGGGTCCCGCCAGGCTTCCTGCACGGCTTCTGCACCCTGACCGACGACGTGGAGTTCCTCTACAAGGTCACCGCCTACTATAGCGCCGAGCACGATGGGGCGGTGGCCTTCGACGATCCGGACATCGGCATAGACTGGCCGCTGGACGGGGCCGAGCCCCTGGTGTCGGACCGGGATCGCCACGCCCAGCGGCTCGCCGACCTGCCGGCGATCTTCTAGGCGGCCATGTGCGTGTCTGACGTCTTTGTAGAGTTCGAGGTGGTAGCGTCATGAAGGGCATCATCCTGGCTGGGGGCAGCGGCACGCGGCTGCATCCCATGACGCTCGGCGTCTCCAAGCAGATGCTGCCCGTCTACGACCGGCCGATGATCTATTTTCCCCTCGCCACCCTGATGCAGGCCCACGTGCGGGAGGTGATGATCATCTCCACGCCCATGGACCTGCCGATCTTCCAGCGCCTGCTGGGGGATGGGGCGCGCTGGGGGATCAACCTCTCCTACGCCGAGCAGCCCCGGCCCGAAGGCCTCGCCCAGGCTTTCCACATCGGGGCCGACTTCGTGCGCGGCGGCCCCTCGGCCCTGATCCTGGGCGACAACATCTACCACGGGGCGGGGCTCACCGCCCTCATGCGTGACGCCCGGGCCCGCGAGGTGGGCGCCAGCGTGTTCGGCTATCGCGTGGCCGACCCCGAGCGGTTCGGGGTGGTGGACTTCGACGAGCAGGGCCGCGCCCTCTCCATCGAGGAGAAGCCCATCCAGCCCAAGTCGCACTGGGCGGTCACGGGGCTGTACTTCTACGACGCCCGGGTCGTGGACATCGCCGCCGACGTGCGCCCCTCCGCCCGGGGCGAGCTGGAGATCACCGACGTCAACCGCGCCTATCTGGAGCGCGGCCAGCTGCACGTGGCGCGCATGGGCCGCGGCATGGCCTGGCTCGACAGCGGCACGCCGGACAGCCTGATCGAGGCGTCCTCCTACGTGCGCGCGCTGGAGAATCGGCAGGGCGAGCGCATCTGCTGCCCCGAGGTGATCGCGCTGGAGAACGGCTGGATCAGCGCTGACGAGCTGTCCGCCCTCGGCCGCGAACTGGGCAAGAGCGGTTACGGCCAGTACCTGATGCGGGTGGCCGAAGAACAGGCCGAGCGAGCGACCGGAGCGGCCTGATGGCTCGAGCACGAGCATGACACGCGACTTCGACGCCGCCGCCCGGGTGCTGGTCACGGGCGGGGCGGGCTTCATCGGCTCGGCCGTGGTCCGCCACCTCATCAACGACACGTCAGCCCGGGTGCTGAACCTGGACAAGCTGACCTATGCGGGCTGCCTGGCGAGCCTGGGCGAGATCGGCGGCTCGGATCGCTACGGCTTCGTCCAGGGCGATGTGGCCGACGCGGCCTTCGTCGCCCGGACCCTGGCCGAGTTTCGCCCCACCGCCGTGCTGCACCTGGCCGCCGAAAGCCACGTGGACCGCTCCATCACCGGGCCGGGCGAGTTCGTCACCACCAACGTGGTGGGGACGTTCACGATGCTGCAGGCGGCGCTCGCCTACTGGCGCGAGCTGGAGGAGGCGGAGAAGGGGCGCTTCCGCTTCCTGCACATCTCCACCGACGAGGTGTTCGGCAGCCTGGGGCCTGAGGGTCTGTTCAGCGAGACCACGCCTTACGACCCACGCTCCCCCTATTCGGCCTCCAAGGCCGCTTCGGACCATCTGGCCCGGGCCTGGTTCCACACCTATGGCCTGCCGGTGCTGGTCTCCAATTGCTCCAACAACTACGGCCCCTACCACTTCCCCGAGAAGCTGATCCCGCTGACCATCCTGAACGCCATGGCCGGCGCACGCTTGCCCGTCTACGGCCGCGGCGACAACATCCGGGACTGGCTCTACGTCGAGGACCATGCGCGCGCCCTGGCCCTGATCGTCCAGCGGGGCCGACCGGGCGAGAGCTATAATGTCGGGGGCCGGAACGAGCGGACCAACCTGGCCGTGGTGCAGGCCATCTGCGACCGGCTCGACGCGCTGCAGCCCGCCAACGCTCCGCGGCGTGAACTGATCGCCTTCGTCGCCGACCGACCCGGCCACGACCAGCGCTACGCCATCGACGCGACCCGGCTGGAGACGGAGCTCGGCTGGCGCGCCCGGGAGAGTTTCGAGACGGGCGTGGCCAAGACGGTGCGGTGGTACATCGATCGGGAGGACTGGTGGCGACCGCTGCGCGAGCGCTATGACGGCCGCAGGCTCGGGCTCTCCCCGGCCGCGCCCGAGCGGCGCGGCGCGACCGCCTGATCCAAGCCTTCGGGGCATCTGAACAGGAGGCGGCCATGCGGCTGGTGGTGACGGGCCGCGAAGGCCAGGTGGCGACCGCGCTGGCGCTGGCGGCTGGGCGCCACAATGTGGAGGTCGTGCGGCTCGGCCGGCCCGAGCTGGACCTGGAGCGGCTGGAGACCATCGCGCCGGCGCTGCGCGCGGCCCGCCCGGACGTGGTGGTCAGCGCCGCCGCCTATACCGCCGTCGACAAGGCGCAGAGCGAGCCGGAACGGGCGTACCAGATCAACGGCGTGGCGCCCGGCCGGCTGGCCGAGGTGGCCGCCGGGCTCGGCGCGCCGATCCTGCACCTGTCCAGCGACTACGTCTTCGACGGCCGCAAGCCCTCGCCCTATGTGGAGGCCGATCCCACAGGGCCGGTCACCGTTTATGGCGCGAGCAAGCTGGCGGGGGAGGCGGCGGTGGCCTCGGCCCATCCCCGCCACGCGATCCTGCGCACCGCCTGGGTCTATGCGCCCCACGGCAAGAACTTCGTCCACACCATGCTGCGCCTGGCCGAGACGCGCGACGAGGTGGGCGTGGTGTCCGACCAGCTGGGTTGCCCCACCTCGGCGGACGACATCGCAGACGGCGTGCTGAGGATCGCCGCGGCCCTTCACGCCGACAGGGGCGAGCCGGGGCTCTACCATATGGCGGGTGGCGGCCAGGCGAGCTGGGCTGAGTTCGCCGCAGCCATCTTCGAGGGCTCACAGGCGCGGGGCGGCCCTTCCGCCCGGGTGAAGCCGATCGCCACCGCGGACTATCCCACGCCCGCCGCCCGGCCCGCCAACTCCCGGCTGGACTGCGCACGGGTGGAGCAGGTGTTCGGCGTCGCTCTGCCGCCCTGGCGAGACGGATTGGAGCGGTGCCTGGACACTCTGTTGGGGCGGCGAAGCTGAGCAGGCTCACAAGCCGCGTGGACCCCTGTCCCTGTGTGCTTCGCGACGCGAGCCAGCTCGCTCCTCAGCATGACGGACGTCTTGATGACCCCACACCTTCGTCAGCCTGAGGAGCGGGTCTTGGGCCCACGTCTCGAAGGACGCGGCACGTTTCCAGCGTCGGGATCGAACACGCCCCTGCGCCAATCCTGATCCCCAGGCGTTCACGCGCCATGGACCCCAAGGCCGAGCGCATCCGCAAGAGCACCGATCTCGGCCGCGCCAAGCGGGGCTTCGACCTACTGCTCGGCACGAGCGCGCTAGTCCCCCTCATCGTTTGCGCGGCCCTGACTTGGCTGGCGCCAACTGCGGCGCAGCCCCTGATCCGCACTCTGGCCGTGATCTGGGCGGGAAGCCTGCTGGCCTTCTTCGCGGGCGTGCGGAGGGGCCTGACCTTCTCCGAAGCCGGCGGCGGACGGGTCAGCGAGCTCGCCACCATGCTGGTGGCGTTCGCGCTTGGCGTGGTTAGCCTGGTGCTCGTGAGCCCGCTGCTCGCAGCGCTCGGGCTGGCCGGGGTGGGCGTCCTCGACGCCGTGGCGGCCCGCAGGCGCGAGGCGCCTGGCTACTTCGCGGTGTTCCGGCCGCCGCAGATGCTGGCCTCGGTCGTGGCGCTCCTGATCGTGCAGTTCCATCGGGCCTGAGCGGCCCAGACAGCATTGGGAACTTCGCCGCCGGGTGACCGGTTGGGCGGGCAACGAGGAGGCCCCCATGGATTCGAGCCCGTCCGTCCCCAAGGACGCCCTGAAGTCGAAGTCCGACCGCGGTGTGGACGGCGAGGTGGCCGTCCGCGCCGTCACCATCGGCAGGCCGAGGGACGAGGTCTACGGCTTCTTCCGCCGCTTCTCCAACCTAGGCCGGTTCATGGAGAACATCGAGCGGGTGGACGAGCTGGACGCCACGCGCTCCCACTGGGTGGTCAAGGTCCCCGCCGGCCAGACGGTGGAGTGGGACGCGGTCGTCACCAAGGAGGAGCCGGGCCGCCTGATCGCATGGGAGACCGCGCCCGACGCCCAGGTGAAGAACCACGGCACCGTCGAGTTCCGTGATGCGCCAGGTGATCGGGGTGTGGAGGTGCACGCCACCATCGTCTACTCGCCGCCGGGCGGTGCGCTCGGCAAGGTGGTGGCGGAGCTGTTCGCCATGGAGCCCGGCATGCAGGCGCATCGGGACCTCCGCCGACTGAAGATGCTGCTGGAGACCGGCGAGATCGCCACCAGCAAGGCGCAGGACGCTGCGCCTCGATACGACAAGGGCCAGGCCACCGCCGAAGAACGCCACGCCGAGACGCGCTGACCGCGCGCCCGCATCATACAGTTCAGGAGTTACACATGCGCGCCGTCACTTGGCATGGCCGTCACGACATCCGCGTGGACACCGTCCCCGATCCCAAGATCGTCAACCCGCACGACATCATCATCAAGACCACCGCCACCGCCATCTGCGGCTCCGACCTGCACCTTTACGACGGCCAGATGCCCACGATGGTGTCCGGCGACATCATGGGCCACGAGTTCATGGGCGAGGTGGTCGAGGTCGGCCCCGAGGTGCACGACCTCAAGGTCGGCGACCGGGTGGTGAACCCCTTCACCATCGCCTGTGGCCAGTGCGGCCACTGCAAGGATTCTTTCTACGCCGCCTGCGAGAACTCCAACCCCTCGGACAAGGCGCCGATGATGGAGGCGCTGTACGGCTACGTCGGCTCAGGCCTGTACGGCTACACCCACATGATGGGCGGCTACGCCGGCGGTCAGGCGGAGTACGTTCGCATCCCCTTCGGCAACGTCGGCCCGATCAAGATTCCCGCGGGGCTGGACGACGAGCAGGTGCTGTTCCTGTCCGACATCTTCCCCACCGCCTACCAGGCGGCGGAGAACTGCAATATCCGCGACGGCGATACCATCGCCATCTGGGGCATGGGGCCGGTGGGCCAGCTCTGCGTGAAGAGCTGCTTCCTACTCGGCGCCTCCCGCGTCATCGCCATCGACCACCACCCCAACCGGCTGGAGAAGGCCCGCGCCGCCGGCGCCGACGTGATCAACTACACCGAGGTGAAGACCAACCAGGCGCTGACCGAGATGACCGGCGGGCGTGGCCCCGACCATTGCATCGACTGCGTCGGCCTGGAGAGCCATGGCTGGTCGCCGGACAACGTCATGGACTTCGTCAAGACGACGCTGAAGATCAGCTTCGACCGGCCGCACGTGCTGCGCGAAGCTATCGTGGCCTGCCGTCCCGGCGGCACCCTGTCGGTGCCGGGCGTCTATGGCGGCCTGCTGGACAAGGTCCCGTTCGGGGCCGCCTTTGGCAAGGGCCTGACCTTCAAGATGGGCCAGACCAACATGCACAAGTACCTCGCGCCGCTGCTGGAGCGCATCCAGAAGGGCGAGATCGACCCTTCCTTCATCATCAGCCACCGCCTGTCTTTGGAAGACGCGCCGACCGGCTATAAGAACTTCCACGACAACCAGAACGACTGGAACAAGGTGGTGCTACGGCCGAACTAGCGCGTCACGTGCTTCGAGACAGATGTCTTCGCAAGCCTTCCCTAGCATGACGGACGTTTGGGGCCGTCGTTCTCCTTCGTCATCCTGAGGAGCCCTCGAAGAGGGCGTCTCGGGGACGCAGATCAGATGTGCGGGCCACGAAAAAAGCCGCCGGATCACTCCGGCGGCTTTCATATGTGCGGGCCAAGCGTTAATTCGCCGAGCCGGGCTCCGCCATGCCGCGGTGCATTCCAGCTAACTGGCTGTCGCTCATTACCCGCGTCGCTGCGGCCTGCAGCTTGTTCTTGAATCCGGCGACCGCGTCGCCTTCGCCCTTCATCAGCGCCTCGAAGCCGGTCTTGGCGACCATTTCCGCGCCGTCTTTCTTGGACGAACCGACCTTGGTGTCGTCCAGATCGGCGCGGTGGAAGAAGTCGGTCTCCGTGGCGCCGGGGAGCAGGGCGGTGACGGTGACGTCGCTGTCTTTCAGCTCCTCGCGCAGCGCGAAGGAGAAGGACTGCAGGAAGGCCTTGGAGCCGTTGTAGACCGCCTGGAAGGTGCCGGGGATCATCGAGGCGATCGAGGAGGTGATCAGGATGCGCCCCGATCCCGCCGAGCGCATGTCGCGGCCGACCGCATGGATCAGCGCCAAGCTGCCCACGATGTTGGTCTCCACGACCTTGATCGCGTCGTCCAGGTCCTGGTCGAGGAAGGCGTGGCCCAGGCCGATGCCCGCGTTGGCGGCGAGCGCCGCGACCGGGCGGCCCGCGCCCTTGATGGCCTGGTAGAGTTCGTCCACGCCCTTGCGGGTGGACAGGTCGGCCTGGAGCGACTGGACGACGGTCCCGCCGTCGGCGTGCACCGCCTGCTCGGCTTCGCCGAGGTCGCGGTCGGCGGCGAGGATGAGGTCAAAGCCGTTGCTGGCGAACTGCCTGGCGAGTTCCAGTCCTATGCCGCTTGAGGCGCCAGTGACGACGGCGAGGTCGCGGGTATTTGCCATGGGAGGTCTCCGATGAGTATGGGAGACCAACCGCGGCGATGGGTGAGGTGTTCCGCGATCTGGCCCGCTCCCGCCAGGGGAGTGGGGTCACTGGCAGGCCAGGCATTCCTCGTAGTCGGTCTTGCCCTCGATCCGCATGGCGGCCTCCATCTTCTCGCCGCCGGCGAAGGCGGCGCGCTGCACCGACTTGGAGCGCAGGTAGTAGAGCGACTTGCAGCCACGCTCCCACGCCGTCCAGTGCAGCATGTGCAGGTCCCATTTGTCCACGTCGCCGGGGATGAACAGGTTCACCGACTGAGACTGGCAGATCTCCGGCGTACGGTCGGCGGCCATCTCCACGATCCAGCGCTGGTCCAGCTCGAAGGCGGTCTTGTAGACGTCCTTCTCGTCGGCGCTCAGGAAGTCGAGGTGCTGAACCGAACCCTCGTTCTCCAGGATCGTGCCCCAGACGGCGTCCGTGTTCTTGTCCTTCGTCTCGAGCAGCTGCTCCAGGTAGGGGTTCTTCACCGCGAACGAGCCGGACAACGTCTTGTGCGTATAGATGTTGGCCGGGATCGGCTCGATGCCCGCCGACGTGCCGCCGCAGATGATCGAAATGGAGGCGGTGGGCGCGATGGCCAGCTTGTGTGAGAATCGCTCCATCACACCCTTCTCCGCCGCATCCGGACAGGGGCCCCGCTCGGCGGCGAGGGTGCGGCTGGCGGCGTCGGCCTGGCGGCGCAGCGTCTTGCAGATGCGCATGTTCCAGGACTTGGCCATGGCCGATTCGAATGGCACACCCTGCGCCTGCAGGAAGCTGTGGAAGCCCATCAACCCTAAGCCCACTGAGCGCTCCCGCTCCGCCGCGTAGACGGCGGCGCTCATGGCCGTGGGCGCAGACTCGATGAAGTCCTGCATGACGTTGTCGAGGAAGCGCATGACGTCCTCGATAAAGGTCGGGTGGTCGCGCCACTCCAGGAACTTCTCGGCGTTGACCGACGACAAGCAGCAGACGGCGGTCCGATCCTGGCCCAGATGGTCGCGGCCGGTGTGCAGTACGATCTCGGAACAGAGGTTCGACTGGCGCACTTTCAGGCCAAGCTCACGCTGGTGGGCGGGCATGGCGCGGTTCACCGTGTCGGCGAAGATGAGGTAGGGCTCGCCGGTCTGGAGCCTGATCTCCAGGATCTTCTGCCAGAGCGAGCGGGCGTCCACCTCGCGCACGGGCGAGTGGTCCTTGGGGCTGCGCAGGGCGAACTTGGCGCCGTCGCGCACCGCCTCCATGAACTCGTCGGTGATGTTGATGCCGTGGTGCAGGTTCAGCGACTTGCGGTTGAAGTCGCCGGACGGCTTGCGGATTTCCAGGAACTCCTCGATCTCGGGATGGAAGACGTCGAGATAGACCGCCGCCGACCCGCGCCGCAGCGACCCCTGGCTGATGGCCAGGGTCAGCGAGTCCATCACCCGGATGAAGGGGATGATGCCGCTGGTCTGGCCGGCGCCCTTCACCTTCTCGCCGATGGAGCGGACGCCGCCCCAGTAGGTGCCGATGCCGCCGCCGTTGGAGGCCAACGCCACGTTCTCGTTCCAGACGTTGACGATGCCGTCGAGCGAATCAGGGACCGCGTTCAGGAAGCAGGAGATCGGTAGGCCGCGCCCCGCGCCTCCGTTGGACAAGACCGGGGTGGCCGGCATGAACCACAGGGTGGAGATGTAGTCGTAGACCCGCTGGGCGTGGTCGGCGTCGTCGGCATAGGCCGTGGCGACGCGGGCGAACATGTCCTGGTAGCTTTCGCCGGCCAGCAGGTAGCGGTCCTTCAGAGTGGTCTTGCCAAACTCGGTCAGCAGCGCGTCGCGGGAGCGGTCCACCTCGACCTTGCGTACCAGGTGCAGCTTGGGTCGGGGCTGCCCGCTGGCGGTCACGCCCCGCACCAAGCCCTTGCCCACCACCGTCGCTGAAGCCGCTTCCGCCATCATCAAGCCCTACATCTAGTAGACGAAAGGCATGACAACCCTAAATGCAGGGTTGGTCAACCGAGATATTTTTCCCGGACCGCCTTGTCGCGGCCCTGCGGTTTACCTCCGGCCAACCTTCGATTCGATCTGTGGCCAAATGGCTGTCAGCGCTGAAGGACAAGGCGGCCGCGACCCCGCCCTTGTTTATGTACCGATCGATATCTAATTACGGCGCGTTGGTGCCCCTCGGATAGGGCGCCGCCCATAACGAGCTTCAGCAATGTCCACGGCCTTCAAGGGTTCACACAATCGCCTTCGAAAGGCGCTGGTGGAGATCGGCGGCTTGGCCGGCTTCCTGTTTCTGGCGCTCAGCTTCTTCGATTGGCTCCAGGATAGCTTGGCCCTGGGGTAATGATCCGCCCACGCCGTCGGCAAGGCCTCGCAGCGGCCACGGCCGCTGCGATCCTCGATATCTGGAGCGCTTAGCTCAGCCCAGCGGGCGTCTTGCCGCCGTTTTCGACTAGCTTCTGCATCACAGCTTTGTGCAGCGCGATGTTCTCTTCAGCGCTCCCGTCCGCGGCCACATGCACGTTCAGCTCGCCGGCCAGCTGCTTGCGCGCGTCGAGGCTCGAGTCGAGGTCCAGGAGCTTGAGCAGGTCCACGATGGATGTTTGGTAGTTGCCGCCGCCGCCATGCTCCTGGGCCATCTGATCCAGCACGGCGCCGACATCCACGGGCTGTGCGGATTGAGGCGCGGTAGGCG
>CALMGB010000224.1 GCA_937863535.1 uncultured Caulobacteraceae bacterium
CGCTTCGAGCCGATGATCCGACCCCACCATGTAGCTTTTTCCGCGTCCTGCTAGATCTAGGAGCGCTTCCTAGTCTTTGCTCGAGATGATAATGATGGTCAGGACGCCAGGACGCACGATCCAGGACGATGGATCTACGCCGTCTTGAGCAGGCCGGTCCTGGCGACCACCTTCGTGGTGGAACGCGCTAACCCTGCGAAATTCCGACAAGGAGAGGATGCCGTTGACCGCAGACACGCCAGGAGCCCAGGCAAGCAAGACGAGGCGGCCATCCGCCAACTGAGCCAGGACGTTGCGGCATCCGCTGATCGCGGCGGTAAAGCTTCCTTTGTACAGCACCGCACCCCTTCAATAGGGCCGGCGCCCCTCCTGCGCCCCACTCCTTGATCACCTCCAAAGCCTCGCCTGGGTGCGATCCGTCGCTGATCCGGCCAGGATAACTGGCGTTTGAGTCCCACAAGCCCATGAACTCCACCGCGTGTGCGGCGTCGTAGGCTATGAGGTTCGCCATGAACGTGGGGTCGTCGCCGGTCGTAGCGGCGTCGGCGGCCGCTTGAGTTCCGACGCCGAACTCCGGCGCCGCATGACGGGCTGAGCCATACCAGCTCGCAAGGGAGTTTAAGCCCCACCAGGATTTATAGGCCATGGTCCAAGCCGCCGGCTCCCCGATAGTCGCGTGCGTGGTCCAGTAGCTCTCGTATTGGTCCCAGGCCACGCCGCTGTCGGCTTCGGTGATGCAGGCCGGATATTCGCCGGAAGCGTCACCGTTGGTGGTAGGATTGAGCCAGTACGTGAAACGGCTGTTAGGCGCGGCCGCCTGCATGATGCCCTTAACCCGACAAAAGGCGGCGTCGAAGGTCGCGCTCCGCCCGGCCGCCGCCCACACGTACCAACCGCCGTTCATCTCCCAGCCAAGCCGCATCTGGGCGGCCGGAAAGCCATGCGCCACCGCGCTGCGAGCGATGTGCGCGAAAACCGGATCCAGCTTGCCCGCCAGCACGTCGGTCAGGGTGTAGGCGCCCGACATCAAGCCGTGTCCTCCCGCCGAAGCCTTCGTGAAGGCCAGCGGCACCGACAGGGCCACGTTGGCGACCTGGCCCTTGTAGCATCCTAGACCGTAGTCGACGTTGTCGTAGGCGTACTCCGGTGTTTGACTATAATCGATGAACATAATGTCGAGATCTTCTCTGCGACCGAGCATATTGCGAGCCGCTGCGTTCTGTGCAGGAATGTCGCAACTCGCGCCTTCGTAAAGACCGAGAAGAGGTACGGCTGCGTGCGCCGCTTCGCGCGGGAAGGCCCAGGCTGCCACTGAGATAGCGCCGGCTGTGAGAATGATGCAATAGTGCTGCATGGCGCCTTCCTAGTTGCATAGGACCAGTAGCAGAGCAGTGTTAAACAGCTGCTCAGAGTCACGGAAAGCGCGATCCAGACTAATAATGAGATGCTTTCTCTACGGCCATCATATAATGACACATCCAAGAGAGTCATCGCCGCGGCACTCGCGCGAACTTTCATCAGCAATCTTATACCAACGAAGGCATGTCCAGGAAGGATAACCTCGCATGATTAATCCAGCTCGATCCGAAGCTGTTGACCCTGTTTTAAGCTCATCACGTTGAGTCACACCCTGCGATCGTCTGACAACAGCGCGGCTTTCTTCAACGACTCTTGAAGCTCAGCGTGGAAGGACTGAGCGAAGCGCACGTTCATACTGATCGTGAATAAGCTCACGTTCGAAAAGCTCGGCCGAACGCTGAGCCCCCTCGCCTAGCAGCCGCATTGCAGGCGGGTCCGAAGCTAGTCGCGACATCGCCTCAGCCAGTCCAACAACGTCACCGGGCCGCACCAACATGCCGTTTACGCCCGGCACTACAATCTCCGGCATCCCTCCGATGTCAGCCGCAATCACGGGAACACCGAATTTGAACGCCTCATGAATAACACGCCCGAGCGGCTCCTCCCATAGGGAAGGCACGACAAGTACGTCGATTTCTTGGAAGAAGCCCCCTGGGTCGCGCCAACCTACGAACTCCGCACTCGTGCCGGACGCTAGCTCCTGAAGAGCCGCAGTATAAGACGCGACCCCCGCGCCAGCGATTAGGAGACGGCAGTTTGGACCGCGGTAGTCACAAAGAGCGCGCAGCAGGATGTCAACGCCCTTGGCCGGCTCTAGACGACCAAGATATCCGAACACGACCTCGAGCCTTCGAGAAGGCCGTTCAATAAAAGGAGCTGGTGGGTTGTCGCCTCTGATGATGAGCGGTCGTTTACGCCAACGCACCTCGCCCCTTTCTATCAAGTCCACCATCCGGTGGCTAACGGCTGTGAACAAATCAGGCCAACCGGCTCTCGCCCGGCGTGGCGCTGAGGCGATGCGGCATGACAGGCAGGGATGGGCGCAGTTGCGTCCCGCCTTGCGCATGACGCTGCGAGGACAAACTAGCGTGTAATCGTGCAATGTCTGCACCAAAGGCAGCTTGAGGCGCCGCGCCGCCCGCCATGCAGCCAGCGCACTGAATCCTTTGAAGTTGTGGACATGCACGACGTCAGGCCGACGGGCTTGCCACGCCCGATGAAGGTCCCGTTCGGCCAGTGGATTATAGACCTCCTGGAGCTGGAACAGGAGACGACCAAGCTTGGGTGGCGCTTCCGTCCATGGCCAAATCGCCGTTCGGGCGGGAAGATAATGAACTTGGACGCCCGCCATAGGTGTCCGCTGCGGCACGCCAGGCGTCAGGCAGTAGACGTCGACCTCGGCGCCGCGCTGTACCAGTCCTTCCGCAAGACCTCGAAGGGTAGACTCCGCGCCGCCGTTCGACCACGGGGGATAGAGGCTGTTGACGAAAGCGACTCGCATCAGGAGCGCGAGGCGAGCGCGGCCCGATAAAGGTCTGCTGTCCGCCCGGCGATCTCCCCCCAGGACGGAACGGATGGGGAGTATTCAGGAGAGGGCCGTGCGCCGATTGACTTAGCGATGGCGATCGCAAGGGCCGACGGATTATCTGCAGGCACTCTGAAGCCATTCACCCCCTCCTGAATGTAATCGATGAACACGCCCAGATCGCTTGTGATCATCCAGCGCCGCCAAGGAAGAGTGAGAAACAAGACACCGCTCGCCTGGATCGCTCGGTAGGGGAAGACGAAGGCGTCGGTGTGCGAGAAGAGATCGTGCATCTGGCCTTCGTCCAGCCGCTCGGTAGTGAGGTGAACGAAAGATTCCAGATGGAGTGCGCGGATCCTCTGACGCAACGGTTCCAGCGGTATAAGCGCCTCTCCGGCGATGGTGACCCTTAAACGAGCCTGCTCTTCCTTTGGAATACGGCCCAAGGCCTCGACTAAAATATCCACACCCTTGTAGGCCTGAAGCTTGCCAAACAGCGTTACTCGCCAGCGCCCATCAGCTGTCGGTTCTGGCTCGAGACGCGGCTCAGACGTCCCCGAAAGAGGACCATGAGGTATGACCGACACCGTAGTCTCTGGCCGTCCATTCGCCACCAGCGAAGCCTTGGCGGCGTCCGTGTGGACGATTAGCCTAGACGCGACGGCCAACGCCGATTCAAATCCAAGCAGTTGTATCCTCGATGTGGGCGCTCCGTTGTAAGGTTCAAGATCATGTACAGTGACCACAACAGGCCTTCGTCTTCGAAGCCAGTATATCGCGCAGCTGTCCAAGAGCGGGAACGGTAGCCATTGGAAGTGGATGATGTCGACATCACCTCGCTTGGCTGACCGCACAAGGCGGACAAGGCTCAACAGGTGCGACGCCCCTTTCCTCGCTTTGAGCACCAAGCCCGCACCCTTGACGCTGTGCTCCAGCCCTTTGTAGAAAATTGCGTCTGACGCGACCGGAAGGTCATCTAGCAATTCTCCAGGCCGCAACCCTCGAACTGCCCAATTTACGCTCACCCCAGCGCCGATCAAAGCCGCGCTAAGAGCCGAGTCATAGTCTGGCGTGAACAAGCCAGGATCGACCTGCAAGACGCGGATCAGTTCGCATCGGAAGGTCAAGCAAGAACCTGAAACGGCTTGACGTTTATGGCGGCGATCGGTCTACCCTCGGCTGAAGTTGGGGGGCGGCTCCAGATACAGGCGAGCCCGAACAGGAACACCCAAGGCGCGAAGACCAGAGTACCGCCGCTTACCTGGAACAGGACGAGGCAGACGAGCGATAGCGGCCTCGCATCGTTGCGCCACAGCATCTTGACGAAATAAGCGAGAAATAAAAGAAGGCCGACCACGCCATAATCGAAGAAGAGCTTCAAGGCGGGGCTCATGGAGCCCGCGATACCCTTGGCATAGCCGTCCGCCGCTCCTGGACCGAAGCCCACAACGATGCGGGCGTTGTCAGCGATTGTCTGTATAACCGTGAGTTGGGATGCAAACCGAAGCTGACCGCTTTGATCGTGACCGGAAGCCCTGTCCACAAGAGACGAGAACTGATCCGGCAAGGCTATCGCGACTACCGATGTCATGACGACGCCAACGATGCCTATGAGCAAGATACGTGGTAGCTGTCTTGGCGAGCTCAGGCCGGTGAGCGCGAGCGCGATAACAAGCGCGAGAACACCTGTGCCAGAATACGAAGCGAGCAAAGCAGCAGCATAGACCGGCAGAAAACGAACCTTTCTACGGATGAAAAGGTCTACGACCATGGCGAGCGCCATCATCTGCGAAAGCATAGCCGGCTCAAGCAGGAAGAAGCCATTGCTTCTAAGGATACCTGAGCCGTAGCGGATCGGTGCGACGACGTGATAACCGGGTTCCGTCGAAACGTAGTGGAGCCATGACGCTTTTTCCGTGAAAGAGAATAGCTTGAGGCCCGCAAATTGGAGCGCCCACTCAACCAGACCTGCTATGGCAACCACTCGCAAATATAAAATAAGGACGGGAAGTACGTGCCCAGTGTCGAAACCGGCAGCGGGACTTGGCAATAATGTCAGATAAATAAGCCCAAGCTCGATGAGCGAGAGTAAGCTGAAGCGCATCTCCGGGTCCGGGTACAAAACGCCCCCGATTGCGGAGATGAACAGTCCGCAAAACATGAGCAGGAAAAAGCCGAGGTTCAGCGGCTCCACCCTTGCCAATCGGAACATCACCAGAAGTCCGACGGCGACCGGAACGACCAGCGTGCAGAGGAATATCTGCCCGGCGCCAAGCGTGGCTCCGAACCGCTCCAGGAGCAGGCAGCTGATGCAAACCACATGAGGAAAGGCGCGAGAGAGAACACGACCGGCGTCCCAGGGACGAGGTTCCGCTCGGTTCATAGCGCAGCCTCCGACACCGCACGGCTTGCCGTAGTTGGGCGGACGGCCCGGCTTCGTCCCTCCACCAGCCCACGAAGGATTGTCGTCAGCCGCCGTTCAAGTGTTTGTTGGCTGATCCAGGCGCATATGAGCGAGGGCGGCGCGCCGACCAACAAGAATGCTAACTGCGCGCCATCCCCTAGACGAGCTACACTACCTGACACGACCATGGCGTGCTTGACCATCGACATGACGATCGGATGCCAGAGATAGAGGCTGTAGCTTATCGTTCCCAGCCACTGCAGCAGGCGTGTCCGAAGCAGCCTGCACAAAAGGCCCCGACCGCCTATCAGGCCGAGAAAAAGGCTGATCCCGGCGAGAATGGCGAAGAGGACCAGTAGCGGACGCCACCCAGACAGCATATCGACAGCCGTGACAGTCATCAAATCATCATGGACGGACCGGGACAGAAGTTCCCAAGCGGCGAGAAAAACCACCAGTCCGAGTTCGGCGGGGGCTGCAAACCGCTCCCAGCGATGATACCGGACCAAGTAGGCGACGAGAAGGCCTACAGGCATGAGGACCGCTCGAACGTGGCTTGCTAGAAGCCAAACGCCGACAAGGATAGCGATAGCCGCCAAGGACCGCCGCGCTCTCGCTGGTCCCAACAGGGTCAGGCCGCATAGGCTGTAGAAGGCCAGCTCATAGCTTAGCGACCAAGCCGCCGGATGAATCAACGGTAGCGGCGCAAGCGGCACGAGGCCGAACAAATTTGCCGCCAGCACGCCGACTCCGGTGACGGACCGGCCTTCATAGTGAGTAAGGTCGGCTAGGACGGCCATCACAAGTACAGAAGGCCAAAGCACGGTGTAGATCCGTGTCGCGCGATCAACGAGAAAAGCCGCCGCCTTGGGCTTGCGAGAAAGAACTCCGAAGATCACCACCCCGCTAATGCCGAAAAACAGCTCTACCCCGTGCTCCAGGCTCCGAAGCGCCAAGAAAGGCAGCCCGGACGCCAGTGGCCGGAAGGTCGGCAGCCGTGAGTTTACGACATGGAA
>CALMGB010000225.1:0-10699 GCA_937863535.1 uncultured Caulobacteraceae bacterium
ACTCCCACACCGCACGATGTCGGTGATCAAGGCGAACTACACGCCCCAGGGCGGCCCCGGCGGAGGAGGCGGCCCGGGCGCTGGCGTAGGCGGCTTTGGGACCGCTGGCGGCGGTCCGGGCGCGTTGGGAGGTGCGGCTGGTGGATCGGCGATGGCCGGCTCCGCTGCAGGCGGCGGCCAGGCCGGAATGGTCGGCTCAAAGACCTACTTCTCGTCTTCGCTGGAAGTCTACGACTCCTCCAAGTACGTGCCGCCCAACGCCTATGCCGAGGCCAAGGTCCTGGTCGGCGTGGATGCGGCCACGGGCACCACCTTCTCCGCCGATCCCAAGCCGGTCCTCTTCCGCATCACGGGCCCCGCGGTGCACGTCGGGGTCAACGGCAAGTTCCAGACCACAGAGCTCAGCGGCTGCATGGTCAACGGCGCCGCCTTCGGCGAGCTCCCGAGCGAGAAGGTCTACATCAAGCTCCAGAAGATCACCTGCCCGGCCGGGGCGGGCAAGTTCGCTGTGGCGACCGTGGAGGGCTACGTCTCGTCCAAGGGCAAGGCCGGCGTCCGCGGCCAAGTCATCAGCCGGGAAGGGCAGTTCACTGGCCGCGCGCTGATCGCGGGCGCCCTGAACGGGCTCGGCCAGGCGCTGTCCACCAACGTTCAGCGCTCCCAGAGCGGGTTGAACACCGACCCGACCGGCGTCGGCGGGCTGCTCGCAACCCGGGAGCTGTCCCCCGCTCAGATCGCATCGGGTTCGATCGGAACCGGCGTATCGAACGCCTCTTCGATGCTGGCCGACTACTACATCAAACGGGCTGAGCAATACCAACCTGTCGTCGAGATGCCGACCGGCATCAGTGTCGAGATCGTCTTCTTGAGCGGGTTTCAGGTGCGATGAACGACTTCGCACAACTGTTCGGCCTGGGGTGCCTGATCATCGTCGGTCGCGCTGCGCCATGGCTGGTGTTCGAGGCCGGCCGCAGAGTTCTGGTCGTCCTCTCTCTGGGTCGAGGCTGGCTCCGCGAGGTCAGCGGCTCCGCCCAGTCCTCTTCCGACCCCAATAACCTTTCCGTGGAGCGAACCTGATGAAGATCAAGATGAACCTGCCCCAAGTGTCGGAAGTGCATCGCAAGCGGCTGGCCAAAGCCAGGGTTCCGCTCGCAGGCCTAGTGGTGGTCGCCGCTGGCTCCTTGGCGCTCTTCCCGCCGAAGTTCGGTCACGCCTACGCGTCCGATCGCGACCTCGAGGCGAGGGTCCAGTCGGCTTTCCCGAACACCCACATCGGTTCGGTCAAGTGCGGTGTCGCCCCCGGCCTCTGCGAGGTGACGGCCGGCAAGACGGTCTTCTACACCACGCCCGATGGCCGCTACGCCATGGTGGGCGCGCTGCTGGACCTGAAAAATCGGGTCGACCTGACCGACCGGCGGGTCAAGGAGCTGGCGGCGCTGGAGAAGATCACGGGCACGATCGGCGATCCGTCGCCGGCTCAGCTCGCCGAAGCCCAGCCCTCCGCGGAGCCTTCCGGCGGACCGCCGCCGTCGTCGCCGAGCCTAGGCGTCATCAAGCTCGATCTGCCGGTGGCCAACGCCATTGTCCACCACCCAGGCGCGCCCTTGAAGGTCTCGGTGATTTCAGACCTTAACTGCGGCTTTTGCAAGCGCCTGTTCGAGGAGCTGAAGACCGCCCCGGACATCCAGGTCACCGAGTACCCCGTCCAGCTGCTCAGCCCCGACAGCCTGGACAAGGCCAAGCTGGCGCTGTGCTCGCATGACCGTGAGGCGGCGTCCGACAGCCTGTATTTCGGTGGCGAGGTGAAGGCGACCGGCGACTGCAAGACCGCGCTCGAAGCGGTTGAAGCCAATACCGCCTTCGCCCGGGCGCACGGCGTCAGCGGCACGCCCACCATCATCCGCGCCGACGGCCAAGCCCACGCGGGCTGGATGTCGTTGGAGGAGCTGCGGCCCTGGTTGAAGGGGGCCCACGCGTGACCCGCGCCGGCGTCGCGATCTTCCTCACGGCCTTGGCCGTCGTCCTCGGCGGCTGCCAGAGCAACGTGAAGGGCTCTTGGGCTTGCGCGGTGGATCGTGGGGGCGTCTGCGCCTCGATCACCGACATAGACCACATGCCGGCTCGGGGCTCGTCCCCGGCCCAGCACGCCAGCATTTTGGCCGACCCTGTGGTCGACGGCGCGATCCCGGCGAAGCTGTGGGGAGAGGGGGGCTGGACCACAGGCGCCCTCGCCGGCGCGCCGGTCCGCCAGAGCGACCAGGTCATGAAGGTGGCCGTCGCTCCATGGATCGACCAGGTCGGCGACTACCACTCCGGCAGCGAGGTCTACGCGGTCATGCGACGAGCGGACTGGTATGCGCCTCGGCCCTCGCTGACCCAGCGCATCGAGCTGTCGGTTCGCCGTCCGGCGACGATGCCGGCGCGAGCGGAAACGCCAGCCTTCATGCCGCCTTCGCCGGCTGCAGCCACCACGCACGTCGCGGCTGTGGGACCTGCCCCCCAGCCGCAGCTCATGGGCGCGCCGGTCCTCCCCGTCCCCGCCTCCGCCGCACACTGAGGGATCGCCCGTGAACCGCGACGAGCTACAGACCCGCTTGGGTGAGACCTTCGCTCGCCTGGGCGCCAAGCTGTGGGGCGAAGCCCCGCCCCACGGCGCGCCGACCGGTGCGTTCAAGCGCGCGGGTCTCTCGGACTACCTGCCCTACCAGGGCTGGGATCCGGTCAAGGAGATCTACGAGCAGAAGAAGACGATCGGCTTCATCCTGGAGCTGGTCCCTCTCATAGGCGCTGACGAGACCACCTCGCGCATCCTCTCGGAGCTGTTCACCGAGGCCCTCCCGGAGGGGGCCTTCTGCCAGGTGATCAGCTGGGCTTCGCCCAAGATCGGGGCCACGATCGACGAGTGGGCGAGCGCGCGCGCCTCCGGCGGCCCGGTCTATGAGGAGTTGGCCCGCCATCGTCGCGAGCACTTCAGGAAATCCGTCTGGAGCTCCGCCTCCAAGTCCTCGCCCTTCTACTTCCGCGACTATCGCATCTTCATCTCGGTGGAGATCACCGGCCATATCGGCAGCCCGGCCGAAGACACCCTGGTCGAGGCGCGCGAGAAGTTCATCTCGTCGCTCCGCACCATCCACACGCCTTCCAGCGTGGTCACCCCGGATCGTCTGATCGGCTTCCTTGAGGACCTCCTCAACCCGTCCCGCTGCGTGCTCGCAACAGAGGCGAGCTACGACCCGGGCCAGTGGCTGGCCAAGCAGATCCTGCGCTCCGACACCACCTTCACAGTCTATCGGGAACGCATCCTCACCCAGGCCCGGGCGCTCGAGGACCGCATGGGGCTGGAGCCCCACGAGCGCGAGCTGACGGCCGGCTACGACGCCTATGAGCTCCGCGGGTTCGGCGTGCGCCAGTATCCCGACAACTGGAGCCAAGGCCAGATGTCGCGCACGCTCGGCGACATCTTCAACGACCAGCTCCGCCTGGTCGGCTCGACCCTGGTCAGCCTCTGCTTCCAGCCCTGGAGCACCGCGAAAACCAAGTCGACGACGGAGTTCAAGCGGATGCGCTCGGACCAGGCCGCCACCTCGCCGCTGGCCAAGGCCTTTCCCGACACGCGCAAGAAGGCGGAGGACTGGGCCAACGTGGCCGAGGACGTCGCCGACGGCGCTCTGCTCTCCCACATGGGGTTGTTCATTGTCTCGATCTCGCCGGTGGCGGAGACCGAGCGGGCGGAGCGGTCACTCCGCTCGGTGTTCCGGGCTGCGCGGTTCGGCCTGCAGCGCGACGACGACATCCAGGTTCAGACGCTGCTGGCGTGCCTGCCGCTGAACATGGGCGGAGGCCTCTTCGCCGACCTGAAGAGCTTCGGACGCTTGCGCCAGATGCCGACCACGGTGGCCTCGCGGATCGCGCCCCTGCAGGGCGAGTACCTGGGCTCGGGCGTGCCGCACGTGCTTCTGGTGGGCCGCCGCGGCCAACCGTTCACCTGGTCCAACTTCGGCAACTCGGAGGGCAACCACAACACAGCCGTCGTCGGCTCCTCGGGCTCGGGCAAGTCGGTGCTGATGCAGGAGATCGCCTGCTCGCTCCGGGGCGCGGGCTCGGAAGTGTTCGTCATCGATGACGGGCGCTCGTTCATGTCGTCCTGTCTCCTGCAGGGCGGCGCTTTCCTGCAGTTCAGCCTCGACCTGAACGTCTGCGTGAACCCCTTCTCCATGGCCGACCACGCGCTGGCGGAGCGGGAGGGGGAGTACGAGGCCGAGTGCAAGCGCAACATCGTCCTGCAGGTCGAGACCATGTGTCGGGGCCAGACCCGCGCGACGCCGGAGGAACTCGGCGCCATCGAGACCTGTGTGGGCGCGGTCTGGGAGCGGAAGGGCAGGGGCGGCTGCATCGACGACGTCCGCGATGCGCTGCTGGGCCTCTGGGCGGATGAGCCTGATGAGACACCGACCGTTCCGCGCTTAGCTGTGACGGACTAGGAAGAGGAAGATCCCGACCGGGGCGCTGCGGCTCCGGCGCTGCGGGCCTCCCGCGAGGGCGAGGCTAGCAAGGGTCAGAAGAAGGGCCCGGGCGAGAGCCAGCTCCGGTTCGGCCGTCGCGGCGAGGACCTGGCGCTCTCGCTGACCGCCTTCACCTCGAAGGGCACCTACGGCCGCTTCTTCAACGGTCCGGCGACGCTTGAGATCACCAACCCCTACACGGTGTTCGAGATGAGCGACCTGGAGACCAAGAAGGATCTTCGCGCCGTCATCGTGCTCGCCGTCATGTTCCTGGTGCGCCAGCGCATGAAGAAGGGAGGCCGGGAGCTCAGGAAGGCCCTGATCATCGACGAGGCCTGGGCGCTGCTGAGCGACGGCGCCACCGGCGAGTTCATCGAAGGTTTCGCGCGCCGCTGCCGCAAGGAGGGCGGGGCGATCATCACCGGCACCCAGTCGATCAACGACTACTACAAGACGGCCGGCTCCCGGGCCTGCCTGGAGAATAGCGACTGGCAGGTGATCCTGCGCCTGAAGCCCGAGGCGCTCGACCAGCTCAGGAACGACACCCGCCTCTCCATCGACGAGGCCGGCATGCAGCTCCTGAAGTCGCTGAAGACCTCGGAAGGCGAATACAGCGAGCTGATGATCCAGGGCCCGCAGGGCCGTTGCGTTGGACGCCTGGTTCTCGACCGCTACTCGGTCACGCTCTATTCCACCAAACCCAACGTCTTCGCCGCGGTTCAGAACTACCGCGCCGCCGGCGTGCCCCTGCACGAGGCGGTCCGCTGCGTCGCCTATGGCGAGGAGCCGGACCTGGCCGCGAACGACAGCGCGCAGGCCGCGTGATGGCCAGCTTCTCCTCCTCTCTGGCCGCTCATCGAAGGGTGGTCGATCTCGAGAGCGCCGACCGCGTAGTCCGTTCCGAGCGCTTGGCCAGCTTCCGGCGGCTGTCACATGCCGCGCTCGCCAGGGTGGCCTTTGTGGTGGAGACGGCCGCCCTCAGCGCGGTCGGGATCGTCTTGCTGACCTTCCTCATCGTCCGCGCCGACCCTTTGGCGACCGTCTACGAGTGGGGCTCCTTCCTGAACCACTACGTGGCGGCCGCGCCGGCCGCGCGACACCCAGTCGACCTCTTCCTCGTCACGTCGTTCGCGGTCGTCTTCGCTGTGAACGCTTGGATCCGCCTGCCGGCCGCGCGTCGTGCATGGGCCACGTCCAGGAGCCTGCCATGAGCGACGACGTCTCGTTCAACACGGCTCCGACGCCCCAGTCACCGTTGCAGCCTCCGGCCGCGCCGACGCCGACTTCCATCCCCACGCCGACGCCTGCACCCACAGCCGCCCCAGCGGCGACGGAACGCCCCGCCGGCTCGGCTGGCTGGCGCACGTGGGTTCCGGGCGCGGTTCCGCTGCTGACGATCGCCGTGGTGGCGCTCGGAGCCTCCAACGCCGCGTTGTGGGTGAACCTCAAGCGTGCCGAGCGCGGTCCCGCCGTCGCCGTGGTCGGTGTGCGGGAGATGACCAACCGCTACCTGAACCGCATCTCCAACGGCCAGATCACGCCCCAGGAGCTGGCGGTCCGCACCACTCTGTTCGTCTCGACGGCGCAGGACCAGGTGAAGCACGCCTCGCCTGTGCCCGGCCAGCTGGTGCTGGCGCGCGAATGCGTGCTTTCGGGCGAGCAGACCGACATCACCTCCCAGGTGGAGCAGGCCACGGACGCGCGTTTGGCGGCCGACACCGGCGGGCTTTCCAACACGCCGGGCCCGCTCGCCTCGGCCGCCGTGGCGGCGCAGCTTCCCGGAGCGGCCCCGGCCCCGGTCCCGTCCTTCGCGTCGTCATCGCTGCCGGCCGGGGGAGGGGGCCGGTGAGGACCCGCTCGCGCATCGCCATCATCTTCGCGGGCGCGTTCGTCCTGATCGCCGCACGCCAGGCCGCGACCGCCATGGCCCGCTACAAGTTCGGGGTCAACGAGACCACCAGCCTGCCGAACTGGGCCTTCATTGTCGACCACGAGAACCGCCGGCCCCGCCGCGGCGACATCGTGGAGTTCCTGGCCCCGCCAAACCGCTACTACCCTAAAGACGCGCCGTTCATAAAGCATGTCTACGGGGCGCCCGGAGACCTCGTGACCCGTCAGGGACGGGAATACTACGTCAACGGCCGCGACGTCGGTTACGCCAAGCCTCGCTCACAGGCCGGCTACCCGACGACGCTCGGGCCCGTCGGACTCATTCCTGCTGACCACTACTTCGTGGGCACGCCCATGAAGGACAGCTTCGACTCCCGCTACGGGGAGATCGGCTGGATTCCGCGGGCCCGGATCGTCGGCGTGGCGGCGTCCATCCTATGATCCGCCGGCTATTCCTCGTGGCCGCTTGCGCCCTGATCACGCTGGCCGTCGCTGGCGTCGGTCCACTCCCCGCCACTGCGAAGGACCTTGGCGTTCAGGGCGCCCTGTTCCCGATCAACGAGACCGACATCATGGCCTTCCTCGCCGCGCGCCTGCAGGCGGCGAAGGCGAGCGGCAAGGCCGACCAGCTGAATCGGGCGTTCGCGGCGCGCGCCAAGCAGAGCCTCATGCGTCCGCCGGCGGTGGAGGGATTGGTCACGACCCGGTCACCGCGGACCTGGCTGTTCGACCCGACCTACGTCGTGCCCCAGGACATCGCCGACCAGAACGGCCGTGTGTTCGCCCACGCCGGACAGGTGGTGAACCCGCTGCAGGCCATGCCCGACTTCGACCGGGTCTACGTCTTCATCGACGGCGACGATCCCCGCCAGGTGGCGCTTGGGATGGCGCAGCTCCGCAAGACCGGTCCGACCCGCACCCGGGTCATCCTGGTGAAGGGATCGCCGGTCGAGCTGATGCGCACCGAGAAGACGCCGCTCTACTTCGACCAGGCCGGCATCATGTCCACCCGTTTCGGGCTGCATCAGGTGCCGGCTGTGGTGGTGCGCGAAGGCGACAAGCTCCGGATCTCCGAGGTGGCGCCATGAACCGGCTCCGCAGGGTCATCAGCGGCTTCATGCTGGCCTGCCTGCTCTCGCTCACCGTCCTGCCCCAAAGCGAGGCCTCCGCCGGCGTCGCCTGCAGCGGCCACTTCGTGAACCCGATCACCGACGTCTGCTGGGATTGTCTGTTCCCGCTGACGATCGGCGACATCCCAATCTTCAAGGGCGATCACGCCGATGGCCCCAATCCGTCCTCGCCCATCTGCGTCTGCCAGGCCCCGCCGCCGCTGTTCGTGAAGATCGGCCTCTCCATCGGCTTCTGGGAGCCGGTGCGGCTGGCCGACGTCACCGACCACGCCTGGTGCTTCCCCAACCTTGGCGGCATCACTCTGCCCGTGGGGTTCGGCTACGCCAGCAAGGCCTCGCAAAACGTCGACAGTCATGACCTCCTGACCGGCTACCACGTGCACTGGTACATCTATCCGGTCATGTATTGGCTGGAGCTGCTGACCGACTTCCTGTGTCTCGAACAGGCCAGCTTCGACATCGGCTATGTCAGCGAACTCGATCCAACTTGGAACGACGACTATACCGGCGCACTGATCAGCCCCGAGGTCCTGCTCTTCAACAACCCCATCGCCCAGGCCGCTTGCGCTCTGGACTGCGTGCAGGCCACCACGACCGGCATGGGCACTCCGGCGCTCTACTGGTGTGCGGGCTGTCAGGGCTCGATGTTCCCGATGACGGGCAATATCGCCGGCGAGCACGGCCAGCCCTCCGGCTCCACCCTGGCGGCCGAGCGGTTCGCGTTCAAGATGCACCGCGAGCTGCTGGCCGAAGGCACGAGCGGGCCGGCGGCGGTCTGCGCCAAGTACCCCATGCCGATCATGGACAAGCGGCAGTACCGCTTCCAGATCGTCAACCCGACCTCGAGCGTGCCCAACGAGCATCTCGCCTGCCCGGCGATCGGCGTTTCGTCCATCGCGTGGGAGGTTGGCAAGGTCATCCCCGTCGTGGGGCAGGACCTCGGCTTCCTGATCTGGCGCAAGCGCAACTGCTGCGCGGGTCTGTAGGGGAGGGCAGGGGACATGCCTCATCTTCCACTTTGGCACGAATGCTGGCAGTGCTGGGCCTTGCTGGCGATCTGCGTCGCCGGTGGCCTCGGTCTGGTGGACGTCGGACTGAAGACCGACCTTCTGCCGTGCACGGTCATCGGATCGCTCATCTTCGCGGTTGCGATCGGCTGGGCCGCTCCGTCCCTGGCGCAGGAAAGCGAAGCGGACCTGCAGGCCCTGGTGAACGCCGCCCAGGAGAGGGGTCGGGCCCAGGAGGCGGGCCTCGCGGACTGGACCACACAGATCCAGAGTCGCGCCGCGGCGTACCAGGCCCAGGCGCAGGAGATCGAGGGCCAGACCGGCGTCCGGGTGGCCCAGGGCCTCGGCATGATGGACGACCCCACGCTCCGCGCCGCCGGCAAGACCTTCGGGCAGCCTGCACCGGCCGACGGCGCCATCTACATCGCCGTCTCCCTCTCCATGCCGCCGGACACCCTGCGGGCCCTGGCGACCGACGCGCGGAAGGTCGGCGCGAAGCTCGTGATGCGCGGGCTCGTAGACAACTCGTTCAAGCTCACCTTCGCCAAGGCGCGGCAGGTGTTCAACGAGAACTCCGCCGCCGGCCTCGCCATCGACCCGCAGGTGTTCCGCGCGTTCGCTGTGACAGGCGCCCCAACCTTCATCGTGGCCAAGAGCCCGGTCGAGCCCTGCGGCCACCTGGACTGTGTCAGCACAGCACCCCCCCACGACAAGATCGAGGGCAACATCTCGCTGGTTGCTGCGCTGCGCGAGCTCGCGTCGGCCGGCGATCAGGCGAGCGATGTCGCCTCAAGCGCGCTGGGACGCCTCGGCGACTGAGATGCTGCGCTGGCTTGTCCTCAGCGCTCGATGCGTCGCCCTCGCCGGCCTGGCGTTCGGGGCGCCCTCGGCGCTCGGGCAAACCATGTCTGGGATGGGCAACGCGGATGGCCAACAGCAGGCGCAGGCCTTCGCTACCGCTCAGCAGCCTGCGACGGCTTCGGCCGTGCCAAACGCCGACGTCACCCAGATCCCCAACTCAGGCGGGGACACGACCGGCCTGCAGGGCTACCAATCCAACCCGAGCGGCCTGACGGCCGCCGGGCAGAACGCCGCGTCCACGAGCGACAGCCTGAACACCGCGCTCCTCGCTTCGGCCAACGCGAACCGGAATGTCGTAAAGAACAGCGACTCCTGGCTGCAGCAGTCGCTGGGCATCGTCCAGGACCCGACCAGCGTCATTCATTCCGACAGCGGCTCGCAAGGCCAGACCTGTACGACGTCGACGAGCCAGCAGACGGTCACCGACGACAACGGGACCTACACCTGCGAGACCTCACAGCAGATCACCGACACCACCCCGAGCTGCACTCAGACCCTCGTCGTCGACACCTCATCTACCTACACCTACGCCTGCACCAACACCTATGACGTCAACGCCCGCACCTGGGACATCTCTTCAGCGTGCGCGGCGCTTGGGGCGTCGTCCGCCTGCACCAAGACAGGCTCGAGCTGCACCACGTCTGACCCCGGCCAGTTCAAGGCCGCCCAATGCACCAAGGGCACAGAGTGGACGACGAGCACCCAAACCTGCCAGTCCGGGACCGGCTGGTCGAACCAGACGGATACCTGTGATCCCGTACGACTGATCACCGTTGGCGCCAACTACGTGTACGACGGCAACAAGACCTGGGATGGATCCACGTGGCAGCCCGATAGCGCCGAGCATGCACTTCAGCACGCCGGCTCCACCTGCCAGGTCCAGGCTACAAACTGCACGGCTAATTCGCAGCCTCAGACCTACACCTGCCAGATCGGGTATGCGACCACCCAGACCGCGGCCACCTGTAATCAGGCTCTCTCCGTACAGACTGCGCCCTACTGGCAGTACCTTTGCGAGCAGGCCGGCACCTATCTCTGGGGCGATGGCTCCTGGAACCCCGACGACAAGGAGGACTGTCAAGAGTTCGCCAACAACAGCACCTGCTCGCTCCAGTCCACCGGGTCCTGGACCCAGACCGCGAGGAGTGGAACGAAGACGGTCTCAATCGTCCAGCCGACCTACACCTACCAGTGTGGCCAGACGGTCAAGCCGGAGAAGCCTGACTACGTCGTCCTTCAGAGCCAGGGTGCGAACGGCGTAGACGACAGCTGGGGGTCCTGCTCGCAGGATAGCCAGAGCGGCTGCGTC
>CALMGB010000225.1:10709-26524 GCA_937863535.1 uncultured Caulobacteraceae bacterium
GTCAAGAACGGCACGGTCTGCCTCGACCAGGGCGGCTGGCGTACGGTCAACGGTTACTCGCTCTATCGTAGCTGCTGGTCGCGCGCGACCCAGTACACCTGCTCCGCCACCCAGAACGCGCCAGGGTGTTCGCCGCCGAGCGGGTCGAGCGAGACGTCGAATACGTGCGCCGCTAGCGACTCGAGCGGCGCCTGCACCGAGTGGAACCAGACCTGGACCACGCCTGGTCAGTGCACGACCTGGACCGACCAGTGGCTGTGCACCGCGCCGGTTCCGGGGGCCGGCAACCCTGTGTCCGAGCAGAAGTACGTCGCCTCCGACACCTGGTCCAACGACTGCTCGCAGTACGCCTCCACCTCGACCTGTTCCAGGACGTCGGAAACGGTCGAGCAGGGCCCGGCCACCCACACGATCGATGGGTTGGACGTGACCCGGGACAGCTGGCAGCTGCACGACATCTATACCTGTGCGATCGGCGCCAGCGTCAACACCTGCACCAACGTCTCAGGTTGTACTCTGTCGAGCCAGACTTGCGCCCAGAACGACCCAAGCACAGGTCAGTGCGCGCTCTATAACGATACCTATACCTGCGGGACCTCACAGCCGGTCGACGGCTGCTCGGGCAACGTCAACGGATGCACACAGACCGGCCAGACCTGCGCCGGGAACGACCTGAGCGGGAACTGCTCGGTTTGGATCTACAATTATTCCTGCCCGGCGGATGACGGCTCCGGCGGCTGTCTCGCCCAGACCAGCACCTATACCTGCTCCGCCGACGTTCCCCCGGCGGACCCGGCGCAAAGCGTGGTCACCGTCGAGACCGGAACCCATTGGGACCATGCCTGCCAGCAGGCCACCGACCCGACCTGCCAGGCTGAAGGGACGGTGTGCAACGACGCCAACAGTACGAAAACCGTGAACGGGATCCAGGTCACGGCGGATTGCTGGTCTCAGACCACCAGCTATGAGTGCGAAGCCAAGGGGCCGGTCCAAACGGACTGCAACCCCCCCGCCGGCTGCACGTGGGACCATGACCAGTGCCTGGATGATCCTGCTCCGACCGACGGGTCCTGCACGAGCATGGACCACGTCTACACGTGCCAGGAAAAATCGACCAAGACCGTCACCCAGTCGAGCTGCTCCACCTCGATGTGCTTCCAGGGTCAATGCTTCACGATCTCCGGCGCCAACGACTCCAACGACTTGGGCAAAGCCTACTCGGCCCTCACCGTGGGCCAGCAAGGCGGCGCGGACTACGCCAACAAGGTCAACAACCTGAAGATCATGAGTGGCACGGCCATGCGCTGTCGCAAGGCCGTGCTCGGCTACTCCAACTGCTGCAAGGACAGCGGCTGGGGCGAGAGTATCGGTCTTGCGTCCTGCGACGACCAGGAAAAGAGCCTGATCAAGCAGCAGCAGACCAAGTCCTGCCACTACGTGGGGACCTACTGCTCCAACAAGTCCTTCTTTGGGGTCTGCCTGCAGAAGTCCATGCGCTACTGCTGCTTCGAGGGATCCCTGGCGCGCATCGTCAACGAGGCCGGCCGGCCGCAGGTGAACAAGGGCTGGGGATCGGCCAAGAACGCCGACTGCTCAGGGTTCACGATCGACCAGTTCCAGCAGCTCGACCTCTCCAACGTCGACTTCTCCGACTTCTACAGCCAGGCGCTGAGCGGTCTAACGGAACCCAGCGCGTCCTCGGCGACGTCGAACATCCAGTCCACGCTGAACACCCTCTACAGCGGCGGCACGCCTGTGAATCCGGTGGCCATGCCCACCATCCCGACAGGGCCTTGACGATGAAGCTCGCCACCCGCTCGAGTCTGACCTCGACCGCCTGTCTGGCGACGGGTTACGCCGCTGTCCTGCTCTGCGCCGAGCTCAGCGTGGCGAATTTAGGGACGGGCCTGACGGTCTGGGGTCCGCGCTTCTGGCTTCGCCTGACGATCGCGGTCCTCACCTCGCTCTGCCTCTGGCCGGTCTTCCTGCGGCTCGCGCGTCGCCCGGGGTTCCTGGACGGCTATGGCCGCTATCTCACCTCGGCGCTGCTGTCGATCGCCGCGGCCGCGATGCTCGCCGCCCTCCTCGGGGCCGAGACCCCCGCCGGCTTCCACCTCATCGCGCCGCTCGTCGGCGCGCGCGCGCCTTGAAGGAGATCTCGATGCTCGGCTCACGCAAGCTTCACCCCTCGCGGGCCTTCCGCGCCGCCGCCCTGGCTCTGACGCTTCTCTCGTTCTCAGCCCCGGCCCTTCACGCCCAGCCCGCCTCCACGGCCATGGCGGAGGAGGATCAGGACGATGACCGCTCCACATCGCAGCCGGATGCCGCTCTGCAGGCCGGCGAAACTGCCGCGCTGTCACCCGACACAGCCCCCGCTGACGACGGCGCCGCGCCGGCGGCCTCGGTCGATGATGGGACCTACTGCGGCCGCCAGCTCGGGAGCTGGTTCTACTGCGAGCAGCCATCGCCTCCACCCCGCTCGCAGGTCGGCGATCCCAACGCGCTCCACGTCAGGAAGCCTCGTGAGATCGTTGAGCTCGAGGCCTACCAGAAGGCTCTGGAGGAAGCGCGCCAGGTCGCCATCTGGCGGCCTACCTCGGCGAATGTCGAGCACTACATCCGCATGCAGAAGGTGGCGCTGGACAAGTCGAGCCTGTTTTCCGACCTGTGGCGGCGCGCGATCTGGACCAACCCGGACCTGGACTACACCCTCCAGCGCCCGACCACCCAGATCGCCAAAGCCGAGTACGACAACGAGCGGTCGTCCGACCGCGATCTCTTCCTGCGCTCGGTCTCCGACCAGGTGGGCGTCTTCTACGTCTACTCCGGCACGTGCGGACCCTGCCGCATCGCGTCACCGATCATCAAATCGTTTTCCGACCGCTTTGGGGTGAGCGTGAAGGTGATCTCCACCGACGGGGCGGAGAACCCCGTGTTCGGCCGGACGCTGCCCGACCATGGCCAGCTGTCCTCTTGGGGCATCGACCACAAGGTCACCCCGGCCCTGCTGCTGTTCCAGGCTCCCAGTCACGTCAGCTCGCAAGGTGCGCTCCGCCAGACCGTCGTGAACGTCGGCGACGGCCGCCAGGTGGCGCTACGGCCCTGCACCCAGGCGCGGGGCTGCCTGACCTATCTCGGCGCCGGCGTCATGTCGGTGGAGGACATCGCCGAGCGCAGCTTCATCCTGCTCTCCAAAGAACCCGGCTCGGACTACTAGCCAAGAAGGCCGTCATGCACCGACTGTCACTCGCCTACCGCGCCCTGGCGCTGTTCCTCGCGGGGTTCCTATTCGCGATGGCTGGCCCCAGGGCCTACGCGGACACCGGAAGCCAGATGGACGGCTACTGGTCGAGCTCGCTCGGCGCGGTCTCGGCCACAGGACCGACTGCCTACCAGGGCCAGCAGGCGGGCTACTACACCATTGGCAACCTCTCGACCCGGGCCCCTCAGCAGAACATCCGCCTCGCCGGCGTCCAGATGCCGGCGATCAGCGCAGGGTGCGGCGGCATCGACATCTTCACCGGCGGGTTCAGCTTCATCAACGCCGACCAGCTGGTGGCCGAGATGAAGGCGGTGGCCACCAATGCTGTCGGCTACGGGTTCAACCTCGCGCTGAAGAGCCTCTGCCCGGTCTGCCATACGATCATGGACCAGCTGCAGCACATCGCCCAGCAGGTGAACCAGTCCCAGATCAGCTCCTGCCAGGCCGCCTCGGCGCTCGTGGACTCCGTCGCCGGAGCCATGGACGCCAACAATCACCAGCTCTGCCAGGACCTCGGCACCTATCACGGGATGTTCTCCGACCAGGTCCAGGGCTGGGCCAAGTGCCAAGCCACGTCCACCTCCACCTTGGCCAGCCTGCCGGCGAGCGACCAGGCGTTCATCCCCACGAAGAAGAACATCGGCTGGGAGGCGGTGAAGCAGATCCAGGGAATGACCGGCGACATGGACTTTGCGGCCATGGCGATGACCATGACCGGCACGGTCGTGGAGAACTGCCAGTCCGACAACGCCGGCGGCTGCACCTACTCCTACATTCAGCCAGCTGGCGACGACGCGGCTTTGCTGACCGCCATGCTCGACGGCGGCCCGTTCCAGGCCATCGCCTGCGACGAGTACACGGCCTGTCTCAATCCGACGGCTGGCGGGCGCACGATCAACATCGCGGCCTCCAGCGGATTTAAGGCCAAGGTGAGCGCGCTCCTGGTCGACATGGTCAGCAAGATCATGTCACGTCAGCCGCTAACGTCACAGGAACAGGTGTTCCTGAACATGTCGCCGCTCCCGATCTATAAGATGGCGTCCGTCTACACCGTGTCGCAGGGCGCGCTGGCCCAGAATACCCTGTCCGGCTACACCGACCTGATCGCGACGAACGTGGCGATCGAGTTCATCAAGCAGTCAATCCAGAAGATCGCAGCCGGCGCCCACAACTTGCAGGGCGTCGACCAGAAGCAGCTGGACGACTGGGGCCGCAACACCTCCAGCGTGGTGCTCGCCCTGAACGACCAGGAGACCAAGGTAGCAAGCCAGGTCTCCGCCTACGAGCAGGTGATCGACCGCACGCAGCGGGTCGAGCAGACGCTGGCCGGCGCGCTGAGCTCCAGGTTCGCCCAGAGCTACACCTTCATGCGCGACCTGGCGCCCGGTTGATCGACGGCTGAGCAGGGGAAGGGGCCATGGCTTACGGTCAATACGAGGTCATCGTCTACGGCGGTGGGCAGGTCTACCAGAGCGTCTTCAACGCTGTGGCGCTGATGTCCGGGACAGGCCCGATCGACAGCCTGTTCCGGGTCATGATCCTGCTCGGGCTGCTCCTCGGCATCCTGAAGGCCATGGGGGACTTCAACTTCGCGGCGCTCGTGAAGTGGTTCATCACCTGCGCCATCATCTACGGCGTCCTATGGGTGCCCAAGGTCCAGGTGGCGATCACCGACCGGCTCGACACCGGGTTCCCCTCGGCTGTCGTCGGGAACGTCCCTCTCGGCGTCGCCTTCGTGGCGGCCACCTCAAGCGAGATCGGCGACACGGTCATCAAGTCAACCGAGCAGGCGTTCGCCGACCCTCAAGGGCTGGCCTATTCCGACAGCGGCCTGATCTATGGAGCAAAGCTCTACAACCAGATGCGCGGCTGGCGCATCCTCGATCCCGTGTTCGCTCAGAACATGGAATCGTTCATGACGAACTGTACCTATAACGACCTGCTCTCCAACTACATCAGCGTCGGACAGCTTCAGTCGGCCGCCAGCCTGTGGACCTTCATTCGCAACAGCGCGAGCCCATCCGCCGCCTTCCCCTACTACAATTCCGACGCCAGCCAGCCGAGTATCATCACCTGTCAGCAGGGCGCACAGAACCTGGACAGTGCTTGGGGGAGCGAGATCCCCAACAACGAGGCGGCGCAGGAGGTGCGGCTGAACCCCAGCATCAACACGGGCTCGGCGCAGTCGACGATGGCCACCTCGCTTGGAGCTCTGACCGCAGCGACAGGACTGGCCTCCACCGACGCCACCCAGAACTTCCAGCAGGTCCTGACCATCAACGCGCTGCGGCAAGCCATGTCAGGCTACGTGGCGCAGAACGGGGGCAACCTGGTTGGCACGCTGGGCGCGACCCAGGCGCAGCTCCAGACCCAGGACACCCAGCAGATGATCGGCGCTACGGCCGAGAAGGCGCTGATCACCCTGCAGATCGTCATCACGGTCCTGTTCATCGGCATGTTCCCGATCCTCGCCCCGGCGTTCCTTCTGCCCGGTCTCGGGATCCAGATGATGAAGGGCTACTTCGGCGGGTTCATCTATCTCCAGCTTTGGGGCCCAATGTACGTGATCTTGAACAAGGTCATGATGTGGCAGGTCTATCACCAGACCTCGGCCGCGACCTTCATGCCGTCGGGCACGTCCTACGCGTTGACGTTCGGCAACCTCAACTCCGTGGGCGCCCTGAACGCGGACCTCGCCGGCGTGGCGGGGTGCATGGCCGCGGCGATCCCGATGATCGCGGGGATGCTGACCAAGGGCGCCATGGCCGGCGCCGAGGCCGCTGCGGGCGGGGTCATGCACACCTTCCAGCGCAGCGCCGAGGCCGCAGGTCAGGCGATGTCCACCGGCAACTTCAGCTATGGAACCACGGCGGTCGATACCCACCAGTTCCACAACACCTCGGGCAACCGCTTCGATACAGCGGTTTACTCGAACTATGGCGGTAAGACCTGGGTCGACGATGCAGGCAATACGCGCACGGAGGCCCGCGACGGGACCTTCATCATGCAGGCGGCCAACTCCAATCTGCCTTTCGCGGCTCGGGCAGGAGAGAGCCTTTCGGCGGCGGCAAGCCAGAACAGCTCGCGCTACCGTGAGGAGAGCGCCGCCGTGGAGGACACCTACAGCCGGGCCAGAGCGCAAGTTTCTTCGAAGCTTCAGGAGAACTCAGCAGGATATATTGAAGGCCGCTCTCGCACGTCGACAGATGGCCTTGATGATCGAACTGGAATGCGGCAGGTCTTCGAGACTCGGGATCAGGCATCGACCTCACTGGCGAAGCGCCTTGGTATCTCTCAAACTGATGCGAACTCGGCCGTTGATTATTGGAGCTGGGACGCTGGTGCATCATTGTCCGGCAGCGCCGGTTTCGGAAAAGCTGGGCTCGGGCCATCCGGATCTCTCGGCGGCTCATTGGGGGTGAAGGGTGGTCACAAGGGAGACCACACACAAAGCGACTCTTCACAGGCGACACTAGACGCCGCCCGACAGGAGTTGGAAAGCAAGGGCTTCTTCAAGGCCCGCGATCACGCAACTCAGCAATTTGCGACTGATATTTGGTCGAGTAATTACGGTACAAATTCCGGTTACCGAGACGTTTCCAGCTCTAGCTTTTCAGATAGCTCTACTGTCTCCGCCTCTCGGCGCGAACTCGACTCCCAAGGTGAGCGGTGGGCGCAGACTGCGGAGTATGCCCGGCGTAACGACTTTAGCCGGGACGAAAACTTGGCTAATCGGATCGCGAATTACTTCGGCAATAGGTATCAGGAAGGGCAACCTGTGAGAGACGTCACTGGTGAAGCTGTTCCGCTGAGCCGACTCTTGAACCCGGTCGGCCCAGATGCAAAAGCAGTGGCGGATTTGCGTGAGGAAGCGCTACGACGCGACATTTACCCGGCTTACCTCCAGGGCCTCTCTGTCGATCCGAAGATCTCAGCTGGTCTCGAAAAGGGCCTGCCGAACGGACCAAGCACTTCTACGCCGCACATGGATGACTCGTCCCATGCTCTCGACAAAGAGGTGCACCATCAACTAAGCGGCGCGCCCTCCCGTGCAAATTCCAGGAGCCCTACGGCGGACGGGTTGGTCGATGTCCCGGCGCACGCCCGCTCGGGTGAGCATCTGGTAGATCAAGCCTTCGCGTCTACGCCGACGATCAATAGTCGGCGCCATAATGTTGACGCAGGTCACTTTCTCACAGGCGCGAAGCGCATTAAGGCGCGGCCGGTCCAATGAGCTCGTCTGCGGTTCGTTTGACTTTCTATGCACTACAGCACGTTCCGGCGCCTCAGGGCTCGCTTGTATCGGATACCGAAGAGCAGGAACGCAAAGCCCATAAACGCGGAGAACACAGCTGCAGCAATAGCAGCGGGTACGATGCTGTAAGTCTCACGTTCCACGTTGAGAGCGATAGTCAAGCTGAAGGCGAGACTTGTGAGCAGGGCTATCACCCCTGCCAATATCCGGCCGTGTACGGTCAGCCGCGCCGCGAGAGGAGAGGATGTAATGTCCAATTCGGCCGCGTACATCGCCGCGGCGCGCCGAGGCACTCGTATTGTCACCAAGTCCTGATCATCGTCGTGGGCCGTCATGGCTTCGCCTCCTACGGGCGAAGATACGCGCCTCGACTGATTTGCACCAGCCGGGGGAAGAGGTGATCCGAGCCGCAGGCCTTCTCGTGGCCGCCCTGTTCCTGAGCGCCAGCGCTGCACACGCGGGCGCCGACATCTCCTCCACCCAGGAGGAGTACCAGATCTTCCGCTGGAAGACGGATGCGCCCAAGCGGGTGATGATCCAGGCGGCGACCTCGTCACTCGCCCGTTATGCGTCGGGCTGGCAGACCACCACTCCGATCGTCATGGACGCCCCTCCGGTGGCGGAACGGTTCAAGCTGATCAACCCGCTGGCCAATTCGCCTCTCGCGGGCCTGGCCGCCTTGGGCGGCGCCTCCGCCCTGCAGTTTCGCGTGGCGACCTGCAACGGGGCGGTCTGGATCAGCAACATCCAGCGTGATGTCGAGGGCTCGCAGCACCTGCGGGTGACGGCTTGCCTGTTCCCGTCATCGAGCGGCTACGACCTCGACCTCTATATGACCGACGTCCACGACCAGGGCGGCGGACTGGAGCCAGATGCTGGGCCGCGCCATCGCCGGCCGCTTGGTGGGGTCTCCTGATGAGTGGAAGAACCGGCTGCAGGACGCTGTGGTGGCTGACCTCACGCAAGCCGCCGGCACGCCGGTGATCTATGTCGAGGGGCAGCCCGACAGGTCGGACCCGGCCACTGCGAGCGCGCCGCGGTGACCGGCCGGCCCTGCTTATCCTCTGCCAGCCCCTCTGCGCGCGCCGTTCGGCTTCTTCACCGCCAGCGCGTTGGCGAGGTCCCAGGGCTTGGGCAGGGTCAGGGTCAGCGCGCCGTCGCCGTTGGCGTATTCAACGCCCTGGTCGGCCGGCGGCGACGTCGGGAGCAGCTCCGGGACCTGAACCTGGATGTCGCGCCTCTTGGCCCTCAGGATCCACGGCGCGCCCTCTTCCGGTCGCAGCCGGATCGCTGCGCCGGCCTCGTCCTGGCCGAACTGCACCTTCACGCCCTTGCCCGCCTCGAACCCGAGGTGCTCGGCCAGGGCGAGGGGGATGCAAATCGTCACCGTGCCTCCGGCCGTGCTGATCCGCGGTTTCACCGGACTGCTGCCGACGTTGTGACGGACGTCGAGGAAATCCATGGCCAAATCCTCCTCAATCATGGCCTAGACACTATGGCGCGGTCTAGGCGGCGAGACAAGGTGAATACAGTTTAAGATGAACCCATAATTGGAGTAGGAAGATGGCCACAAGCACCGGGACGACCTATTTCACTGACGACGTCTGCTATGACGCCGATGACCCGTGTTTTCAGGAAGCGCTAGGCGAAGTCTACGCCTTGCGTCTTCGCCCCCTGTGCATGTGCCGGCCTGAAGGCCTGCCCATGTACGTGGCCAAGGCCGGCGGCCGGTTCCTGATCAAGCGGATGCCGATGACCGGTCGCGCTCACGGGTCAGGTTGCGGCTCCTACGAGGCCCCCGACGAACTCGGCGGCCTGGGCCAGCTTCGCGGCGCCGCCATCCAGGAGGATCCCGACGAGGGCGTGACCATCCTCAATCTCGGCTTCCCGTTCACCAAGGGCGCAGCCCGCAAGGCGCCTACGCCGGGCGAAAGCGCGGCCGCCACGGTGAAGGTGGACAAGGCGCGGCTCAGCCTGCTGGCCACCTTGCATTACCTCTGGCGGGAAGCCGAGCTCACCCGCTGGTCGCCAGGCATGGCGGGCAAGCGCTTCTGGGGCCTGGTCCGACGGCAGTTGCTGGGCGCCGCCGACGGGGCCCGGGCCAAGGGTCGATCCTTGGGCGAACGCCTCTACGTGCCCGAACCCTTTACGGTCGACCACAAGCTGGAGATCTCCGCGCGCCGTACTGGGATGCTAGCGAAGCTTATGACCGCGGGTCCTGCCAAGCAGCGTCCGTTGATGCTGGTGGTGGGCGAGGTCAAGGCGTTCGAGGCCGCGCGCTACGATGTGAGGGTGGTGGTGAAGCACTGCCCGGACTTCTCCTTCTTCCTGAGTGAGGAGGCGCATCAGCGCCTGACCAAACGCTTCGAGCGCGAGCTCGCGACCTGGAATGGCCTGCCCGACAGCCACCTGTTAATGATCGCCCTGTTCTCCGTCCCGCCGTCAGGGTTCGCGCAGGTGGAGGAGGCGGCGCTGATGCTCACCGACGAGCACTGGTTGCCCATCGATGGGGGCCTGGACCTAGCCCTGATCAGCGAGTTGGTGCGGGAGCGGCGGGTCTTCGAGCGCGGCCTCCGCTTCAATATGCCGTCGACCAAGCCGCTGGCGCTCGCCGTGCTGCAGGACACCAACCCCAAACCCACGGCCATGTTCATCCAGCCGGCCGGCGCCCCGGAGGCTTATGCCGAAGCCCTCGGGGGGCTCATCGGGGGGCAGTCCGAGGACCTCGACGCCTGGGTGTGGGCGGCGGAAGCAGGGTCTATGCCCGCGCTCCCGCCGCGTGCCCCGATGAACGCCGCCCGGCGCGCGACCGTGCGCCCGGTCTACCTGCTGCTGCACGAGGATCCGTCGCTGCCGGCCAAGCTCGTCAGCCTGATGTCGCCCCGTCGGCTGGAGCCCCCTGGCGAGGCTCCGCGCCTGATCGCACGCGTGCTCGAAGAGTTCGTCGAGTTGCGCCACCTTGCGCCTGACGGCCTGCAGTCGATCGGCCGGCCGGTCCACGTGCGACCAGACTTCCCCGGCGCGACCTTTAGGCGGGTCAGCGCCGAGGAGGTCGAACGCCTGCGATCTGAGGACCTGCAGGTTATTAGCCGAACAAGGTCGCCCGTCCGTGCGCCGGAGCCAGTCTGATGGGGGTGCAGGACAGGGGGCGCCATGGATGGCGATCTGCCGATGCGTCCGATCGCTGACGACACCTTCTAAGCGTTTGCGCCGCCTGCCTGGAGAGGTGGTCACGATCCCTCAAGACCTCGCGCCCATGATGTGGCCTCCGGCACGGATGGTCTGCATCAGGGGGTCTTCGCCGGTGGAGCGTCATCGTGGATCAACGAGCCGCTCCCCGATGGCGGCGAGGGGGGCTGAACCGCCTTCCGGTTTTCTGCCTTTGCAGCACCCTCGCATGATCGCGGCGCCGCCGTCCGGCGACGGATGGCGTCACGAGGTCAAGCTGGACGGCTACCGGATGCAGCTGCAGGTGACCCTGGAGGCTGTCACCTGGTATTCTCGCAATGGTAACGACTGGACGTCGCGCCTGCCGGACCTCGCCCACGAGGCGCATGCGCTTGGTCCGGGCGTGTTCGACGGCGAACTGTGTGTCGTCGACGCGGAAGGCTCGCCAGACTTCTCCGCGCTCCGCTCCGTCATGGGCAGCCGCCAGGCCGGCGACATCCGGGGCGAGCTTAGCTTCTTCATCTTCGACATGCTGTTCGACGGTGGCGAGGACCTTCGTGGCCGGCCCTTCTCGGAACGCCGCCACCGTCTGGAGCACGCCGTCACCGACGAGCTTGTCCAGCTTCGTCTGGCCGGGGCGTTGCCCGGCGGCGGCCAACCCCTGCTCACGGCCGCCTGTCGCCTCGGCCTCGAGGGGATCGTGTCCAAACGCCTCGATGCCTTCTATGAAGCCCGTGAGGGGCGGCGCGCTGACAGCTGGGTCAAGGCCAAGTGCCGGCCGTCGCAGGAGGTGGTGGTGGGCGGCTGGGAGATGAACGGGAGCAAGTTCCGCTCCCTGCTCGCCGGCGTCTACGACGGGGACGCCCTGCAGTTTGTCGGCACGATTGGAACGGGGTTCAGCGCGGCGGTCGTGTCCGACCTGCTGCCGCGGTTGCGTGCGGTCGAGGCCGACCGGTCCGCCTTTACGGCCGGCTCGCCCCCTCGCGGCTCCTCCTCGATCCATTGGACGCGGCCGGTGCTCGTCGCGGCCGCCGAGATCGCCGAATGGACAACGGCTGGCCGTCTGCGGCAGGCCAGTTTCAAGGGCCTGCGCGAGGACAAGCCTGCTCGCTCGGTCGTGCGGGAGCGCGCAAGCGCCTAGCCACGCCCGGCAGGTCCGTCGAAGCGGGCCTGGTCATTCCACAAGCATCCGCACCCCCGCGGTTGACTCTCAGCGTTTGATAGAACGTATAGGGAACGCTGGTTCGACCAGCCGGTTAGTCAGCGTCATGGTTGGTGTAGCACGGGCGGAATCGTCACTGGAGGCGCTGCGGGCGCGGATCGCGGCCGTAGAGCGCTCGCACAGGAGCGCCCAAGGCTCGATTCCATTCGGGATCGCCGGCCTGGACGCCCACCTTCCCGCGGGAGGCCTGCGGGTGGGCGCCCTGCACGAGGTCGCCGGCGGCGGCCCGGGTGCGGTGCATGGGGCGGCGGCGGCTCTGTTCGTCGCCGGCGTGCTGGCGCGGATGGAGGGGCCGGTCCTCTGGTGTCTTCGCCAGCGGGATCTGTTCGCCCCGGCGCTGGCCGGCGTCGGCCTGCACCCCGAACGGGTGATCTACGCCGAAGCCGGGGACGAGAAGGGCGTACTAGCCGTCCTGGAGGACGCCCTGCGCTACGGCGGCCTGGCCGCGGCTGTCGGCGAGCTGGGTGGCCTGGCGATGACGGCCTCCCGTCGGCTGCAGCTGGCCGCGGAAGAGGGGGGTACGACCGCCTTTGCCGTGCGGCGCTGGCGAACTCCGTCCGCCGCGGCGGACTACGGCCAGCCGACGGCCTCGGTGAGCCGCTGGCGGGTCTCGGCCCTACCGGGGACGCGCGAAGTGGTGCCGGGACTGATGGGGCGGCCGCGCTGGCTGGTGGAGATGATGCGGTGCCGGGGGGCGGAGGCGTGCGAGTGGGAGCTGGAGGCGTGCGATGAGGCGGGTCATCTCGCTCTACCTGCCGAGCTGGCCGACGGATCACTGGCGCAAGGGCCAGGGGAACGCCGCGCCGCCGGTTGAGACCCCGGTCGTGGTCACCGGGCGGGTGGGCGCGCGCAAGGTCGTCGTCGACGCCGACCGGGCGGCGCGAGCCTTGGGCGTCATCCCAGGCCTGCCGGTCGCCCAGGCCCAGGCCCGTGTTCCAGGCCTGCTCACCGTGGAGCACGCTCCGGCAGAGGACGACGCCGCGCTGGAGCGGATTGCGCTCTGGGCGCTTCGCCGCTACTCGCCCCTTGTCGCCGTCGACGGGGTGGACGGGCTCTGGATCGACGCCTCAGGCGTCGCCCACCTGTTCGGCGGCGAGGCGGAGCTGCTGAGCGACCTCGCCAGCCGGTTGGCCCGCGCTGGCGCGCATGCGCGTGTGGCGATGGCGGACACGCAGGGCGCGGCCTGGGCTCTGGCGCGCTACGGCCTGGCGCGGAAGGTGATCTCCGCGAGGGGGGAGGTGACCCTCGACGTCGATGCTCTCCCCCTCGCGGCGCTGCGGCTTGACGCGGAGGTCGTGGCGGGGCTTGGCAAGCGCGGCCTGGAGACCGGCGGCGACCTGGAGCGCACCCCCCGCGCGCCGCTGGCGCTGCGCTTCGGCCCTGCCCTGACCCGTCGCCTCGACCAAGCCTATGGCCGCACCGCCGAGACGTTCGATTCGATCAGCGCGCCGGATCGGGTCACGGTGCGCCGAGCCTTCTTCGAGCCGATCGGCGCGCCGGAGACGATCGCGCGCAAGACCGCGGAGCTGGTGGACCAGCTCTGCCGCGAGCTGGAGGCGAGGGGGCTCGGCGCGCGCACGCTGGATCTCATCAGTGAGCGGGTGGACGGGCGGCGCGAGGCCATCCGGATCGGCACGGCCGCCCCGCTGCGCGACCCCAAGCGGCTGATCCGATTGTTCCGTGACAAGCTCGGCTACATCGACCCGGGGTTCGGGATCGAGGCGATGTCGCTGGCCGCGGCGCTGGCGGAGCCGCTCGGCCCCACCCAGACCGTCACTTCGCTCGACACCTCCGCCAAGCGGATCGACGTCACAGGCCTCGTCGACATCCTGGCTAACCGGCTGGGCTCGGACAAGGTGTACCGGCTGGCGCCAGTGGACAGCGACGTGCCCGAGCGCTGCGTGCAGCGGGTGGCTCCTACCGCGCCCCTGACGGGTCGGACCTGGCCGGCGCGTTGGCCCAGGCCCTCGCGGCTCCTGTCTCCGCCGGAACGGGTGGAGGCCATGGCCGTACTGCCCGACCAGCCGCCGGCGGCCTTCACCTGGCGCGGCCAGCGCCGGCGCGTGCGCGTGGCCGACGGACCGGAGCGCGTCTTCGGGGAGTGGTGGCGACGCGACGCCGAGACCCTGGCGGTGCGGGACTATTTCAGCGTGGAGGACGAGGCGGGCGAGCGGTTCTGGCTTTACCGCCAGGGCGACGGCGAGATCGCCGCCACGGGCGACCTCAATTGGTTTTTGCATGGTCTGTTCGCGTGACCACCGACCACCCTCTCCGCAAGATCATCCACATCGACATGGATGCCTTCTTCGCCTCGGTGGAGCAGCGCGACCGGCCGGAGCTGCGCGGTCTGCCGGTGGCGGTCGGCGGGTCGCGCGCCCGAGGCGTGGTGGCTGCGGCGAGCTACGAGGCGCGGGCTTACGGCGTGCGCTCGGCTATGCCCTCGGTGACGGCGGCGCGCCGCTGCCCGGAGCTGGTGTTCGTCAAGCCGCGCTTTGAGGTCTACCGTGAGGTGTCGGCCCAGATCGGCCTGATCTTCGCCGACTATACCGACCTGATCGAGCCCCTGTCGCTGGACGAGGCCTACCTCGACGTGACCGCGGATCGGCGCGCACACGGGTCGGCCACGGCCATCGCCAGGGAGATAAGGGCCAGGATCAAGCTGCAGACCGGCCTCACCGCCTCGGCCGGGGTCTCCTACAACAAGTTCATCGCCAAGCTGGCCAGTGACCACAACAAGCCCGATGGCCTGTGCGTGGTCACCCCTCGTGATGGACCGGCCTTCGTTCAGGCCCAGCCCGTATCGCGCTTCCACGGGGTGGGCCCTGTCACCGCCGCTAAGATGGAGGCGCTTGGCATCCATACCGGCGCGGACCTCGCCGCCCAGTCGCTGGATGTGCTGGAGCGCCACTTCGGCTCCAGCGCGGGCTACTTCCAGCGCGCCGCCCTCGGCCAGGACGACCGACCGGTACGGGCAGACCGCGTGCGCAAGTCCATCGGGGCGGAGCGGACCTTCGAGACCGACGTGTCCGAGCGAGGGGAGCTGGAGGCGGCGCTCGAGCCCGTGCTGGACGCGGTCATGGCGCGGATCGAGGCCAGGTGCGCGGCGGGCCGCACGGTAACCCTGAAGCTGAAGTTCTCCGACTTCACCCAGATCACCCGCGCCCGCAGCTCCCGGACGCCGGTTCGAACCCGGGCGGATATCGAGGCGCTGGCCCGGGCGATTCTCGTCGGCGAGCTGCCCGTGCCCCGCCCGGTGCGCCTGCTGGGCGTCACCCTCTCCAACCTCGTCGGCGACACGGCGGCCGACATCGACGGCGGCCTTGCGTGACGCGCTACGCCGAGCTGCAGGTCACCTCCCACTTCAGCTTCCTGCGCGGCGCCAGCAGCCCGGAGGACCTATTCAGCCAGGCTGCGCTCTGCGGGATAGAGGCGCTGGCCATCTGCGACCGCTCCAGCCTCGCTGGGATCGTGCGCGCCCATGAGGCGGCCAAGGCGACCGGCGTGCGCGCCGTGGTGGGCTGCCGGCTAGACTTGCAGGACGGGACCGCGCTGCTGGTCTACCCGACCGACCGCGCCGCCTACGGCCGGCTCTGCCGGCTCCTGACGATCGGGAAGGGCAGGGCGGGCAAGGCTGCCTGCGAACTGCACTGGGAGGACCTGGAGGCCTGGTCGCAAGACCTGCTGGCCATGCTGATCCCCGACGAGGCGGATGAGGCCTGCGCCAAGCGCTTGCGTCGGCTCTCAGGCCTGTTCGGCGACCGAAGCTATATGGCGCTGACGCTGCGGCGACGGCCGCGCGACGCGCTTCGCCTGCACGCCCTGGCCAACATGGCCGTGGCCGCGAGGGTGCGCAGCGTGGCGACGAACGACGTGCTGTTCGCCACCCCCGACAAGCGCATCCTGCAGGA
>CALMGB010000226.1:0-4319 GCA_937863535.1 uncultured Caulobacteraceae bacterium
CTCCAGCACCGCGGCCAGACCACCCTGGTCATCGCGCACCGCCTGGCCACGGTGCTGGAGGCCGACCGCATCCTGGTCATGGACCAGGGCCGGATCGTGGAGTGCGGGACCCACGCCGCCCTGGTCGCCCAGGGCGGCCTCTACGCCCGTCTCGCCGCCCTTCAGTTCGAGGCGGCCGCCCCGCTCAGCCCCGGCTGAGCCACCCAGCGGCGGGGGCGAGGCTCGCGCTTCGATCGTTCCTCGTTGAAATTCCCGGCGGCCCGGCTAGTGAAGCCGGTCACGTGCGCGGCGGTCCAGACCTCACCGGGATGCGTGTGGGTCAGGGCGCTCCGAAAGGCGGTCGAGTCGGATGGGCAGGCGCACGACCGCCCGGGCTCGGCGTGCGCCGCCCCTGGAGACTATGCTGTTCGCCGGCCTGGCCCTGGGGCTGGGCATGCTGGTCTTCGCCACGCCCTTCAACCACGACGAGGACCAGTATCTCGCCGCCAGCGTGCTCGCCGCCAAGGCCAGGCTCTACCGCGACTTCCTCTATGTGCAGACGCCGCTCCAGCCGGAGCTGACCGCACCCCTGACCGGGTTCGCGCCGGGATGGACCTATCTGGTCCTGCGGCTTTTCTCGGCGGCCTGCGGTCTGGCGACGCTGGCCGGCGTGTGGCTCGCCCAACGCCGGCTAGGGGTCGGGCGAAGCACGGCGGCGGCGTCGACCCTGCTGATGGCCAGCTGCTACACCTTCCAATACTGCGCCAGCGTCGTGCGCAACGACGCCCTGCCGATGGCGCTGCTCGCCTGGGCGATCGCGGCGGCGGCCTTCGCCCTGCGCCAGAACGCCCGGTGGCCGTGGCTCGGATGGGGAAGTTGCGGTCTGCTGCTCGGAGCGGCCGTAAGCGCCAAACTGTCGTTCGCCCCCCTGCTGGCGGCGGCCGCCCTCTATCCTCTCCTGGCTTCGCAGGGCGAGAAAAGGGGCGGCGATCTCATCCGGATTGAGGTCGCCATCCTGGCCCGGTCGTCGGCCCTGAGCTTCGGGGTGGGCGCCCTCGCGGGCCTCGCGCCCATCGCCCTGGCCTGGGCCCGGGCGCCCGAGGCCTTGCGCTTCGCTCTTGTCGGCTTCTGGGCGGACGGTCCCCGGCGCTGGTACGTGGCCAACGGCCTGGAGCACCGGATGGAGCCGGGGTCCAAGCTGCTCTACGGCCTCGGCGACCTGCTTCTGGGTCCGGCCCTGGCCGCGCTGGCGGTGGTCCTGTTCAGGCGATTGAGGTCGTCCCGGCCGCATGCGACGGCTCCGGCCATGGCGGGCCTGCTCGACCTGATGATCCTCGCGGGCCTGTTGGCCGCCTTTGCGCCGTCGCCCACCTACAAGCAGTATTTCGCCCCGCTCCTGCCGCCGCTCTTCGTCCGCCTGGGCGTGACGGCGTCGCAGGCGCGGCTTCCGGTCTGGGGACGGAGCCTGCTGGCGCTCGGCGCGGTCACCGGCCTCGTCATGTTCGCGATGTGGGTAGGGGAGGCGGCCCGGACCGGCCGCTGGGCGCCGATCGTCATCGCGCGCCAGAACCGCTGGATCGGCGACACCCTTCGCCAGGCGCACGCCTCCGGCGCAATCGCGACCCTGTCCGCCCATGCCGTGCTCGACAGCGGCTATCCACTGGACCGGCGCTTCGGCGGCGGGGCCATGGTGTACCGGAGTGCGGACGGCGTGGACGCCGCCCTGCGGAGACGGCTGCACATCACCAGCCCCGCCTCGCTCGCGGCCGACCTGGACGCTACGCCCCCCGCCGCCATCGTCACCGGCTTTGAGGACGGCGGCGGAGACACCCGGGTGCGCCTGGATGTTCCGTTGCGTGCCTACGCCCTGTCCCGTGGCTACGTCCTGCACCGCAGTCCCGCAGGCGCGGCCGAGCTGTACGTCCGTCCGGAAGGAGCCGCCCCTGTCGTCCGCTAAGCGTGTCTTCCTGCGTCGCGCCGGGCTGCTGCTGCTCGTGGCCGCGGTCTGGATGGCCATCGATCTTCCGGTCTTTCCCATCAACCGGTGGGACGAGTCGCGATTGGCCGTGAACGCCATCGAGATGCACACCACCGGCCTGTCGCTGGTGACCACCTACGGCTTCCGCCCGGACCTCTGGAACACCAAGCCGCCGTTGCTGATCTGGCTGATGAGCCTGTGCATGTCGGCGTTCGGGGCCAGCGAAGGGGCGCTCCGCATCCCCTCCGCCCTGGCCACGCTCGGCAGTGCGGCCATCGTGATGGGCTTCACCTGGAAGCTGACCCGCACGAGCTTCGCACCCGTTGCGGCCGGAGTGGTGCTGCTGACCACCCGCGGTTTCGTGGGGCGCCACAGCGGACAGACGGCGGACTACGAGGCGCTGTTGTGCCTTTTCGTCACCGCCTACAGCTGCCTCTTCTTCCACACCCTGCATCGCAGGCGCCCCCAGCCCTGGCAGGTGCTGCTCGCCGGCGCCCTGGTGGCGGGCGCCGCGCTGACCAAGGGAGTCGCGGGCCTGGCGCCGGGCGTAGGCCTGGTGCTCTATCTGCTGGTCCAGCGGCGGCCCTGGCGCCCGTTCCAGTCGTGGAGCTATTCGGTCGCCGCCCTGATGGCCGCGGGTCTGATCGCCGCCTTCTACCTGGGGCGGGAGCATGCGGCGCCCGGCTACCTGCACGCGGTCGCCGCCAACGAGCTCGGTCGCTACGGCGCGATCGTGGAGAACCATCACAACCCGATCTGGTACTATCCTCTGCTGATCTTTGGGGCCTTCGGCTTCTCCCTCGGCGTCTTCGCCCTGCCGCTGCTGGCGGAGGTCAGGTGGTTGAGGGGCCGGCGCAGGGCCGGCATGGTCTTCGCCCTCTGCATGGCCTTCGGCATCATGGCCATCTACACGGCCGGCAAGACCAGGATCCGCTGGTACACCGATCCGTGCCACCCCTTCCTGGCCATCGGCTGCGCGCTGGGCCTGGACAGCCTGCGCACCCGCCTGCAGGCGCGGCGCAGCCCGGCGGCGGGAACGCCCGCCTGGGAGCGCGCCGGGCTCTGGGGCGGCGCCGCGGTGCTGGTGCTGGTGATCTTCATCGTGCGCGACGTCTATCCGAGCATCTTCGACCAGCGCTCCACCGGGCGCTACGGCGAGGTCTTCGCCGCCCTGCACCGGCGAGGGCTGGATAGGGTGGAGGTGCGCGACGACGGCGTCTTCAACGCCCAGCACGATCAGGCCTACGCCCCCCAGCTGCAGTTCTACGCCGTGCTGTGGCGCGGGCGTGGGGTGAGGGTGGTGCGGCGGTCGGCCCAGGCCGCGTTCCGGCCGGGCGTGCTCACAGTGTCCTGTGACATCAGCCTGGAGCCGCAGCTCGCCCGCCTCGGGCCGGATCTGGCGCATGTACCGGGCTGCACCGCCGTGGTCCCGACGCGATCTTCTCCTCCCCTGCGCAGCGGGGGAGGTGGCGCGGCGCGGAACGCGTCGTGACGGAGGGGGCCTCACCGCCGCTTCGGCGTCCAGGCCTGTTACGGCATCGGCGGCGACGCCCCCTCCACCATGCTGCGCAGGGTCCCTTCCCCCGCTGCGCAGGGGAGGAGAAGTCAGTTCACCCCAGCGCCTTCTCGTAGATGCGGTAGGTCTTGTAGACGTGGGCGCCGATAGCCTCGCTGATGCGGCGCATGGCCCGGTTGTCCTCCAGGACCCACGACAGCTCGAAACGCTCGTAGCCAAGCTTGACGGCGCGTTGGGCGCCGACGTCGATCATCAGGAAGGGCAGGAGCTGGCCACGCCTGTCCCGGTGGAACTTCTTCCGCACGCCCATCAGGGGCACCCGGATCGACTTCACCCGCCGCACCTTCAGCCGCCAGAGCAGGCGAGCCCAGCCGAACGGCAGCAACCGGCCGCCGAGCCCCGTGATCGCCGCGTTCACGTCAGGCAGGTAGACGATCACCCCCGCCGCCTCGCCGTCGATCTCGGCGAACCAGACCAGGGTGGGGTCGAGCACTGACTTCAGCGCCTTGGCCAGGGCGCTGGTCTCCGCCTCGGTGGTGGGGGTGAAGCCCCAGTTCTCCGACCAGGCGTCGTTCAGGATCTCGGTCAGGGTGGCGACCTCGGCGTCGTAGCGTTTCATGTCCAGCTGGCGAAGCTTTACGCCTTCGGGCGCCCCCCGCCGGATGCGCTTCAGCACCGGCTCGGGCAGGCCGTCGCTGGAGCGGCACAGATACGCGTGGACGTCCTTGGCCTTGGCGTAGCCCTGCGCCTCGATCCGGGCGGCGGCGTAACGGGGATCGTGGCCCATCATCACCATGGGCGAGGTGTCGAAGCCCTCGATCAGCAGGCCCACCTCCTCGTTGATCG
>CALMGB010000226.1:4329-5180 GCA_937863535.1 uncultured Caulobacteraceae bacterium
CCCGCGCGCGCAGCCACTCCTCCGCGGTGCGCAGGAGGGCCGCGAAGACGGCGTCATCATCCTCCGCGGCGATCAGGCCGAAGTGTCCGGCGGCCGGCTTGCCGGGTTCGGGAGGGGCCAGCCGGTCGATCTGGGCGCTGATCCGACCGACGTCGCGGTCGCCCCGCCGCGCCAGCCAGAACTGCGCCTCCGCATGGTCGAAATAGGGGTTGGTCTTGGGCGACAGCGCCTGGCGCCGCTCCATCAGCAGCGGGGTGACATAGTTCGGGTCGCCGGCGTTCAGCCGGTCCGGCAGGCGGATGAAGCGATCCAGCTGGGCGCGAGAGGACACCGGCTCGATCACGATCGACGTGGGATCGGAGGCTGTGGTCATGGCGGTATCCTTGAAGACCGGGCAGGCGCGGACGGCGCAGAGCCGCTGAGGCTTTCCGCCACGTTCTAGAGCCAGCCGGGTTTGAGCGTAAACGCGCGCAGTCGCCTCATCCTGAGCCTGTCGAAGGATGAGCCGTCCTGCGTTAAGGGCGTCGCACGGTCCCGCGCCTTGCGATCGAACCTTGGACGCTTCAAGACTTGGATGTGAGTCCCACGCCGACATCTCCCGACCGCGCCCTGCCTCGGACAGGTCACCTCACCCTGGCCGAGGCGCTGGACGCCGCCGCCCTGCAGCCGACGGGCGTGAACATCTATGGCCTGCGCGCAGAGCTGCTCGAGGCCATGCCCTACGCCCACCTGCGGCTGCGGGCGTTGAGCCTGGCGGGGGGGCTGCCGGCCGCCGGCCTCGCGCCGGGCGCACGCGTCGGCCGGGTCGCCGCGACGCGGCGGGGCCGCGGGGCGGTTCACGCCGCCCGCCG
>CALMGB010000226.1:5190-5627 GCA_937863535.1 uncultured Caulobacteraceae bacterium
TCGCCTGCCAGTACGCCGGGCTGGTTCCCGCGCCGATGCCGTTGCCCGCGCCGCTCGGCGGGGGCGACGCCTATGTGGACCAGATCGCCCGGCTGCTCACCCAGGCCCGCGCCAGCGCCGCCTTCGGGCCTGCGGCCCTGCAGCCCCTGATCGCGGCCGCCGGTGCGCGAGCGGGCCTTCGGCTGCTCACCCCTTTGTCCGATCTGCCCGAAGGCGAGGTGGAGCGCGTCGAGGCGGCGCCCGAGGACACCTGCTACCTGCAGTTCTCCTCCGGCAGCACCCGCGCCCCTACGGGGGTGGTCGTGACCCATCGCGCGCTGATGGCCAACGCGCACGCCATCACCCGCCACGGCCTCAGGGTCGGGCCTGAGGACCGCGCCCTGTCCTGGCTGCCGCTGTTCCATGACATGGGCTTGGCGATGTTGCTGATGCCACTG
>CALMGB010000227.1 GCA_937863535.1 uncultured Caulobacteraceae bacterium
CGGCGCGAAGGCGCCGTGACATGAGCGCCTAGGTCGCCATCCTCACCAGCCCACCGCCGCACCGCCGCCGCGCGCTCACCCCTGCACGGGTCGGCATGGCGGCGGCCGCCCTGCTGGGCGTGGTGCTCGCCATCGCCGTGGTGGGCTGGTTCGGCTTCGCCCAGGTGTTCTCCGCACTCGTGACCATCGGCTGGGGCGGCTTCGCCCTGTTCGTCCTCTACAGCCTGGCCTGCTTCCCGATCACCGGCGCCGCCTGGTGGTCGCTGGCGGCGGGGGAGCCGCTGCGCCGCCTGGTGACCTTCACCTTCGGTCGCCTGCTGCGCGAGAGCGCCTCGGACATCCTGCCCTTCGCCTCCATCGGCGGGGTGGCGGTGGGCGCCCGGGGCGTCGTCCTGCAGGGCGTCGCGCCCGAGCGCGCCTACGGCTCCCTGGCCGCCGACCTGATGACCGAGATCGTGGCCCAGGTCGCCTTCCTGGGCCTGGGCCTCAACTTACTCTCGGCGCATCTCGCCCGGGGCGCGGAGGCGCGCGCCTTCCAACTGTGCTTCCTGGCCGCCATCGCTTTGGCCCTGCTGACCATCGCCAGCCTGGTCTGGGCCCAGCGGCGCGGCGTCAGGCTGCTGGATCGTTTGGCCAGACGCTTCGCCCCGGCCGCCAGCGCCCAGGTGCAAGGCGTGAACGAGGTCCTCGCTGATCTCTACCGCCGCCCCTGGCGCCTCGTGGCCGGCGTCACTCTGCACCTGGGCGGCTGGGTTTCGTCCGCCCTTGGGAGCTGGATCGTGTTGCGCCTGATGGGCGTGCAGATCTCTGTGCCCGCCGTCATCGCCATCGAAAGCCTGCTCTCGGCGATCAAGAGCGCCGCCTTCGTGGTTCCCAACGCCGTCGGTGTGCAGGAGGCGGCCTACGCCCTGATTGGCCAGGTGTTCGGCCTGACCGGCGAGATGGGCGTGGCGCTCAGCCTGCTCCGCCGCGCCAAGGACCTCGCCCTCGGCGCCCCCACCCTGCTGGTCTGGCAGACGCTCGAAGGCCGTCGACTAATTCAGGCCAAAATCGTCTAACCCTCAGCGGATCTGAGCCGTCGTCGCTACCCGCAGGGGTGGGACGTTCAAGCCACCGCCGGTGACGTCGAAAGCGCGCACTTGTACACGACGCTAGGCACGGCCCTTTCCCCAGCTGCGCAGGGTAGAAGAAGATTGCCGCCGGTAACATCTACCGACTGCCCATCCTCCGAACGGACCTTGCGAACCCGCCGATCTTGATATTATGTTCATCATGTCACGGAGACGCAAGGATGCGTTACAACGCCGAGCACAAGGCGCGCACTCGCGAACGGGTGCTGGAAGCGGCGGTGAAGGTGATCCGCACGGAGGGGCCCGACCGGCTTGGCGTCGCTGGCGTGATGCAGGGCGCAGGCCTCACCCACGGCGGCTTCTACGCCCACTTCGCGTCCCGTGAGGACTTGGTCATCGCCGCGATCGAGGAGATGTTCGGCCACGCGCGGGACACCTTCGAGCGCCGCACTGAAGGGCTTGAGCCCCACAATGCGCTGCGGACCTACATACGTTTCTACTTGTCGCGCGCCCACCGCGACGCCCGCGACAGCGGCTGTCCCCTGCCGGTGCTGTCCAGCGACCTGCCCCGCATGGCCGAGCCGGCGCGCGCCCGCTACGCGGAGGGCGTGGCCCAGCTGACCGGCCTGATCCAAGGCCAGCTGGAGATGCTGGGCCGGCCGGAGGCGCCGGCGCTGGCGTCCTCGGCCCTGGCCGAGATGATCGGCGCCCTGTCGCTGTCTCGCGCGGTGGCGGATCGCGAACAGTCTGACCTGATCCTGGCGCGCTCCCGCGCTGCAGTAATGGCGCGCCTCGGCGTCGCGGAGAGTAAGCCATGAGAGATGCAGCCAAGAGCATGGTGGAGGAGGTCGGCCTGCACCTGAGCGGGCTGGAGCAGCTGCGCGCCATGATGGCCGGCGGCCGCGGCCGGGGCATCGGGCGCACGATGGGCTTCGAGATCGCCACCATAGAGGAAGGCTTCGTGGCCTTCGAAGGCACGCCGGACGAGAGCGTCTACAACCCCATCGGCACGGTGCACGGTGGCTATGCGGCGACGCTCCTGGACTCCGCCTGCGGGTGCGCTGTGCACTCGAAGCTTGCGCCGGGCCAAGGCTACACGACGCTGGAGCTGAAGGTCGCCTACCACAAGGCCATGACCAGCAAGACCGGCCGGGTGCGCGCCGAGGGCAAGGTGGTCAGCTTCGGGCGGCGCGCCGCCTTCGCCGAAGCCCGACTCGTAGACGCCGACGGCCGGCTCTACGCCTCGGCTACCTCCTCCCTGCTAGTCATCACGCCATGACCGCCGCCACCCTGGCCGGCCGCGACGCGGTGGCCGATCCGCCTGGGACGGCGGCGCCCGCGCGACGGTAAAGCGCGAATCCAGGGTGGCGCCGCGCACCTCCTGTCGGTGGGCGTCGCCCTGCTGCTGATAGGGGGGGCATATATCTTCTCGGCCCACGACCGCCACCTCCGCCGATGACGCCAATCTGCAAGCCGACAGCACCACCGTGGCGCCCAAAATTCGCGGCCTGATCTCGGAACTCTTGGTGAGCTGAAACTAAGCGCCTTCGTCCGGCCCTGTCGTGGCCGCGAGCGCCAAGTTCGCCGGACACGGCTGACTCCTCCGCCGATGGAACCTATGGCTCCCATCCGAGTAACCTAGGTTAGTCGGAGGTAGTTATGTGCCACGTACTTATTATCGAAGACGACGCCATCGCCGCCATGGATATCCAGGGCGTGCTCAGGGGCGAGGGCGCGACCTCGTTCAGCTTCGCCACCACCGAGCGTGAAGCGGTTCAGTGCGCCCGCGATCAGCGGCCGGCCCTGATCACCTCCGACGTCATGCTCGCCCGGGGCTCAGGTCCTGCGGCTGTACGCACGATCCTGGCCGAATGCGGCCCCACGCCGGTCATCTTCATCACCGCCACACCTGACCAGTGCGACAGCTGCAAATCCACACCCGTACTGGAGAAGCCGTTCAGCAGTGAGCGCCTGGGAAGCGAGTTCCGGGCGGCCGCCCCCTTATAGCCTGTCGGCCGCAGCCGTCAGTTAGGCTCGCCCCACCTCCGCAGCAGCCCATCTGCATGTGACGCATTCGCTGACGCGCCCCGAGCCTTGAACAGTTCCTCTGAGGCGCGACCTTGTTCAGCGCGACAGCGAGACTACGGCGATGTTGGAGCGCATGGCTTCAGTCACACTGGCGCAGCCGATACACCCGATGGGCCTTGGAGAACGCCATGATCTCTCGTCTGGCGGTGCTCGGCGCGCTGACCCTGATAACGCCCTTCATCGCGGACGCCTCGCTAGGCGTGGCGCCTGCGGCCGGGCCGTCTGCAGCCGAGCCGCCGGTCGTCTACGCCCAGAAGACCCGCAGCTTCGATGTACAGCTGCGCATCGACCCGGCGCTGAGGCGCTACGGCGGCCTCTATGTGAACTACCGCGACGGTGCACTTCGCGGTTTCAACGCCTTTGAGCGGGAGGCCGACCAGCTCGCCGCCTTCCAGTCAGCGTCCGCCACACCCAAACCGCTGGTGGATCGTGTGCAGATCGAGGTCGCCTGCGAGACGTCGCACCTGCTCGGCGTGATCCAGCGAAGTTACGAGGACCGCCACGGCGCCCACCCCAGCTATGGCGTGAGCGGCTACATCCTGAATCGAAATAGCGGTCACCGGCTGGGCGCCTCGGACCTGCTGAAGCCCGGAACCGACATGGCGCCCTTCGACGCCGCGTTGCAGGCCGCCATCGACAGGGCCAAGCGCTCCCGGCACGGCGACCAGCCCGTCCC
>CALMGB010000228.1 GCA_937863535.1 uncultured Caulobacteraceae bacterium
GGCCTACTGGCCCAGCCGCTCCTGGATGAACTTCACCGCGTCGCCCACAGTCTGGATGTGCTCGGCGGCGTCGTCGGGGATCTCGATATCGAACTCCTCTTCGAAGGCCATCACCAGCTCGACGTTGTCGAGGCTGTCGGCGCCCAGGTCGTCGATGAAGCTGGCCTTCTCGGTCACCTTCTCCGGATCGGCGTCCAGGTGCTCGATGACGATCTTGCGGACACGTTCGAGGACGTCGGTGGACATACGGGCGAGCCCCTCTCTGAAGGCGATTGGCGGGGCCGGATAGGGCCGCACGCAAAGTTAAGCCGTCTATACAAAAGTTGAAGGCCGGCGCCCGGTTCGCCCGAGTCCGGCCATCGGCGCGAGGCGTAGCACACTCCTTTTTGCGAGACTAGCGCCTCGCAAGAGGCGGCTGGCCAGCCTCAGATCATGGCCATTCCGCCGTTGACGTGAAGTGTCTGGCCCGTGACGTAGGCCGCTTCCCCGCTCGCCAGGTAGACGCACGCCGCCGCGATCTCGCCGCCTTCGCCGAGCCGGCCCGCCGGAATGCGGCCCAGGATCGCGCTGCGCTGCGCCGCGTTCAGGGCGTCGGTCATGGCGCTGGCGATGAAGCCTGGCGCGATGCAGTTCACCGTGATGCCCCGCGCGCCGACCTCCTGGGCGAGGGCCTTGGAGAAGCCGATCATGCCGGCTTTCGACGCCGCATAGTTCGCCTGCCCCGGATTGCCCGTGACGCCCACCACCGAGGTGATCCCGATGATCCGGCCGTAGCGGCGGCGCATCATGCCCTTGGTGGCGGCGCGGCAGAGGCGGAAATAGGCTTCCAGGTTCACCTGCTGGACGATCGACCATTCCTCGTCCTTCATCCGGACCAGGATGTTGTCGCGGGTCAGGCCGGCGTTGGAGACCAGGATGTCGACGGGTGCGCCCGCCGCGGCCTCGGCGGCTCCGACCAGGCCATCCACGGCCGCTGCATCGGACACGCTTGCGGCCACGGCGAAGGTGCGCGGACCGAGTTCGCCGGCCAGGCTCTCCAGCGCGGCCTCACGGGTGCCGGAGAGCACCACCGTCGCGCCCCGGGCATGCAGCGCCCGCGTCACCGCCCCGCCTATCCCGCCGGACGCTCCCGTGACGAGTGCGGTCTTTCCGCCGAGATCGAACATGAGGTCCTTCCTGGAGTGGCGATGGTCCAGCCCCTCCGTTGCAACGGTTGGCCGCTCGGCGGCCGGCGGCGCCGGAGCGTCAGAGGCTCTGAGCGAAGGTTTCCAAATCGACGGGCGTGTTGAGCGCCGTCGCCTCCACATCGGGGGCGATGCGCTTGGCCATGCCGGTCAGCACCTTGCCGGCGCCGAGTTCCACGAAGTGGGTCACGCCACCTTCGGCGGCCATCCAGGCGATGCTCTCGCGCCAGCGCACCCGGCCGGTGACCTGCTCCACGAGCAATCGGCGGATTTCACCCGAATCGCTCACCGGGCGGGCGGTGACGTTGGCCACCAGCGGCGTGTTGGGCGCGACGATCTCCGCGCCGGCGAGGGCCTCGGCCATGGCGTCCGCGGCGGGCCGCATCAGCGGGCAGTGGAAGGGCGCCGACACGTTCAGCGGAATGGCGCGGGCGCCCAGCGCCTTGGCCGCCGTGATCGCCGCATCCACCCCGGCCCTGTCGCCGGATATCACCACGTTGCCCTGGTTGTTGTCGTTCGCCACCACGCAGACGCCGACGAGCGCACCCTGCGCCGCCGCCTGTTCGGCCAAGGCGACGTCGACCTTCGGCCCGATCAGGGAGGCCATGGCCCCCTGCCCCACCGGCGTCGCCCGCTGCATAGCCTGGCCGCGCAGCTTCAGCAGGCGCGCCGCGTCCGCCAGGCTCAGCGCCCGGGCGGAGGCGAGGGCGGAATACTCCCCCAGGGAGTGGCCGGCGACGAAGGCCACCCCGTCCACGCCGATGTTGAACTCCTCCTCCAGCGTACGCGCCACCGCCAGGCTGACGGCCATCAGGGCCGGCTGGGCGTTCTCGGTCAGGGTGAGCGTCTCCTCCGGCCCCTCCCACATCAACCTCGACAGGTGCTGGCCCAGCGCGTCGTCCACCGCCTGGAACACCTCGCGCGCGCAACTGAACGTCTCGGCCAGGCTGTGGCCCATGCCGACGACCTGGCTGCCCTGTCCGGGGAACTGAAAGGCGAGGCTCACGCGGGACCACGGTGCGATGGTTGTCGAAGCGGGGGGTTTTAGGGCCCGCTCCGCCGCGCGGCAAGCTGTGTGACGGGTGACGGGTCGGGCCGATCCTCGCTTTGTCAACAGGCCTGGCGGCGCACCCCCTTCCCCGCGCCCCAAAGAGTCGCTTAGGACTACAGCCGCCATGAACGTTCCCGTGCGCCTCACCCCGCCGATGGCTGCAGAAGGCGCCAGCCTCGAGCAGCCCTATCTCGACCTCTTGGCCGACATCCTCGCCCATGGGGTGGAGCGGAGCGACCGGACCGGAGTGGGGACGCGAGGCGTGTTCGGCCGGCAGATGCGCTTCGATCTTTCGGCAGGGTTTCCCCTCCTGACCACCAAGAAGCTGCACTTCAAGTCGATGGCGCTGGAGCTTCTCTGGTTCCTGCGCGGCGACACCAACGTCCGCTGGCTTAAGGATCGCGGCGTCGGCATCTGGGACGAGTGGGCGGACGCCGAGGGCGAGCTCGGACCGGTCTACGGCAAGCAGTGGCGGTCCTGGGCCGCGCCTGACGGTCGCTCGATCGACCAGATCGCGCGACTGCTGGAGGGTCTGAGGACCAACCCGAACAGCCGTCGTCACATCGTCTCGGCCTGGAACCCGGCGGAGGTGGACGACATGGCCCTGCCGCCCTGCCACTGCCTGTTCCAGTTCTTCGTGGCGGACGGCAAGCTGTCCTGCCAGCTGTACCAGCGCTCCGCGGACATCTTCCTTGGCGTGCCTTTCAACATCGCGAGCTATGCCCTGTTGACCCACATGGTGGCGCAGGTCGTGGGGCTTCAGGTCGGCGAGTTCGTCCACACCCTGGGCGACGCTCATCTGTATATGAACCATCTGGAACAGGCGGAACTTCAGCTCACCCGCGCGCCCCTCTCGCCGCCGCGGCTTCAGCTCGCGCCGAAGGACGACCTCTTCGCCTTCAGCTATGACGACATCCGGCTGGAGGGGTACGCCGCCCACCCGCACATCAAGGCGCAGGTCGCCGTTTGAGCGCTCCGGTCCTCGCCATCGTGGCCGCGCGCGCGCGCAACGGCGTGATCGGCCGCGGCGGCGCCCTGCCCTGGCGGCTGAAGAGCGACATGGCGCTGTTCAAGGCGACCACGCTCGGCAAGCCGGTGATCATGGGCCGCAAGACCTGGGACAGCCTGCCGAAGAAACCGTTGCCTGGCCGGGCGAACCTGGTGCTCTCCCGCGACGGGACGTTCGAGCCGAAAGGCGCGGTCGTGTGTGACCGCTTCCAGGAAGCCCTGTCGATGGCGCGCGAGCAGGCGGAGGAGGACGGCGCCGAGGAGGTTTGCGTCATCGGTGGCACGGCGCTCTTTGCACTCGCCATGCCCAAGGCGAAACGGCTGTACCTCACGGAAGTTGAAGCCGACTTGGAAGGGGACGCCAGCTTTCCCGATTTCGACGAAGCGGCGTGGCGTGAAATCCGTAGCGACGTGCACCCGGCTGCCGAGGGTGACGATTACGCGTTCAGATTCCGACTTCTGGAGCGAAACTAAGCCGTCAGTCCTGCGTCCACTCCACCGATTCGGTCATTCCTTCCTCGAAGTCGAACGGCATCTCAGCGGGAAACACCTTGTCGGGCAAGCCGGTCTGATCCGCCGCCATGTTGAGGGCGGACCTATAAGCCTGCTCCGCCACCTCATCGAGAGCTGACTTCAAGCTAGGGCTTTCCTTCATCAGGCGACTTATTTGCTGTCTTTGCTCACGTACGGTGAGCACCCAGGATCGCGTGCGTCGGGTCGGCTGGAACCGCCACTTCAGGAGATGAGCGAACAGGACGGCGAGACGGTTACGAAGTCGCTCCTGGCTGTGGCCCCCAAGCCTTCGATCTCTTCCAGCAGGTTATCCCAGTCGATCTCGTTTACGCTGCGTCGACGCAGCGCGTCCGCTTGGTCCTGGCTCCAGCCGTAGAAGTCGTCTTTATAGAGCCTGCCCGTGGCTTCAGTGTGCCTCAGCGTCCGGACCGCGCAACGGCTCAGTGCGGGTCGTAGCGGCCCTCACGGGCCAGGTTTCCGAAGCGCACGGTGTCGTCGTTGAAGCTGAGCTTGACGTTGCCGATGGGGCCGTGGCGCTGCTTGCCGATGATCACCTCGGCCACGTGGCGGATCTGGTCCATCTCCTCCTGCCAGGCGAGGTGTTCGGCGGAGCCTTCGCGGGGCTCGGCGCGGCCTTTGTAGTAGGCCTCGCGGTAGACGAACATGACGGCGTCGGCGTCCTGCTCGATGGACCCGGACTCACGCAGGTCCGACAGCTGGGGCCGCTTGTCCTCGCGGCTCTCCACCTGGCGGGAGAGCTGAGACAGGGCCAACACCGGGACCGATAGCTCCTTGGCCAGGGATTTCAGGCCCATGGTGATCTGGCTGACCTCCTGCACCCGGTTCTCGTGGGCGCGGGAGCCGTCGCCGCCGGTGGTCACCAGCTGCAGGTAGTCGACCACCAGCAGGTCCAGCCCCACGGAGCGCTTCAGCCGCCGGGCGCGGGCGGTGAGCTTGGAGATGGACAGGCCGCCGGTGGCGTCGATGTAGAAGGGGCTGTCCTGGATCTCCAGGGCGGCGTCGCGGACCCGGGCGAACTCGGCCTGGTCGATCTCGCCCTTGCGCAGGCGATCCGAGGAGACGCCGGAAACGTCGGCCAGCAGGCGCATGGCCAGCTGCTCCGCCGACATTTCCAGGGAGAAGAACGCCACCACGCCGCCGTTCACCGTCTTGCGGGAGCCGTCGGGCTGGGGCTCCCAGGCGTAGTTCCGGGCCACATGGAAGGCGATGTTGGTGGCCAGGGCCGTCTTGCCCATGGACGGGCGCCCCGCCAGGATCAGCAGGTCGGATTTGTGCAGGCCGCCCAGCTTCTGGTCCAGGTCGATCAGGCCGGTGGAGACGCCGGCCAGGCCGCCGTCGCGGGAGAAGGCCTCGGCCGTCATCTCCACGGCGCCCTGAAGCGCGTCGGCGAAGCTCTGGAAGCCGGTGGAGGAGCCGCCCGTCTCCGCCAAGGTGTACAACTGCTGTTCGGCCTGCTCGATCTGGTCGCGAGCCTCGGTCTCGGCGTCCTCGACGGCGGAGCGGGCCATCTCGCCGCTGATGCGCAGCACCTCGCGCCGGAGCGCCAGGTCATAGACGATGCGGGCGTAGTCGGCGGCGTTGGCGGCCGGCGGCGCGCGGTCCACCAGGTCGGCGAGGTAGCGCAGCCCGCCTAGGTCCTCGAAGGCCGGGTCGCGTCGGAAGCGCTCCATCAGCACGATCGGCTCGGCCAGCTGGCCCTTGCGGATGTACTCCTCCATCGCCCCGAACAGGCGCTGATGGAACGGCTCGTAGAAGTGGCGGCCCTGCAGCCGGTCGCTCAGCCGCTCATAGGCGGCGTTGTCGAACAGCACCGCGCCCAAGAGCGCCTGCTCGGCTTCCAGGTTGTGGGGAGCGGTGGCGATGGGCTCGCTGGGCGGCGGACCGGCTAGGCTGAAGGCGGCGACGTTCATCGCCAGAGCTATACCCGCCACCTACGCCAGATGAGGGCGTACCGGCTGTCGCAGACCGGCCTTATCCCCATTCATCTACGGTCTGTGGATTATCCCCTTTTCCCGTGGACAGGCGACGGCCGCCGCCACAGACGGCGGCGCGCCCCTCACCTTCCCATGCTCACGCCTGGACCCTTCCCTCTCCCACGAGGGGAGAAGGAGACAGGCCCCCTTAACGAGAAAGGGGAGCTCGACAGGACTCCCCTTCCCCGTTTCCAGATGCGCCAGACCTTCAGCGTTCGAAGGAAGCGTTCGCCATTTCCTGGCCAGCGCCACCTTCGAACAGGTCTTTGGCCTGGGCCTCGGCGTCGAGGCGGTCCTGATCGAAGGTCGAGGTGATGACGTTTTCGCCGCGGGCCTGGCGGTCCGCCTCGTCCGGCGAGCGGGCGATGTTGATCCGCACCGTCACCGTAACCTCGGGGTGCAGGCGGAGCTTGATCTCGTGCACGCCCACCGTCTTGATCGGCCGGTCGAGCACCACCTGGCTGCGCTCGACCTTGGCGCCGGCTTCGACGATCGCCTCAGCGACGTCCCGGCCGGAGACCGAGCCGTAGAGCTGGCCGCCCTCGCCCGCCTGGCGGATGAGCACATAGGTCTCGCCTTCGAGCTTCGAGCCATTGCGCTCGGCCGTGGCGCGGGCCTCGGAGTTGCGGACTTCGATCTGGCCGCGCTCGGCCTCGAACACCTTCAGGTTGGAGGTGGTGGCGCGCAGCGCCTTCTGCCGGGGCAGCAGGAAGTTGCGGGCGAGCCCGTCCTTGACCTGGACCACGTCGCCGATGGCGCCGAGACGCTCGACGCGTTCGAGAAGAACAACCTTCATTTGCCTGTCCTCCTCACTTCACGACGTAGGGCAGGAGCGCCAGGAAGCGGGCGCGCTTGATGGCCTTGGCCAGTTCGCGCTGCTTGGGGGCGGACACCGCGGTGATGCGCGAGGGTACGATCTTGCCGCGCTCGGAGATGTAGCGCTGCAGCAGCTTGACGTCCTTGTAGTCGATCTTCGGCGCGTTGGCGCCGGAGAACGGGCAGACCTTGCGGCGGCGGAAGAAGGGACGCCGGGCGCCGGCACCGCCGGCGGGCGCGCCGGGGGTGGTGGGGGCTGTTTCGGTCATGATCTGATCTCTTAAGCCGAGATGT
>CALMGB010000229.1 GCA_937863535.1 uncultured Caulobacteraceae bacterium
GGTGACCTCTTCGGAAAAATCCCAGCACCAGAACCGCGCCAAGGCCATGAAGAACCTGAAGGTGCGCCTGTACGACGCCCAGCGCGGTCAGCTCGACGCCGACCGCGCCGCCGCCCGTAAGGAGCAGGTGGGCTCCGGCGACCGGTCGGAGCGCATCCGCACCTACAACTTCCCGCAAGGGCGGGTGACCGACCACCGTATCAACCTGACCCTCTACAACCTGCCCAAGGTCATGGAGGGCGAGGCCCTAGACGACGTGGTCGAGGCCTTGATCGCGGAGGACCAGGCCGCCCGGCTGGCGATGCTGGAGGACGAATTCGGCTGAGCGGCTGGCGGGACCGAACAGCCCAAGCGTCCGGGCAGCTCGGAATAGGACGCCGGCGGGCCGGCGATCGTGGTCTACTGCGCGTGGGAGGAGTTGGCGCTCCCCGGCTTCGTGCTTGACTTGGTGCTCCAGCACAGGCTGGTCCCCGCTCCTGATCCGCTCGGCTCACTTCTTGTCGACAGCGGACATCGCGGGTAAGTCGCGCGCGGCGTTGGGAGAAGGCGCCAAGGTGGCTGGACATGTCCGCATCGACTCCCCCTGGTCCTGACCTTGTCCGAAGACTGCGTGTCGCATCCTGACGGAAGCTGGCGGTAGCTCTCATCAGGCCGGACGCGCCACGAAGCCTGTGCATGGGTCTAGGCGCGCCGGAGCCTCGCGGTTGATTTCCAGACCGGGCGTGGCGAAGACAAGGCGCCAGGCGCCCGGCTGCAGTCCCGTCTCTAAGCCGCTTGACCCAAGGTTGAACACGCACACCAGCCGCGCCGCGCCTCGGCCGCGTTCAAAGACCAGCAGGTCCGCCGTCCCTTCGTGCAGACGCAGGTCGCCCGAGCGGAGCGCCGGCGCCGCCCGTCGGAACGCCAGGAGGTGACGCGTGAAGGCCAGGGTCGAAGCCGGGTCGGCCTCCTGCGCCTCGACCGACAGCGGGACGTGGCGCGGATCGACGGGCAGCCAAGGCTCGGCGGTGGAGAAGCCCGCATGAGGCGCCTCTGTCCGCCACGGCATGGGCGTACGGGCGCCGTCGCGGCCGAGCGTAGCCGGCCAGTTGGCCTTGGCCTCCGGATCGACCAGCCTGTCGTAAGGCACCTCGGCCTGGGGCAGGCCGAGCTCCTCGCCCTGGTAGAGGAAGACGTGGCCGCGAAGGCAGGCCAGCAGCAACAATATCAGCTTGGCGTAGGCCAGTTCGTCGCGGCCCTGAGCCCACCGGCTCACCGCGCGCGGCGCGTCGTGGTTGGAGAAGGCGTAGGCCGGCCAGCCATCGGGCCACTGGCGCAGCACGGCGCGTACCCGCTCCGCGTCCAAAGTCTCGGCATAGAGGAAGTCGAAGCTGTAGGCGCTGTGCAGCCGTCTTGGCCCTCGCGTATAGAGCCGCATCTCCTCCAGCGCGTGCTCCCCCGGAACCTCGGCCACCAGGAACCGACCGCCGAACCCCTCCGCCTCGGCGCGCAGCCGCTCCAGGAAGGCGGGAATGGCGGGGTGAGACTGGTTGTGCAGGTGGGCCTGGAAGTCGAACGGCCTGGCGCGCGCACCGCCCGGGCCGGCCGGCGGATTGTCCGCCAGCGCCGGGCCATGCATCAGGAAGTTCAGCGCGTCGAGCCGAAAGCCGTCCACCCCGCGCGCCAGCCAGAACCGCGCCACCGCCAGCAGTGCGTCCTGCACCTCCGCGCGGTGCACGTTCAGCTGCGGCTGCTGGGGCAGGAAGTTATGCAGGTAGTATTGGCGTCGCCGGGCGTCCCACGACCAGGCCGGCCCGTAGAACACCGATTGCCAGTTGTTAGGCGGCGACCCGTCCGGCTTGGCGTCGGCCCACACATACCAGTCCGCCCGTTCGCCCGCCCGCCCGGCGCGGCTGTCTTCGAACCAGGGGTGTCGATCGGAGGTGTGGCAGTAGACCTGGTCGATGACGACCTTCAGCCCCAGCCGATGCGCCTCCGCCACCAGAGCGTCGAAGTCCGCCAGGGTCCCGAAAACCGGGTCCACGTCACAGTAGTCGGCCACGTCATAGCCGAAGTCGGCCATGGGCGACACGAAGAAGGGCGATAGCCAGACGGCATCCACACCCAGGCTGGCCACATAGGCGAGTTTAGCCGTGATTCCCGGCAGGTCGCCGACCCCGTCTCCGTCGGTGTCCAGGAAGCTTCGCGGGTAAATCTGGTAGATCACCGTCCCGGGAGTGAACCCCCCAGGCCCCTCGGAAACCGTCAACGCGACCTCCTGCCGCCTGCGATATGGCGGAGGTCCGGCGCCCACCATCTTCCGCCGCCCCAGCGTCGTATCTACATCTGCATCCAGGAGTAATGATATGATGATGGATCGAAGGTCGCTTCTGTTGACGGGTACGGTCGCCGCCATCGGCGGCGGATGGATTTTGTCGCGCAATTCCGCCCGTGCGGCGCCTGGGACTTATCCTGTGCAGCTCAGCGCGGCCCAGTGGCATGCCAAACTCTCGTCTCCCGCTTATGCGGTGCTGCGCGAAGACCAGACCGAGGCGCCGGAGACCAGCCCGCTGCTGAACGAGCACCGACGCGGACGCTTCATCTGCGCCGGCTGCGACCAAGCCCTCTACAGTTCGACCACCAAGTTCGACAGCGGAACCGGCTGGCCGAGCTTCTACGCGCCGCTGGCCCACGCGATCGCGACCCGGCAGGACGTTTCCATGATCATCCCGCGCACGGAGGTCCACTGCAGCCGCTGCGGCGGTCACCTCGGCCACGTCTTTGACGACGGCCCCAAGCCCACTGGCCTGCGCTACTGCATGAATGGCGTGGCGATGAAGTTCCAGCCCGCCTGATCTTCGCCGGCCGCGAGCTTCGGGCCGCCTCGGCTGCGCTTGAGAGCGCAGACTAGGCGGCTTAGAACCACGCGCAATGCCCACACCTGACTCGACTGAGGTCGGCGACGTCGAAGCCGCCATCCGGGCGCGCCTGTTCGCGCTGCCGCAGCCGCATTTCCTCGCCGTTGACCGGTTGGATCGCCCCACCGCCGACGCCCTGCTCGACCTGGCCGACGCCTTCGTGGCGCTCAGCCGTCAGCGCGACAAGAAGCTCGGCTTGCTCCGGGGCTTGACCCTGGTGAACCTCTTCTTCGAAGCCTCCACCCGCACCCAGTCCTCCTTTGAACTCGCCGCCAAACGGCTGGGCGCCGACACGGTGAACATGGCGCCCCGAACCTCCTCGGTGACCAAGGGCGAGACCCTGATCGACACCGCGGTGACGCTGAACGCCATGAAGCCGGACCTCCTGGTGGTGCGCCACTCCGCCTCCGGCGCCGCGGCCCTGCTGGCGCAGAAGGTGAGCTGCAGCGTCGTCAACGCGGGGGACGGCTGGCACGGCCACCCCACCCAGGCCCTGCTCGACGCCCTGACCATCCGGCGCGCCTTTGGCCAGGTGGGCGGGCTGGCGGTGGCCATTTGCGGCGACGTGCTGCACAGCCGTGTCGCCCGCTCCAACGTGGCGCTGCTCCAGCTTCTGGGCGCGGAGGTGCGGCTGGTGGGACCGCCCACCCTGATGCCCAGCGGCGCGGCCGAGTGGGGCCCAGCGGTCCACCATGATTTGCGCGAGGGCATCCGGGGGGCGGACGTGGTGATGATGCTGCGCCTGCAGCTGGAGCGGATGGACGGCGCCTTCGTCCCCTCAACCCGGGAATACTTCCGCTACTACGGCCTGGATGCAGAGAAACTCGCCCTCGCCTCGCCCCGCGTGCGAGTCATGCATCCCGGGCCTATGAACCGCGGGGGGGAGATCGACTCCGGCGTCGCCGATGACCCCGCCGTCAGCCTGATCCAGGACCAAGTGGAGATGGGCGTGGCCGCGCGCATGGCGGTGCTCGCCACCCTCGCCGCCCGGCTGGAGCCTCGGGCATGAGCGGCGCCGGCCGCCCCCTGGCCCTGATCAACGCCCGCCTGCTCGATCCGGCGAGCGGCTATGACGGCCTGGGATGCGTGGTGGTGACCGAAGGCGTGCTGGCCGACGTCCAGCATAGGCCGACGCTCTACGCCCCTTCGTCCGACCTCCTTGTGCACGACTGCAGCGGCCTCGCCCTCGCCCCCGGCCTGATCGACATCCGGGTCAAGACCGGCGAGCCGGGCGCCGAGCCTAAGGAGACGCTGAAGTCCGCCAGTCGGGCCGCCGCCGCCGGTGGCGTCACCACGATGGTGGTCCAGCCCGACACCGACCCGGCCATCGACGAGCCCTCGGTGGTGGACTTCATCCTGCGCCGCGCCCGCGACATCGAGCTTGTGCACGTCCACCCGGCCGGGGCCGCCACCCGCGCGCTGGACGGCCGCCGCATGGCCGAGATCGGCCTCATGGCGGAGGCCGGAGCGCTGTACTTCACCGATGCCGACCGCCCCATCGTGGATTCGAAGATCTTCCGCCGGATACTGGCCTACGCCAAGGGCTTCGGCCGCCCTGTGGCGCACCGTCCCGCCGAACCTCACCTCACCGCGGGCGCTGTGGCCACCGAGGGCGCGCTGGCCTCCTGGCTCGGGCTCCCGGCGGCCCCAGCCCTGGCCGAGCGGGTGATGCTGGAGCGCGACCTGGCGCTGGCCGAGCTGACCGGCGCCGACCTGATCGTGGACCAGATCACCACCGAAGGCGCCCTGGAGACGCTGGCCCGCGCCAAGGCGCGCGGCGTGCAGGTCACCGCCACCGCGTCGATCAACCACCTCTGCTTCAACGAGGTGGACATCGGCGACTACCGCACCTTCTTCCGGCTGGACCCGCCGCTCCGGGGCGAGTCCGATCGCTTGGCGCTTGTGGACGCCGTCGCCTCCGGGCTGGTCGAGGTGGTGACCTCCGCCCACGCCCCCGCGCCGGCCGAGGACAAGCGACTGCCCTTCAGCGAAGCCGCGCCGGGGGCCGTGGGGCTGGAGACCCTGCTCCCGGCGCTGCTGTCGCTGCACCACGACGGCGGGATCGGTCTGCTGGAACTGCTCGGCGCGGTCACCGCCGCCCCGGCCAGACTGCTTGGCCTGCCAGCCGGCCGGCTGGCCCGCGGCGCCCCGGCGGACCTGGCCCTGTTCGATCCTCAGGCGCCGCGGGTGATCGACGCCGCCACCCTGGTATCCAAGTCGAAGAACTCGCCCTTCGACGGGCGGCGCCTCCAAGGGGAAGTCCGCTCGACCCTGGTGGACGGTCGCATCGTGCACGGAGAGCTCGGATGAGGGCCGGGACGGCGCTGACCGCCGCCCTGCTCGCCGCCGCCGGCCTGCAAGGGTGCGTCTCCAATCCGCAGAGATGCGGTTTGGTCGCCTGTGGGGTAGAGCGGGACGCCTTGCTGAAAGTCACCGCAGCCCAGCTCACCGCGCCCGCGGCTGGCATCGCGGTCTACGACATCCGTCACTATCCCGGAGCCACCGTGGCCTGGCGCGCCCGGGCCACGGGCCGCGAGTACCAATGCCGGGAGGCCCGCGACTCGGCGGACCCCTCCCGAGTGCACTTCGTCTACTGCCGTCCCGCAACCTGAGCCACGTCTCCCCATAGGGCCTTGCCGACAGCTCCCAGGGGAGGGCGTCTGTTCTGCAGCTGGCCTGGTCTAGGCCTCCTCCAGATAGAGCACACCTGGCGCTGTCTTCAGTGCGCCGCGAAGGGCTGCGTCCAGGCTGAAGCGGCCCGGCAGCTTCAGCTCGATCTCGCAGCCGCCGGCCATAGTGGCGACTACGCAGACCTCGCCGCCGCGCTGGGTGCCCGCCGTCTGCAGCCGGCGCTTCAGCGCCTCCACCGCCGCCCGCTCCGGCGTCATATAGACCCGCAGTCCCGAGCTCGAGTCGGCCACTACCGTGTCGAGCGTCTCGGCGTCGTCCCCGAAGAACCGCAGCTCGCCCTCGCGGCCCTTGCAGCGCACCTTGACCAGGATGGCGCGGCCAGGCTCCAGCAGGTCGCGGCATTTGCGAAGGGTCTCCGGCGGGAACAGCACCTCGAACTCGCCGGTGGGATCGGACAGGGTGACGAAGGCGAACTTCTCGCCCGACTTGGACGGCCGCTCGGACTTGCGCCGCACCACGCCCGCCATGCGGAAGGCCTCGTGGCCCGCCTCCGCCAACTGCGCCGCCTCGGCCAGCAAGGTCGTACGCTTGCGGCGCAGCAGCTCAGACAGCTGCTCCAGGGGGTGGCCGCTAAGATAGAAGCCCACCGCCGCCAGCTCCTCGTCCAATTGCTGGGTGTGGGTCCAGGGCTCCACGGCCTGCAGGCGCGGGCGCGCGGCGCCGGTGTCGTCGCCGAACAGGCTGACCTGGGCCGAGCCGCGCTCGGCGGTCATGCTCTGGGCGTAGGCCATCAGCTGGTCGGCGCAAGCCACGATCTGCGCCCGGTTGGGGTGCAGGCTATCGAAGCCGCCGGCCCGCGCCAGGTTCTCCAGCGCGCGCTTGTTCACGCAGCGGGTGTCGATCCGCTCCAGGAAGTCGAACAGGTCCCGAAACGACCCGCCGTCCCGCCGGACCTCGGCCACGTGTTCCATGGCGGCGAAGCCCACGTTTCGCACGGCGCCCAGAGCATAGAGCACCTCTGCGTCCTCCACGGCGAAGTCGGCGGAGGAGCGGTTGATGTCGGGCGCACGGATCTTGACCCCGAAGCGGCGGGCGTCCTGGTAGAAAACCGCCAGCTTGTCGGTGTTGGACAAGTCGAGGCTCATAGAGGCGGCGAAGAACTCTACCGGCGTGTTGGCCTTCAGCCAGGCGGTCTGGTAGCTGATCAGGGCGTAGGCGGCCGCGTGGCTCTTGTTGAAGCCGTAGCCGGCGAACTTGGCCACCAGCTCGAAGATCGAGCCGGCCTGGTCGGGATCAACGCCTTTTTCCGCCGCGCCGGAGGCGAAGCGGGCCTTCTGGGCGTCCATCTCCTCCTTCTTCTTCTTGCCCATGGCGCGGCGCAGCAGGTCGGCCTCGCCCAGCGAATAGCCGGACAGGACCTGCGCGATCTGCATCACCTGTTCCTGGTAGATGATAACGCCGTAGGTCTCCTGCAGGATGGGCTGCAGGGAGGGATGCAGCATGTCGGGCGCACGCCGACCGTGCTTGCAGTCGATATAGGCCGGGATGTTGTCCATCGGACCTGGCCGGTAGAGCGAGATCAACGCGGTGATCTCCTCGATGGAGTTGGGTTGCATCTTGCGCAGGGTGTCGCGCATACCCTGCCCTTCCAGCTGGAACACCCCCACCGTCTGGCCCGAGCCGAACAGGGTGTAGGTGGCCGGATCGTCCAGCGGCAGGGCGTCGAGGTCCAGCAGCTGGCCGCGCGATTTCAGGTGCTGCACCGCCCGATCGAGCACGGTCAGGGTCTTCAGGCCCAGGAAGTCGAACTTCACCAGCCCGGCGGACTCCACCCACTTCATGTTGAACTGAGTGGCGGGGATGTCGGAGCGCGGGTCGCGATAGAGCGGCGCGAGTTCTGTAAGCGGCCGGTCGGCTATGACTATCCCCGCCGCGTGGGTGGAGGCGTTGCGGTAAAGCCCCTCCAACCGCAGCGCCACGTCGAGCAGGCCGGCGACGGAGGGATCGTCCTCGCGCGCCTTCTGCAACCTCGGTTCGATTTCCAAAGCCTGGGCCAGCGTCACCGGACTGGCGGGGTTAGCCGGCACCATCTTGGCGAGACGATCGACGAGGCCGAGCGGCAGCTGCATGACCCGGCCCACGTCGCGCAGGACCGCGCGGGCCTGCAGGGTGCCGAAGGTGATGATCTGGGCGACCCGGTCCTGGCCGTACTTTTCCTGGACATAAGTGATGACCTGGTCGCGTCGCTCCTGGCAGAAGTCGATGTCGAAGTCGGGCATGGACACCCGCTCAGGGTTCAGGAACCGCTCGAACAGCAGGCCGAAACGCAAAGGATCGATGTTGGTGATGGTCAGCGCATAAGCCACCAGCGACCCAGCGCCCGACCCGCGCCCCGGACCGACGGGGATGCCTTGCGACTTGGACCACTTGATGAAGTCCGACACGATCAGGAAGTAGCCCGGAAAGCCCATCTGCGAGATGACGGCCACCTCTCGCTCCAGCCGCGCCCAGTAGTCGGCCTCGGGCGCGGCGGGCGGATGGGCGAGAAGGCGGCCGCGCAGCCCCTCGCGGGCCTGGTGGGCCAGCTCCTCAGCCTCCGAGCGGCCGGCGCCGGTGTCGAAGCGGGGCAGGATGGGGTCCCGCTTGGACACTAGGAAAGCGCAACGGCGCGCAATGTCCAACGTGTTGTCGCAGGCCTCAGGCAGATCAGCGAAGGCCTCGCGCATGGCCTCAGCCGAGCGGAATCCGTGAAGGCCGGTGACCCGGCGCCGCTCGGCCTCGCCCAGGAACGAGCCATCGGACACGCAGAGCAGGGCGTCGTGCGCCTCGTGCATGGAGGGATCGGCGAAGTAGGCGTCGTTGGTGGCCACCAGCGCGGCGTCGTTGGCGTAGGCCCAGGCCACCAGCCCGCGCTCGGCGGCCGCCTCTATCGGAAGGCCATGGCGTTGCAGCTCCACATAAAGCCTGTCGCCGAACGCGGCCTGCATGCGGGCGAGCGCCGCATCGCCCTCCCCCGCCTTCCCGGCGGCGTAGAGCGGGTTCACCGGGCCATCGGGACCGCCGGAGATTAGGATCAGGCCCTCCCCATGCGCCTCGACCGCGGTCCAGGGCACGCAGGCTTCCTCGCCTTCCCCCTCCAAATAGGCCATCGACGACAAGGTGCAGAGGTTCAGCCAGCCCGCCTCGTCCTTGGCGAGCAGCACCACGGTGGGACAGCGGGCCCAGCGCTCCGGCGGGCCTTCGCCGATGCCTGAGACCGGCAAGGCGCAGCCGATGATTGGCTGCACGCCTTTGTCCTTCATGTACTGGGAGAACTCGAGCGCGCCGAACAGGTTGGCGCGATCTGTGAGGCCGGCGGCCGGCATGGCCGCCTTGATGCATAGGCCGGCGATATCGGAGGCCTTGATGGCGCCTTCCAGCAGCGAATAGGCGGAGCGGACCCGCAGGTGGACGAAGCCGCCCCGCGCAGGGTCGCCGCCCCCTCCCAACGCCGCCTCGGCCATCATCGCCTCCGTCCCGTCGTGGACCTCAGCGACTCAGCTGACGAGCTGCACCGCTGCGCATACCATCCAGACGAAGCCGCCCAAGGAGGCAAGGGCCATCGAGTCACGCGCCAGACGGATCATCCGGATCTCCCTAGTTGCCGTTTTGTTCTGTTCCGCCTTTGTGCTGGTGTCAAGCGCCTCCTGGGATCGCGAGTGAACCAGAGGGGCTGTCGGCAGCTGAGATAGTTGGTCCCCGGTGGTGTCTCGAAGCTGTCTTCGATCGCCCAGCGACACCCCCACGCGGGGGTGGCTCCAGACCGACGAAGCCGCGCTGAGGAC
>CALMGB010000230.1 GCA_937863535.1 uncultured Caulobacteraceae bacterium
GTGCTGCTGCCGCCAAGCGAAGCCGTGCAAAGCGAGCGCGTGCTGGCCTCGCCCGGCCGCGTCGAGCGCACCTACCTGCCGCCGCGGATGGCGCGCTACGGCCACAAGGTGCTGGTGCAGCCCGCGCGAGAGGAGCGCGTCCACTTCGCCGCCCTCTATCGGCTCGAACGCAGCGCCTACACCGCGCCCGGTCCTACGCGTTGGGTGCATGAGCCGGACCGCTACGCCGACGTCGCCGATCCCATCCTGGTGACGCCCGGCCACTACGCGTGGGAGCGCCGCTACGGCCCGCTTGTCTCTAGACCGCCCCTGCCGGGGCAGACGGTGGTGACACCCACGGGCCTGGTCATGTGCAAGATCTGGTGCCCCGCCCGCTACGAGACGGTCACGCACCGGGTCCGGGTGGCGTTGGGGCGGATGCACGGCGTCCGCACGACGGTGCAACACGTGGTGACGCGCCGTGTACTGGTGCGTCCCGCCGGTTATGAGACCCACCGCATCCCCGCGGAATACCGCTGGGTGTCGGAAGCGCGCACCCTAGCGCCCGGTCGCTGGATCGAGCGGCGCACCGGCCCACAGTACGGCTGGCGCACGATGCGCGAGGTGCATGATGGGGGGAGCACCTACGCACCGGTGGTCTGCGGTGGCCCGCTCTCGCGCCCGGCCATGGCGCGGATGCAAGCTTCGCTGGCCGCCCGAGGTTATGACGCCGGCCCGCAGGACGGGATCGGGCGGCTGCAGACCTACGACGCGCTGCGGCGCTTCCAGGTCGACCATCGCCTCGCCGCCGGACAGGTGACGGTGGAGAGCGCCCGCGCGCTTGGCGTGATCCAGTAAGGCGCGCCGCCTGAGGCGGGCCTCCTGAGGCGCGTGGCCGCGGGGCTGGAACGTCGGTCCCGCTGACGGCTTTCACCGCGGCGATGCGATGGAGGCCGCCTTGGAACTGGTGATCGGAACGAAGCGGTGGTCGAGTTGGTCCATGCGGCCCTGGCTGGCCCTCAGGCACACAGGCGTCGCCTTCGATGAGCGTCTGATCCCGCTGCGCGAGCATGGAACGACCGGCACCATCGCCGAGCACTCGCCAAACGGTAAGGTGCCCGCCCTCAAGGACGGGGAACTGGTGGTCTGGGACTCCCTGGCCATCTGCGAATACTTGGCCGAGCGCTATCCCGAAGCGCATCTCTGGCCGCGGGATCCGGTCGCCCGTGCTCTGGCACGCTCGGCGTGCGCCGAGATGCATTCCGGCTTCGCGTCCCTGCGGGGCGAGGCCGCCATGGAGCTGACCAAGACGCCCCACGAGGTTACCCTGTCCGAAGCGACCCACGACGACATCCGCCGCATCGTCGCCCTGTGGACCGACCTTCGCGGGCGGTTCAAGGACCAGGGCGAGTTCCTGGTCGGCGACTGGTCGATCGCCGACGCCTTCTTCACGCCCGTGGCCACTCGCTTCCTGACCTACGGCGTCCAGCTGGCCGGCTTCGGCGATCACGGCGTGGCCGCCATGTACGCCGACGCACTGCTGAAGGCGCCGGAATACCTGGCTTGGCTCAAGGGCGCGCAGGAAGAGGCCTAACTCCCTTCTCCTCCAGCGGGCGAGCGCCTCACATCAGCCCTTTGGACTTGAAGCTGACCACGCCGTCGCGGCCCACCACCAGATGGTCGTGCACGGAGATGCCCAGCGGCCGACCCGCAGCAATGACAGCCTGGGTCACCTCAATGTCGGCCTTCGAAGGGGTTGGATCGCCCGAAGGGTGATTGTGCACGAGGATGACGGAGGAGGCTGAAAGCTCCAACGCCCGGCGTACGATCTCCCGAGGATAGATCGGCGCGTGGTCGACGGTGCCGTGATTGGAAATTTCGTCGACGATCAGCTGGTTCTTACGGTCGAGGTATAGAATTCGGACCTGTTCACGCCCCTCGTGTTGGAGCGCCACACGCACATAGGAGAGCAGCGCCGACCAGGAGGCGATCACCGTCCGCTTGGCTGCAGGTTCCCGGACGATCCTCTGCGCCAATTCGTGCACCAGCTTCAGGTCCAGCGCCGCCACCTCGCCGATTCCGGTGACGGACATCAATTCCGGCAGGGAGGCGGACAGGACTGCGCCGAGGCCTCCGAAGCGCGCCAGCAGCGCCTTCGCCTTGGGCTTGACGTCGCCCATCTTCGCTGACCGGAACAGATAGAGTTCCAGCACTTCATAGTCGGGACACGTGCCCAGACCGCCAGCGCCAGCACGTTCGCGCAGCCGTTCGCGATGGCCGAGATAGTGGGCGACAGGTTTCTTGCTGACCCTTGAATCGTTGGCCACGGCTAGACTCCCGGTGGCGCCAGGGTGACGTCAAGCCGCGGAGAAGGGAAGCGCGTCCAGGTTGTGTCTAGCTGACTGGCGGCTGGAACAGGCCGGCGGGGGAAACGGTGAAGATCTCCACGCCGGTTTCGGTCACCCCAACCGAGTGCTCGCACTGGGCCGAGAGCGACTTGTCGCGAGTAACCGCGGTCCAGCCGTCGCTCAGCACCTTCACCGCGGACTTGCCGAGGTTCACCATGGGCTCCACGGTGAAGAACATGCCGGCCTGGAGCCTGGCGCCCTCGCCCCGGCGGCCGTAGTGCAGCACGTTGGGGCTGTCGTGGAACACCCGTCCCACCCCGTGGCCGCAGAAATCGCGCACCACCGAGCAACGCTGCGCCTCCACATAGGACTGGATGGCGTGACCGATGTCGCCGAGGGTGGCGCCTGGCTTGATCGTCGCTAAGCCGCGCGCCAGCGATTCGTAGGTGACCTCCAGCAGTCGCTTGGCGCGAGGCGCCACCTCGCCGATCCCGTACATGCGGCTTGTGTCGCCGTGCCAGCCCTCCAGGATCACGGTGACGTCGATATTGGCGATGTCGCCATCCTTCAGCGCTTTGGGCCCCGGGATGCCGTGGCAGACCACGTGGTTGGGCGAGATGCACGTCGTCTTGGTATAGCCGCGATAGCCCAGGCAGGCTGGCAGGGCGCCGTTGTCCAGGATGAACTCGCGCGCCAAGTCGTCCAGCCGCTCGGTAGAGGCGCCCGCGACCATGTGGGGCGTCAGCATGTCCAGGCACTCGGCGGCAAGTCGGCCCGCTGCGCGCATGCCCGCGAAGTCCTCCGTGGAGTGGATCTTAACGCCGGCGCTGCGCACCGTGGGCGAGAGTTCCGCCGCCTGGGCCATGGTCATGGGCTGCTCCTTGGGCCTCAGTCCGCGCCCCTCCAGGGGATGCGTCGGCTGATGCGCAGCGTCTGAAGGTCGATGTCGCAAAGATAACATAGAACCTCGACGCCGTTGCGGAAGGCGTCGATCAGCCCTTCGGCGTAAGCGGGGTCGAGGTCAGCGGCGGCGACGAAGCGGTCGCAATCCGTGCGCTGGACGACGAACAGCATCACCGCGCGCTCGCCGACCGCCGCCCGTGCCTTTAACTCGCGCAGGTGCTTGAGTGACCGGGCCGCCACGCAATCTGGAAACTCCGCCAGGCCCGGCTGGCGCATGAGGTGGACGTTCTTGATCTCCAGCCAGCAGGGCGGCCGGTCGGCGGACTCCAGCAGGAAGTCCACCCGGCTCGCCTCGCCATACTTCACCTCGCGACGCACGCGGTCGTAGCCGGCGAGTTCCGGGACGCCGCCATTGGCCAGGGCTTCCGCCGCGAGATGGTTGGGCGTGAGCGTGTTGACGCCGACGAGCCCGCCGTCCGCCTCCGCCAGCTCCCAGGTGTGGGGCAGCTTGCGGGTCTTGGAGCCGCCCCGCGACGTCCAGATCGTCATGCCCGGCTTCGCCAGGCCCAGCATGGCGCCGGGATTGGGACAGTGCACCGTTTCTTCCCGCCCGTCGTCGTCGAAGCGGACATCGGCCAGAAAGCGCTTGTACCGGCGGACCAGGGTGGCGCGATGTAGCGGCGGCAGGCGCACGGCTACTCCAGCGCATTGCGGCACGCCGCGGCCATCGCAAACGGCGCGAGCGCCGCGGCGGTCAGGCTGTAGGCGCACAGCAGCAGCAGCCCCGTCCTCCAGTCGAGCCCCAGGACGAGCGCGCTGACCGCCCCGGCCCCGAAGACCACCGGCGGGCAGAACAGTGGCAGCACGATCGCCGCCACCAGCACCCCGCCACGCTTCGCCCCCAACGCCAATGCCGCGCCGATCCCGCCGGTGAACGCGAATCCTACCCCAGCGGCCAGCGCGGTGGCGAAAGTCAGCCCGGCTGAAGATGCAGGCGCGCCCAGCGCTATGGCCACCACGGGGGCCAGCACGGCGAGCGGCGCGCCGTTGGCCAGCCACTGGGCGGCGCACTTGGCCGCCGACACTAACTCCAGCCCCGGCCGGCCGAGGCTGAGCAAGTCGAGCGCCCCGTCCTCGAAGTCGCGCTCGAACAGGCGTTCCAGCGACAGCAGCGAGGACAGAGCCAGGGCGGCGAAGGCTGCGCCGGTCGCCACCGCCGCAAGCTTCTGCGGCGAAGGTCCCTCCGCCAGGGGCAGCAGGGTGGCCAGCCCAATGTAGAAGGCGCAGGCGAACAGCGGGCCGCCGCCACGGCCCCAGGCCAGGGCCAGCTCCCGCCGGAACAGGGCCTCCAGCGGGCTCACGCCGTCCCCACGGCGACGATGCGCGCGGCGATGGGGAGCGGATCGTGCACTGCCGCCAGGATCATGCCGCCGCGGTCCAGGTGCGCCTGCATCAGGGCGCCGAAGCACGTCCGGCGATCGGCGTCCAAGGGGGCGAGGGGTTCGTCCAGCAGCCACAGGGGACGTGGCGCCGCAAGCAGGCGCGCCAGGGACAGCCGTCGTCGCTGGCCGGCGGAGAGCTTGCGCACCTCCAGGTCCAGCAGCGGGGACAGGTCGAGCTGGTCGATGGCGGCCGCCGTGTCGCCCCCGCCGAGCCAGGCGCTCCAGAAGCCCAGCTCCTCGGCCGCCGTTCGGGCGGACTTCAGACCGTCGTAGTGGCCGAGCAGGTGCAGGCCAGCGGCCCGCGCCACCTCCGCCTCCAACTCGCCTTCAGGGCCGATGAAACGAATCTCCCCCGCAACCGGCCGCAGCAGGCCGGCCACAGCGCGCAGCAGGCTGGTCTTGCCCGCCCCGTTCGCCCCGGTGAGGGCCACCGCCTCGCCGCCCTGTAGCGTCAGGTCGAAGCCCTTGAATAGGGGACGCTCGCCGCGGGCTATGGCCAGGGCCTCTATGGACAGGGTGGTGATCAAGGTGGCCGAGCCTAGCGGCTTTCCCTGCCGCCGCCAGCCTGTCCAACGCTTAACGTGCCAGCCGCCGCGCGACCTGCTAGAGCCCGCCTTGCGAAGTCTTGCTGAACCGGAGCCCACCCTTGCGCCGCCTGGACCGTCTCGCCGCCCTGATCGCCCTGCCGCTCGTACTCGGCGGATGCGGCGTCAACACCATCCCCACGCTGGAGGAGCAGGCCAAGACCAAGTTCGGCGACCTGCAGGCCGACTACCAGCGACGGGCTGATTTGATCCCGAACCTAGTGGCGACCGTGAAGGGCTACGCCGCCCAGGAGAAGAGCGTGCTGGTGGAGGTCACCCAGGCCCGTGCCTCCGCCACCCAGATCCACGTCGACCCCGAACAGGTCAGCGACCCCGCCAAGGTCGCCCAGTTCGCCCAGGCTCAGCAGGGTCTCTCCGGCGCGCTGAGCCGGCTTCTGGTGGCCAGTGAGCATTATCCCCAGCTGCAGTCCGACCAAAACTTTCTGGTCCTGCAGTCGCAGCTCGAGGGGACCGAGAATCGGATCACCGTAGCGCGGCGCGACTACAACGAGGCCGTGCGTCAGTACAACACCGTGCTGCACACCTTCCCTGGCGTGATCTGGGCCTCCACCCTGTACCACGCCGAAAAGCCCATGGTGCTGTTCCAGGCGACCGACACGGCTCAGAACGCGCCCACGGTGAACTTCGACAGCGCGCCGGCCGCCACGACCAGCCCGTCCAACAGCAACACGGCGCAGTGAAGTCATGAGCGAACGCCGCCGTCTCTCCCTGTCCCCTTGCGGGAGAGGGAAGGGTGAGGGGCTGCATCGCCGTCCGCAGTTCCACACGCGGCGCGACGCCCCAACCTCCCACGTGTCTTCGACACGCGGGCCCCTCCCTCTCCCGCGAGGAGAGAGGGGTTTGGCTGCGACGCTTGTCGCTTTGCTGCTCGCTGTCTTCTTCCTCGCACCGACAGCTTTCGCCGCTCCCACCTTCCCCCCGCTCACCGGACGGGTCGTCGACGACGCTCACGTGCTGACGCCTGATGTCCAGGCTGACCTGACCCAGGAGCTCGCCGCACTGGAGGCCAAGACGGGCACGCAGCTCGTCGTGGTCACCCTGCCGTCGCTGCAAGGCGACGACATCGCGGACTACGGCTACCAGCTTGGCCGCGCCTGGGGCATCGGGCAGAAGGGCAAGGACACCGGCGCCCTATTCATTGTTGCGCCCTCCGAGAAGAAAACCCGCATCGAGGTCGGCTACGGCCTGGAGCCGGTGCTGACCGACGCCATGTCCAGCGTCATCCTGAACAGCCAGGTGCTGCCGCGCTTCCGTCAGGGCGACGTGCCTGGGGGGGTGGTGGCCGGAACGCACGCCATCATCCAACAGCTCGGCCTCGATCCCGCCACCGCCCAGGCCCAGGCCCAGCAGGCGGCGGCGGTCCAGGCCCGGCAGGAGACACAGCCGCAGGGGGGTCACCATGAGGTCGTTGGCTCCATCTTCTCCTTCCTGCTGTTCATCTTCGTTATCTCAGCATTTTTCCGTGGGGGACGCAGGGGCGGAGGCTTGGGCTGGGCGCTACCACTGATGTTCCTTGGGGGCGGCGGTTTCGGCGGCCGGGATAACGACGGCGGCGGCGGTTTCGGCGGCGGCGGGGGCGGCTTCAGCGGCGGCGGCGGTTCATTTGGCGGCGGCGGCGCCTCGGGAGGCTGGT
>CALMGB010000231.1 GCA_937863535.1 uncultured Caulobacteraceae bacterium
TTCACCTGCTCGAAGGCGGCGGTCTGGCGGGGGCCGGTCTTCTCAGGCGCGGCGCCCGTGGACTTGGGTTCGGGGCGCGGGGGTTCGACCGTCTTGGATGGCTCCTGGCGCTGGGGGCGCGTGGAGATTTCCGCCCCGCCCGGGGGAACCGGCGGAGGGGCCGCGGGGTCAGACGATCCATTTGCGCTGCGCTTGCCGAACATCGGGCGTGTGTCCTCAGCCGCGCTTGCGCAGGCGCTCGATCAGGGAGGTGGCGAGGCCGCCGCCCAGGGCCGACTTGGATCTGGGCGCCGCGGGCGCCTCGCGGCGGGACAACATCTGGGCGAACTGGACCACGCCTTCGGACACCTTGGCCTTGGGGTTCAGCTCCTGCACCATCTGGCCGTTGTTGGCGGCCTGGCCGAACAGCTTGGCGTCGAAGGGCAGCACCAGGGCGGGCTCGAAACCGAGCGCCTTGGAGAAGTCCTTCACCGGGATTTCCGGCCGGCCAGGCACGCCCACCTGGTTCAGGATGAGGAAGGGCGGGTTGTCGTTGGGACGCGCCTTCTTCACCAGGTCGAGCAGGTTCTTGGCGTTGCGGAGCGAAGCGAGATCGGGCGTCGCCACCACGATCACGTCGTCGGCGGAGAGCAGCGTGCGCCGCATCCAGCCCGACCACAGGTGAGGCAGGTCCAGCACCACGTAGGGCGCGGTGGCGCGGATCTTGTTCAGCACCTCCTCGTAGGTGTCGGCCGTGTGCTCGTGGTCCTCGTCGAGTGAGGCGGGGGCGGCGAACAGGCTCAGCCGCTCGCCGCAGCGCGCGGTCATGCGGTCGAGCAGCACCGGGTCCAGCCGGTCGGGCTTGGACAGGGCGTCCGCGAAGCCCTGCAGCGGGTCCTGGTTGAAGTCGAGCCCGGCGGTCCCGAACGGCAGATCGTAGTCCACGATCGTGGTGGCGGACTGCATGTGCTCGGAGAGCGCATGGGCGATATTGTGCGCCAGGGTGGAGGAGCCCACTCCGCCCTTGGCGCCCAGGAAGGCCAGGGTACGGCCTATGAAGGGCGTCGCCGGGTCCGAGTACAGCGTCGTCACCGCGCGGATCATCTGCAGCACGTTGATCGGCGGGACCAAGTATTCGCTGACGCCGCGGCGCATCAGCTCCCGGTAGAGCGGAATGTCGTTGTGGGTGCCGATCACCACGACCTTGGTGCCGGGGTCGCAGACCTCCGCCAACTGATCGAGCTGGCCCAGCAGGACTGCGGCGTCGTCCGCGCTCTCGGCGATCACCAGGGAAGGGGTGGGCTGGTTCTGGTACAGCGCCAGGGCTTCGGCCAGGCCGCCGGAGCGGACCACCGTCGCGGCGCGGGCCAGCCTTCGGTCCGCGCCCACCTGTTCGGCGATGGCGGTGGTCTCGGCGCGCTGACAGAAGACGTGGATGCTGATGCGCGGCACCGTGACTTCGCCGAGTGCGGCTTCCGCGTTGGTGAGCAGGGCGCCGACGGGGTTGGGCGCACTCTCCGGCGCAACGGTCGTGTCGCTCACCGCCTGCAGGCGGGGCGTCGGCAGCAGCGGGGAATCGCTTTCGTCATCCGGCGTCACGGACAGGGCGGCCGGCATGGCGAACTCGTCGTCGGCGTCGAAGCCTGACAGCGAGTCCTCGAACTCGGCCTGGGCGGACCTCATCATATTGCCCCTCCCCGTTTGAAGACTGAGTTCATCGTCATTGTGAGCTGGAGGTCTTGCCGTCCGCTTGGTCGTCCTTGGCGGATGAGGTGACGTCGCCGTGGCGGTACTTGTCGAGGATTGTGGCGCGGCGGACGTTGTCGCCGGGCGTCATCACCGCAGGCGCGATCAGGTCGCGCGGGTTGGCGATCTCGGCGGCGAAGTTGGCGGTCACCGCACAGCCGAACTTGCCGTACGTGGAGTTGTGGGCCGTCCTGGTCAGGTCAGACCAGCCGCCGCTGCAGTTCGGCCCCTGAGCCTCGAAGCGGTCGTAGCTGGCCAGGATCGGCGCGCCGGGCGCGCGGTGGGAGGCGTAGCCGCTCGCCTGCAGCCGCTCCCGCGGCACACCGAGCTGGACCAGGTAGGCGGTCGCCTGGTCCGACATGTGGCGCGCCAGGGCCGGATCGGCGCAGTCGGACGGCGCGCGCACGCTGACCGGGCCGCCGCCGTCGTCGCGCCATTGGCTGACGAACTGGGCGAGCGCGGCCTTCTGGGTGTTCGACAGGCCGCTCCGGTGCAGGCCGATGGCGATCTGTTCCGGGTGGCTGGTGACGGTCAGGCCATAGTGTTCGGTGGGGGTGAGAGCCAGGCTCTGCGGGTTGGTGTCGGCCGCGCAGCCTGCCAGAGCAGCAGCAGCAGCCGCCAGGATCGCCGCGAGAGCGGAGCTGCGGGTCATCGCCTTATTGCACGACATAGCCGAAGGGTCCCTGATAGCTCTTGCCGGGCAGAGGCGCCGCGGGCCGGTCGAACCCTTGGTTCAGCTTGCCGAGAAGGTAGGAGGAGGCGTCGTCGGCGATCTGGAGGCCATCCGCGGGAGTCTGGATCAGGTCAGGCCGGGTGGGCTTGACCAAGTAAGGCGTGACGATGATCACCAGCTCGCTCTCTCCCTGGAGGTAGTCGCGCGAGCGGAACAGGGCGCCGAGCACCGGCAGGCTGTTCAGTCCCGGCAGGCCGGAGATCGACTGCTTGTTGGTGGACTCCAGCAGGCCCGCGATCATCATCGCGCCGCCCGACGGCAGCTCCACCGTCGTCTCGGCGCGGCGCACGGTCAGGCCCGGCACCGACAGGGTGATGCCCTGGCCGGTCGTGGCTGTGCCGGAGCTGGACGTTGTCGAGGCGGTGCTGGTGGAGGAGGTGCCGCTGCTCAGTGAGAAGCCGCCGATGTTGGTCAGTTCCGAGTATTCGGTGGACAGCTTCAGCGAGATGCGGCCGCTGGAGAGCACCACCGGGGTGAAACCCAGGCCCACGCCGAACTGCTTGAACTCCACGGTGACGCGGCCGTTGTTGTCTTCGGACACCGGCACCGGGAATTCGCCGCCGGCGAGGAACTTGGCGCTCTCGCCGGACACCGCGGTCAGGTTGGGTTCGGCCAGGGTGCGTACCAGGTTGGTCTGCTCGAAAGCCTGCAGCACGCCTTCGGCGCTAGTGCCGTAGTTGCCGTTGGATAGCTGGTTGAAGAAGGTCTGGTAGGAGGCGGTCAGGCCGCCGAGCGCCGAGCCGTTCACGCCGTAGACCGCCTGGGTGGCCGCAGAGAACTGACTGGCGCGGGTGTCGAGTTGGGCCACCAGGGCCTGAAGGCTGACGCCGAGCTGCTTAATGACCTGGCGATTCACTTCGATGATGCGGACCTTGAGCATGACCTGCTCAGGGCCGGCCACCGAGATCATGTTCAGGACCTGCTCGGGCTTGTCCACGAAGCTCTGGGCGACACGCATGGCCTTGTCGGCGTCGGAGGCGTTGGCCGCCTCCCCGCTCAGGATCAGCCGGTCGTTCACCGCCTCCACATGGAGGGAGGAGCCGGGCAGGATGTGGTTCAGCGTCTCGGCGACCGCGGAGGTGTCGTTGTCCACCCGGATGTTCAGCCGCAGGATCTGGCGGCCCATGCCGTCCACGAAGGTGGCGTCGGTCGCCCCGCCGGTCTGGCCGAGCACGTAGATGCGGCGCGGGGTGGAGAGCACCACGTCGGCCACCTTGGGATCGGACACCATCACGTCGCGGGCGTCCACAGGCAGCTCGATCACCGCCGACTTGCCCTTGGGCAGCGACAGGTTGCGGGTGGGGCTGCCTGCCCCGCCCAGGCTGACCTTGACCGTCTCGCCGTCCGGCGCGCCCCTCAGGCCCGGCCAGGCGTGGGCGGATTGCGCGTGGGCGCGGCTCCCGCCGGCCAGCAGCACGGCAGAGACCAGCGCCAGGCCGGTCATGTGAGCCAGCGCGGTGCGCAGCGGGGCGCTCCCGAACCCTGCGGGCTTCAGCGGCTTGATCTCAGGCGTCATTGGGTCACCACCGGCGTGGGAGCTGAGTTGCGGAACACCCGGATCGTGGCGCCGGACGCCTCGTGGTTCACCGCACCGACCTCCGCCCCGCCCGCGGCGTCGGCATAGGAGCGGAGCGCCAGCGTCAGGGTGCCGGACGCCTTGGCGAGCACCAGGTACTCGGCCTGCTTGGGCGTGGCCTCCACCGTGGCGGTGGCGCCTACAGCGGACGCGGTTTTCTGCGCGGCCATGTTCTGGTCGATGGCCAGGACCCGCACATTGCGCATGACGGTGCTGGTGACGAAGCCGTGGGTGGTGGTCGAGGCCGTGGCGACCGTGGCGCTATCCACCTGACGGGTCAGCAGCACGTCCACATGGTCGCCGGGCAGAATGAAGCCGCCTGCGGCGTTCTCGGCGGTGAGCGGCAGGGCCACCGCGCGCATGCCCTGGTCGAGGGTCACGGCCATGACGCCCGAGGCGCCGGCGCGCACCACCTTGGAGGCGATCAGGGGCTCGTTGGCGGTGATGGCCTGGCGCACGATAGCGCCCAGGAACAGGGAGCCCCTGCCCTCCGCCGGGTTGTTCACCGCGTCGGACGCCGCGGTTTTCAGGGCGCCGGCGGCCTTGCCGAACTGACCTTGCGAGACGGTCCTGGCGGCGCCGTCAGTGACATAGGCCGGGTTCAGCCCGTCGGCGGGCCAGGACTGCCAGCCCATGTCGGTGACTGCGACCGTCTGGCCCACCGCCAGGTCATGCTTGGCGACCAGCACCCGCACCGTCGGCGCAGGCGGGGCGATCGGGGCGACGGCGACGGGCGGCGGCGGCTTGGCGCCCGCCAAGCCCTTCGACAGCACGACCATGCAGCAAATCCCCGCGACGGAGGCGAGACCTAGGATGGCCATGCGGGCCGTGTTGATGGC
>CALMGB010000232.1 GCA_937863535.1 uncultured Caulobacteraceae bacterium
CCGTCCGTCCCTTCGTTGGGCCGGACTCTCCTTAACCGTGGAGGAGTTTTAGGGGTCACGTCACAATTTGTTAACGGATCTGGGCGACGCTCAGTCCGCTGTGATGGCGCTAGGTTCCTCGACGATCCGAAGGTGAAACTCTCAGGCGTAACGCACGCGAGCCAATCTCTCCGAAGCGAGGACATCGGAGACGCAGCGCCTAGCAAAGCCTTTTAGACATTAACCGAGAGGTTGATCCTCCCTTGGTTAGGTAGACACCCATGCTAGCCTTTCGGAGCTGGAGGGGAGTGTCTGGTGAGTGCGGTGAAGCGCCGGCTTTTTCCGGGGTCGTTCAAGCGGGAGGCGGTTGACCGGGTGGGACCAGCGGGCTTTCGGCTGGTGCGGTGGCGATTGAGCTGGGGCTGCACGAGACGGTGCTGCGGCGATGGATGATGCAGTTCGAGATGCAGGCGACGTGGACGGCGAGGCGCTCCAACACGCAAGCGCCAACCCCGTCGCCGTCTGACCTGATCGGTGAGAACACCCGGCTGAGGCGGGAGAACGACCGGCTTCGGATGGAGCGGGACATCCTAAGGAACGTATGGCCCGCCCCGTCTGCAAGGGTGATCTTGTGACGGCGGAAGTAGCGCCAGAGCGACGCCACGCTGGTAGAAGCGCCCTGCCAGCCAGCCGCGACTTAAGCTCCGGCAGGGTGATGTCGGGGGGCTCCGCCAGCGCCGCCCGGATCAGCCCTGCGTGCGCCTCGGTGCGATGGGACAGCCGGTCGCCACCGGAGGGCTTGGAACGGACATCCCCGCCCGAGCGACACGGGGCCTTCCAACGGATCGCACTGGACGGGCTCACCCCGAAGCGTTCCGCCGTCCGGCGGCAGGAGAGACCCGCATCCACCGCAGCCAGCACGCGGGCGCGAAGGTCGTAGGACAGCAGCTTGGGCATGCGGGCCGGCCTCCTAGCCAACCCACGCCCTGAATCAGATCAGGCCCGCCGAAAATCCCTAAACGACACCACACGCGCGAAAACCGTTCTAGTGCTCTGCGACCCAACTGTCCGGGCGTAAGGGTTCGGCTATCGCTCGTCAGGCCCACTACCAAACAGGAAGGCGATGTAAGCTCGAACACCCTCAAGCCAGTCCCTAAATCTCTGGTTCATGTCACCTATCATGCTCACATTTTTCGTTGCAGCCTACTCGAAATCTTAGCAGACCTACAAACTGTCATTACATAAATCGCCATTGCGAGAGCAGCTATCGGAGGCGTGACAAGGCGGCCGCAAAGCTCTAGGCAGCGCTAGAGCATCCGACTTGATCAAGCGAGTTTAGCGCCCACGCGCGGCCATCACGCAGGAGCGCGTTTGCCAGGATGATGGGCTTTCGAATGATGGCGGTGGGCGCCAACTTTGGAGCTTTGTCAGCCGCTCCCAGGCTTTCGTACTTGGCCTTCAGGTCAGCGTTCAAGCGTACAGCGACTGACGTGATGGTGTGGACGACCTCCACCTAACCGGGCTTGCTGGGGTGGCGCCGAGGGAGGTCATGTCGAGTGGAAGATGCAAGAGGTTGCGGTCGTCGGGTTAGATTTGGTGAAGAACGTGTTCCAGGTCCACGGCGTGGCTGCGGGCGGCCTGGTGGTTGTTTGAAAGCAGCTGTGGCGGGCTCAGGTGCTGAGCTTCTTCGAGGGGCTTACGCTGTGCCTTGTCGGGATCGAGGCCTGTGCCTCGGCTCATCACTGGGCACGAGAGATAGCTGCTCTGGGCCACGAGGTTCGGCTGATGCCGCCGGCCTACGTGAAGGCCTATGTAAAGCGGGCAAGACCGACGCTGCAGATGCGGAGGCGATTGCCGAGGCGGTGAGCTGTCAAACCATGCGCTTCGTCGCAGTGGAGACGACGGCGCAGCAGGCAGTGTTTATGCTTCATAAAACCCGCGATCTCCTGGTGCGCCAGCGGACCATGCTGGTCAACGCGCTCCGCGGTTATCTGGGAGATTTCGCTATCGTCGATCCCCAGGCTTCGCGGGTGTTCAGGTGGCGTGCGCTCCATCATCCTGGAGCGTGACCGCCTTCCGGAACTGGCGCAGGCCGCCCTTCGCGGCTTGGCCAGTCAACTGGAGGCGCTCGGCGCGGAGATCGAGAGCCTGGAGCGCTGTATCCTTAGCTGGCATCGGCAGGATGAGACGAGCCGCCGGCTCGCAACCATCCCCGGCATAGGTCTGATCACGGCCAGCGCCACGGCCGCGAATGCGCCCGACCCCAGCCTGTTCCGCTCCGGCCGCCAGTTCGCCGCCTGGCTCGGACTTACCCCAAGCGCCCACAGCAGCGGCGGCAAGGAACGCCAGGTTGGCATCAGCAAGATGGGCGATGGCTATCTGCGAAGGCTGCTGGTGGTCGGGCGACAGCAGTCCTGCGCATGGCGCGGCAGCGAAGCTCAGGCGGCGCCTGGATCAAGGGCTTACTGGAGCGGAAGAAGCCGAAAGCCGCCGCCGTCGCCTTGGCGAACAAGACCGCACGCACCGCCTGGGTGCTGATGGCGCGCAAGGAGGTCTATGCGCCGCCGACGGCGGCCTGAGAGATCGGCGACGTTCCCACCGCGGGATCGGAGCCGTAGACGCAAGAGTGGTGAGATGCGATGACGAACCGGCCGCAGCGGGGGCAGGCGAAACCCAAAGGGGGGTTAGAGCGCTTCGAGCGCGTTGACGTGATCAGGGGCCGGTCCGCGGACTTCTCAGGGCCAGCAGCTTCGCCGGCGCAGCTTCCAGCCTCCTGCAGGCTGAGCCGGCGATGCCAAGCGCGAGGAGTCCGCCGCCGCTGGACTGAATGTCAAGCGGAAGAACAACGTGGCGCGAAGACTCGCGCCTCAGCACGGGCTAGACTCGTGGCTTTCCCGCAGTCCCGTCAACGGCAGCCGGTCATGCTCCAGCGGCCTCGGAGGAGCGAGCCGGCGGCAGCGACGACGATGACCGCATGCAGGTCCCCACGAACCCAGCGCCTTCGGCGGCCAGGGCTTCTCCGGCTGTGATGGTAAAGGCGGCATCACGCTCGCCAAGCTGGACGAGAAGGCCTGGACGGGCCGACAGTTCAAGGGTAACCGGCACGACGGTCCCACGTATCGCGGCCACGCGCGAGAGCCGATGATGAGCGCCTGACTGATTGCAGCGGGTGCGGGAAAGAGATGTCGGATCAAGACGGCGACGAGGGCGAGGCGCGTCCTGAACCCCAGCAGGTCCATATCGAGGTGCGCAGGGGTCGCCGCGTGGAGGTGATCAGCGGCGTGGAACGACGTCGGCGCTGGGCTGCAGCGGAGAAGGCGCAGATCACCGCGGAGAGCTTCGCGCCCGGCGCCAACGTGTCGGACGTGGCGCGGCGGCACGGGATGAGCCTTGGCCTGCTGCATCATTGGCGGCGCTTGGCGCGCGAGCGCCCCGAGGACGCTGCGCCTAGCTTCGTACCGGTTCTGCCGGTCGAGGAGCCGCCGCCGTCCAGACGATCGGCGACGGCGTCGCTGATCGAGATCGATCTTGGAAGCGCCTGCGTGCGTGTTCGCGGCCCGGTGGACGCGGCGAGCCTGCGGGTGGTGATCTCCGCTGTGCGCGAGGCGTGATCGCGCTGCATGTGGATCTGAAGATCCTCGTGGCGACCCAACCGGTGGAGTTGGCTTCGCCGCCCTTCGGGTCCGCAAGGGGGTGAACGGGTTGGCGGCGCTCGTGGCCGAGACGCTCAAGGCGGACCCCTACTGCGGCCACCTGTTCGTGTTCCGCTCGAAGCGGAATGACCGTTTGAAGATGCTGACCTTCGACGGCAGCGGCATGGTCCTGGTGACCAAATGGCTGGAGGTCGGACGCTTCACCTGGCCGCCGGTGGAGAACGGGGCGGTGCGGCTGTCGGCGGCGAAGATGGCGCTTCTGCTCGACGGCCTGGACTGGTCAAGGGTGGCGCTGCCGGAGGTGAAAAGGCCGACGCTGGTGGGCTGAAGTTCCTTGTTCTACTTGGGAAAATGACAATTTCGGGGTATCTTGCGCCATGTCGCTTCGGCCGCAGGACCTGTCTCGAGACCCTGATCTGCTCATCGCGATGGTGCTCGAGCGCGACGCCGAAATCGAGCGGCTGAAGACCTCGCTGAAGACGCTGAACGCACTGATTCATGGCCCGCGCTCCGAGCGCGGCGGCGTGGTGCTGGCGAGCCAGGGCGTGCTCGACTTGGGCGATCTGGAAACGGGTGCGACGCCCGCTCCGGCCAACGATGATCAAGGGACGGCGGCTCCGGCCTCTCGCCCGCCCCGTCGCAAGGCCAGCCGCAACATCGGCCACCTTCCCAAGCACCTGCCGCGTGTCGAGGAGGTGATCGAGCCGGCCAGCACCGAGTGCGCCTGCTGCGCAGGTCGTCTGCATCGGATCGGGCAGGACGTGTTCGAGGCGCTGGACGGTGTGCCGGCTTACCTCCGGGTGCTTCGGACCGTGCGGCCTAAGTACGCCTGCCGCAGCTGCCAGGACGGTGTGTGGTGCAGGCGCCGGCGCGCCCGCGGGTGCTCGACGGCGGCATGGCGACCACGGCGCTGGTCGCCAACGTCATCGTCTGGAAGTTCGCCTGGCACATGCCGCTGCACCGGCAGGTGCAGATGCTGGCCGGCCATGGCGTCAAGCTCGACCGCGGAACCCTGGCGCTGTGGGTGAAGCGGGTCGCCTGGTGGCTGAAGCCGCTCTACGAGCTGCAGCTCCGCGAGATGCACCCCCATCCCAGGATCTTCTGCGACGAGACGCGGATGCCGGTCCTGGAACGCGGGTCCAGGAAGGCGCGCATCCACCAGTTCTGGGCCCATGCGGTGGACGACCGGCCCTGGTGCGGTCCTGCGCCGCCGGCGGTCGTCTACATCTTCGCCAAGACGCGCAGCCATCGCGAGATCAGGAGCCAGCTCGCCGACTACCAGGGCGTGGTGCAGGTGGACGCCTACAGCGCCTACACGCAGCTGGCCAAACCCGGCCGCTCGCCCGGACCGATCCGGCTGGCCTATTGTCTGGCGCACGCTCGTCGCAAGTTCACCGACGCCTACAAGACGGCGCCCTCGCCTTTGGCGCATGACGTGATCGAGCGGTTCGCCCGGATCTATGCGGTGGAGGCGGATATCCGCGGGAGCAGCGCGCCGCATCGGCAGGCGGTGCGACAGGCCAGGACCGCGCCCATCATGGAGGAGCTCAAGCGCGTGCTGGACACGGCCTTGCCCCAGCTCTCGACCCAGTCGTCGCTGGCCAAGGCGATCCGCTAGGTCATGATCTCATAAGCGGGTAGCGGGTTTGCACGAACGCTGATTCAACG
>CALMGB010000233.1 GCA_937863535.1 uncultured Caulobacteraceae bacterium
CCCGCGGGGTGTTCGGTGCAATCCAGCTCTGGTAGTTCTTGTAAGCTTCTTCCTGCTGGATCCGGTTGTAGCCAGCCAGGTGAAAGCGATCGGAGTAGTCGGGCTTCAGGTTTGGGTCTGGTGGTGTCTCGCGAAAGTCGCTGAAGCCGCCCAAGATCGCGCCGCTGGTGTCGATCGCCTGGCGTACCCCGGCATCGGTCAAGGCGGCGAACTCCTCCACGTATCGATAGCCGTCGGCCGAGCCTTCGAAGCCGTCAACGGTGGCCGGGTGCAGGTAGATCTCGGTCGACCCGTCCGGCAGGTGGTCGATCAGGCCGCGCAGGCGAGACGCCGTCACTGCGCCCGACCAATGCAGACCAAAGACATGGTCCGCGGTACGCACCCCGGCGCGCTTCAGGCGTAACCGCACCAGTTCCGACCACGGCGCGGTGACGTAGGCTGGCGCGACCTCGGCGCCAGGTTCGGCCGCCAGCAGCACCCGGCGCGGCTCGGCCGGCACGCGCATGGCGTCCATGCCGAACCGCCGGCCGACCTTCAAGATGGCGCCCGCAATTGTGGGATGCAGGTGAAAATGCTTGTGGGTGTTGACGTGGTCGAGCGCCAGACCCGTGGCGGCATAGGCCTCGAACTGGGCGCCGACCTCGGCCAGCAGTTGGCGACGGGCGGCGGGCTTGAAGAAGATATCCACTGCGCAGGCGACCATGTCGCGGCGGAACAGGCCGTCGCGGCCGACCAGGTCGGGAAGCTCGGAGGGTGGCGACACGGGACGACCCTCGATCAGGACGACGTGGAGCCCCGTTCTTAGCCGCGGCAGGCGACGGGCGCGCGACACGGCGTCTGCTAGGGCGCCCCCGCCCACCATCAGACTGGCGGCGGTGAGCGCGCCGTCGGTGTGGGCCGTCTCCACCGCCTCGTTGACCTGGACCGCCGCGCCGAAGTCGTCGGCGGTCAGGATCAGCCGCTTCATGGGCGAGAAGTTACGCGTCGACGGTGGCGCCAGCGCCCTTGCGGTCCTTCAAAAACTCGCGGAACTCGACGCCTTCGCGCAGGCGCCGCTTCATCATGTCCGGGCTGGTGAGCATCTCGCCGACGATGGAAGCGATCTTCTTCGGGCGGAAATAGAAGGCCTTGTAGAAGGTCTCCACGTTTTCGAAGATGCGCTCGTGGCTAAGGTTGGGATAGTGCAGGGGCGCGATCTGCACCCCGTTGTCGTCCACCAACTCGGCGTGCTCGGCGTCGAGCCAGCCGTTCTCGATGGCCTGCTTGTAGAGGAAGGTGCCGGGGTAGGGCGCGGCCAGCGACACCTGAATGGTATGCGGGTTTATCTTGCGCGCCCACTCGATGGTCTCCCGTATGGTCTCCTCGCTCTCCCCCGGCAGGCCCATGATGAAGGTGCCGTGGATGGCGATGCCGAGGTCGTGGCAGTCCTTGGTGAAGCGCTCCGCCACCTCGATCCGCATGCCCTTCTTGATGTTGTACAGAATTTGCTGGTTGCCGCTCTCGTAGCCGACGAGCAGCAGGCGCAGGCCGTTCTCCTTGAACACCTCCAGTGACTTCCTGGGCACGTTGGCCTTGGCGTTGCAGGACCAGGTGACGCCGAGCTTGCCCAGGCCCTTCGCAATCGCCTCGGCGCGGGGCAGGTCATCGGTGAAGGTGTCGTCGTCGAAGAAGAACTCCTTGACCTGGGGGAAGGCCTTCTTGGACCAGGCGATCTCCTCGACGACGTTTTCCACCGAGCGGGTGCGATAGACATGGCCCCCCACCGTCTGGGGCCAGAGGCAGAAGGTGCAGCGGCTCTTGCAGCCCCGCCCGCTGTAGATCGAGATGTAGGGGTGCTTCAGATAGCCGATGAAGTAGTTCTCGATCTTCAGGTCACGCTGGTAGATGGGCGTGACCCAGGGCAGGCTGTCCATGTCGTGCAGGATGGCGCGATCCTCGTTGTGCACGATGGCGCCGGCCTCGGTGCGGTAGCTCAGGCCCTTGATGGAGGACCAGCTGTGGCCGTCGGCCACTTCCTTGATGGTGAAGTCGAACTCGTTCCTGGCCACGAAGTCGATGACCTCGCCGGTCTTCAGGCTGCCGTCGGCATCCACGGCCACCTTGGCGCCGATCATGCCGATCTTCAGGTCGGGGTTCTCGGCCTTCATGGCCTCAGCCACCTTCACGTCGCTCTTGAAAGAGGGGACGGAGGTGTGCAGGACCAGGAGGTCGTTCTGCCTGGCCAGCGGCAGGACCTCGGCCAGCGAGGTCTTATGCGGCGGGGCGTCGATCAGCCGGCTGGTCTCGACTAAAGCCGCCGGTTGGGCGAGCCAGGTCGGATACCAGAAGGATTTGATCTCGCGCTTGGCCTGATAGCGCGAGCCCGCGCCCCCGTCGAAGCCGTCGAAGGAAGGCGCCTGCATGAACAGGGTGCGAAGCATGGGAGAACTCCTGGGCGGGGGCCCACTCGGCAGGGCTCAAGTCCACCGGGCTTAGGGCGCCAGCCCGATCCACATTGTAGCGACGGCCTCGCCAGACGACCGTCTTACCAAAGGAAGCGCATACGAATACGGCGAAGGAGAAGACGTCGCGGACCGGCAGCAGCCACAGGTTCCGCGCGCGCGCACCCGTCGCCGCATCCACACAGTGCACCACATAGAGGCGCGCCGCCATAACCGCCAGCAGCGTGGCGACCCCGAACGTGCTGAACCCGCAACAGAGGCATCCAAGCAACGCCCACGCCGTGGCGTAGGTGAAGCCATGCCCGAAGAAGCCGGCCGGATCGATCATGCGGATTGTGCGCGACCAGCGCATCTCGTGGCGCCACAGCTCGGCCAGGTTGGTCTCGGCGCATTGGTGGGCGACCGGGGTGGACGCCACGTCGCCCGTGTAGCCCGCCGCTCGGATGGCGCGGCCCAGGTCGTAGTCGTCGGCGAGCTGGTTGTTCAGCACCTCGAACCCGCCGATCTCGGCCAGCACATGGCGCTTGAAGGCCACCGTAGCTCCGAAGCAGGGCTCGGCCATGTCGAGCCGCAGGCCCATGACCACGTTGGGCAGAAATTGGTAGTTGACGCCAAGCGCCGACAAGTCCGACCAAACGCCGCGGGACGCCTCGCCGGTATAGAGGCAAGTGACGAAGCCGACGCCCGGACGATGCAGCCGTTGCACCACATGGTCCAGGTAGTCGCGCTCCACCCGGATGTCGCTGTCGGACATGACGATGATCTCATTGGAGACCGCGCGCGCCATGTTCACCAAGTTGGAAACCTTGCGGTTTTCCCCGTAAATACGGCTGTCCACCACCAGGCTGATGTCGAGGTGCGGATAGGCCCGCTGCAACCGGCGGACCACCGTGATGGCCTCGTCGGCGTCGTCATGCACCCCGAAGACGATCTGGATCGGTCCGGCATAATCCTGGTTGCAGAAGCTTTCCAGGTTCTCCCGCAACCCGTCCTCAACCCCGTGCAGGGGCTTCAGGAGAGTGACGGCGGGCGCTAGCGCGGCGGGAACGGGGCGCCGAGGAGCGGTGATATGGGCAAAGGCGAGCCGGGCGGAGACCACGGCGAAACCCGCGCCGGCCAAAGCCAGGATGAGCAGGCCCGGACCTAGGAGTGCGAACACGTCAGGCCGATCCCTTGCCGGTCACTTCGCGCGGAGAGGTAATCTTTGCAATGCGGACACACCAGTGCGGCATAACTTCGCCTGCAGCGGTTGCGGCATAACTCGCCTGTGGCGGCAGGGTTTTTGGGCAAGCCATGGCGGCGGATTTGCTCAACAAGGCGGCGAAAACAAGCTCGACAGGGTGATTTTCGCTCGCGACGGCGCTGAAGCCTCAGCGAATGGCTTGCGCGAGCGCCTGGAACCCGCTTACGTCCCTAGCGTTTACAAAACGTTAGGGATGGCAGAAACGCGCATCCGGCTCCGAGCTTAAGACCTGTGAATCAGGGGCGACAGCCAGGGGACTTGTAATGCTGCATTGGACGCCGGCCCTTAGGGGCGCCTCCTCCACCACGCCAATCGGCGCCATGCTTGGTGCTTGCCCGGCAAGGCCCTCCTCGGGCCGTCTGCGTTCGGATCACGCCCGTATGCTGGCTCACGCGGCCAAGCGGCGGCAGGCGGGCTGCGGATTAGATGGCGCTTATTGGAAGGCCTGCGCGCCAGCCGCGATCGCCAAGGCCGCCGCGATTCGCACTGGCGTCGGCTTCCCCCCGCTGCCTTGACCTGCCGGCGGCCTAAATTCGCCCGGCGGTGTCTGCAGCCCGGACGGGCTCGATCGATTGCGCGAGCTCGATCCGGATGAGCGGTAGTACGTCTTCAACTCGGCTTGCGGTGTGCCACATCTGCATAGCCCAGTCCGGCGTCACCCGCGCGTCGACCGTGTGCTGGATGAGGGCGAAGAAAGGTTGCCAGAATCCATCCTGGTCCAGGAAAACGATAGGCTTGCGGTGCAGGTTCAACCGCCGCCAGGACAGCAGTTCCACCACCTCCTCCAGCGTTCCGACGCCGCCCGGAAAGACCGCAAAGGCGTCGGACTGTTCGAACATGACGCGCTTGCGGTCATGCATGGTGGCGACCGTCACCGTCTCCACGTCGTAGACGACCTCGCGGGTGCAGAGGAAAGCCGGGATGACGCCCAGCACCTTGCCTCCTTCTGCATGGGACGCCTTGGCGGCCGCGCCCATCAGCCCGATCCCGCCGCCGCCATAGACCAGCCGCACGCCATCCCTAGCCAAGATACGGCCGAACTCGGCCGCCGCCTTGAGGAAGGCCGGATCGGCTGCATCGGATGACCCGCAGAACAGGCAGACCGAAAGTCCCGCAGGCTTGGCGAGCGCGCTCGGCGACGCGAGCGGCTCTGCGGGCGGAGATCCTTGCCCATCCATCATCAGCCATGTCCTTGCACGATCTTGCGCCCTGGCGGGTAGTGTCTCAGTTTGAATTATCGCCGAGCAGGTTCGGCGGCATCGTCGCAGCCACAATCGGCAGGAAGCGGCCAATCAGGTAAGGAGCTACCAGGATCATCGCGCCGGTTTGGAGGTCGTTGCGCCATGCGTAAGGATCGCAACCGAGCTGGTTGATAATCCAGGCAGCCCCGTCTTTAAAGGCTGTTGCAGCCAGCCAGCTCAAAGCCCCAAGGACGCCGACGGCGCCTAAGCTCGACTTTGCGCATTTCGACGCGCGGGGAATCGGATTGGAGGCTGAGGGATTCGGCAGAGCGGGATGAACCGTTCTGGAGATTGGAAGCCTGTCAGCGGCGGAGGATCGCCTGGGCGGCTGGCTCTCACCCTTCTCAGGTCTGTTCACCAGCCCGTGCTGGCGGCGGGTGGGGGTGTTGGTCACGGACGCGCTGCTGACGCCCCACCGGCGGACGGTGAGTTCAGCGCTTGGCGCGACCGGCCGCGCACAAGCCAAAGATTTCGCCCGCTACCATGCAGTGCTCAATCGTAACCGCTGGTCGGCGCTCGCGGTGGCGAAGGTTCTGCTTGGAGTGTTGGTGGCGAGGTTCGCCGTAAGCGGCCCTGTCGTCATTGGGATGGACGACACGATCGAGCGGCGCTGGGGCGCGAAGATCAAGGCGCGAGGGATCTATCGCGATCCTGCCCGCTCCAGTCACGGTCACTTCGTCAAGGCCAGCGGATTGCGCTAGCTCTCGGCGATGCTTCTCGTGCCGCCACACTGGGCACACAGGGTGTGGGCGCTTCCGTTCCTGACAGTGCTGGCCCCCTCCGAGCGCTCGACTCGCGAGAGCGGCTGCAGATACAAGTCCCTGACCGACTGGGCGCGGCAGATACTGGGCG
>CALMGB010000234.1 GCA_937863535.1 uncultured Caulobacteraceae bacterium
GTCCATGATGGCCGCCCCGGGGCCGGTGAGTTCGGCCACCTGGATGATGAACCTCCTGGCCGAGGCGCCCGCTACCCGCGACGGCTGGTGGCTGCTCCGCGCCCGGGCCGAGCAGGCCAGGGACGGCGTCAGCAGTCAGTCCATGGCCATCTGGAACAGCGACGGCCGGCCGATCGCTCTGGGCATGCAGAGCGTGGCGATCTTCGCATAACGGGTTCCGGCCGGGACGACGTCTGGGACTTGATCTAAACCTCAGGCTTCGCTGCGGCTCGAAAAGCAGGTATGGGCCGGAGCGATAATCTCCGCAGAAGAAAAAGACACTTTTGTCGGTAGCGGGTGTCTTGCGCCCGCCGTCGCCTAAGACCTAAAGCCTAGCGCGCCTGGTTCCTCGATCTGGACGGGCTGCCGACGACGCTGCTGACAGGAGACAAGTATGCCGGTGATCACGACCCACAAGGACGGGGATGTGCTCGTCGTTGTCAGCGACAACCCGCCGGTGAACGCTCTAAGCGCCGCTGTCCGCCATGGCCTAGCGGACGCCATGAAGACAGCGGCCGCCGATGACGGCGTTAAGGCGGTGGTGATCGTGGGCCACGGCAAGACCTTCTTCGCCGGCGCCGACATCACCGAATTCGGCAAGCCGCCGGTTGAGCCTGGCCTGCCCGAGGTGGTGGACCTCATCGAGGCCTCCACCAAGCCTGTGATCGCCGCCATCCATGGCACGGCGCTCGGCGGCGGCCTGGAGGTGGCGCTGGGCTGCCACTACCGGGTGGCGGTCGCCTCCGCCAAGATCGGCCTTCCGGAAGTGAAGCTCGGCCTCCTGCCCGGCGCTGGCGGCACCCAGCGCCTGCCACGCGTGATCGGAGTGGAGGCCGCCCTGCCGATGATCGTCTCCGGCGACCCGATCTCCGCCGAGAAAGCCGAAGCCGCCGGCTTGATCGATAAGATCGTCGGCGAAGCCTCTCTGGAGGCGGACGCCATCGCCTTCGCCCATGAGGTCGCGGGCCGCAGCGACCATCCGGTTTCCAGCACGCGTACCGACAAGATTTCCGGGACCGACCCAGGCGTGTTCGACCGCTTCCGTCAGGAGAACGCCCGCCGGCTGAAGGGCTTCGAGGCGCCGGAAGCCTGCATCCAGGCTGTGAAGGCCGCGGTCGACCTGCCCTTCGCCGAAGGACTGAAGAAGGAGCGCGAGCTGTTCTTCAAGCTGGTGACCGGAACGCAGTCCGCGGCGCTCCGCCACAACTTCTTCGCCGAACGCGCCGCCGCCAAGATCGACGGCATCGCGCCGGACATCCAGCTCATCCCCATCAAGAAGGTCGGCATGCTGGGCGCCGGCACCATGGGCGGCGGCATCGGCATGAACTTCCTCTCCGCCGGTATCGAGGTGGTGATGGTGGAGCGCGAGCAGGCGCCGCTGGACCGCGGCGTCGGCGTCATCCGCAAGAACTACGAGAACACCGCCAAGCGCGGCCGCCTGACCGGCGACCAGGTGGAAGCCGCCATGGGCAAGCTGAAGCCCACCCTGTCCTACGACGACCTGGCCGACTGCGACCTGGTGATCGAGGCCGTGTTCGAGAACATGGACGTGAAGAAGGAGGTGTTCGGCCGCCTGGACGCTATCGTGAAACCCGGCGCGATCCTGGCGTCGAACACCAGCTACCTGAACATCGACGAGATCGCGGCGATGACCAGGCGGCCGGAGTCGGTGATCGGGCTGCACTTCTTCTCGCCCGCCAACGTCATGCGCCTGCTGGAGATCGTGCGGGGCGCCAAGACCGCCCCCGACGTGCTGGCCACCTGCATGGCGCTGGCCAAAAAGATCGGCAAGATCGCCGTGGTGGCGGGCGTCTGCGACGGCTTCATCGGCAACCGCATGCTAACGCCCCGCCAGCGGGAGGCCAACAAGCTGATCCTGCAGGGCGCGCCCTTCGACCGGGTGGACCAGGTGCTGCTCGACTTCGGCTTTCCCATGGGTCCGTTCCAGATGGCTGACCTGGCGGGCCTCGACCTCGGCTGGAACAAGGAGACCTCGAAGGGCGGAAGCATCCGCGACCTGCTCTGCGAGCGCGACCGGCGCGGCCAGAAGAACGGCCGCGGCTTCTACGACTACGACGAGAAGCGCAACCGCACCCCCTCGCCCGAGGTGCAGCAGATCATCGCCGACTTCGCCGCCAAGTCCGGCGAGGAACAGCGCGAGATCGGCGACCAGGAAATCCTGGAGCGGCTGCTCTATCCCATGGTCAACGAGGGCGCCCTGATCCTGGAGGAGAAGATGGCCCAGCGGGCCAGCGACATCGACGTGGTCTGGCTCAACGGCTACGGCTGGCCGGCCTGGACCGGCGGCCCGATGTTCTGGGCCGACACCGTGGGCCTGGCCAAGATGGTCGAAGGGCTGGAGACGCACGCGCCGCACATGGACAAGGCGTTCCGCATGTCGGCCCTGCTGAAGTCCAAGGCGGCCGAAGGCGGGAAGTTCAACAGGTGAACGCGCCCGTCGACGCCATCGAGACCTTCCGCGCCGAGACGCGCGCGTGGCTGGAAGCCAACTGTCCGCCGGAGATGCGCCGCCCCCTCCGCTCCGAGGCCGACGTGGTCTGGGGCGGACGGCGCGCGCAGCTCAGCGAGCCTCAGCGCCAGTGGCTGGACCGCATGGCGGCGCGCGGCTGGACGACGCCGGATTGGCCGTCCGAGTACGGCGGCGGCGGGCTGACCCCACAGCAAGCCAAGGCGCTGCGCCAGGAAATGGCCAAGCTCGGCTGTCGCTCGCCCCTAAACTCCTTCGGCATCTCCATGCTGGGGCCGGCCCTGCTCACGTACGGCACGGAGGCCCAGAAGCAGGAGCACCTGCCCAAGATCGTGCGCGGTGAAATCCGCTGGTGCCAGGGCTATTCCGAGCCCGGCGCCGGCTCCGACCTGGCCGGTCTGCAGACCTCGGCGGAGGACGCCGGCGACCACTTCGTGGTCAACGGCCAGAAGGTCTGGACCAGCTACGCCGACAAGGCGGACTGGATCTTCTGCCTGGTGCGCACCGACAAGTCGGTGAAGCAGGGCGGCATCAGCTTCGTGCTGTTCGACATGGAGTCCCCCGGCGTCTCCACCAAGCCGATCCTGCTGATCTCGGGCTATTCGCCCTTCTGCGAGACCTTCTTTGACGACGTTCACGTGCCCAAGGCCAACCTCGTCGGCGAGCTGAACCACGGCTGGGACGTGGCCAAGTACCTGCTCGGCCACGAGCGGGAGATGATCTCCGGCATGGGTCTGGGTGGCGGCGGCCACAAGAGCCTGCCCGAGATCGCGCTTGACGCCATAGGCGCCGAGCCGGACGGGCGGCTGGACGATCCGGGGCTCCGCGCGCGGATCGCCACCTTCGAGGTGCGCGCCATGGCCTTCCAGGCCATGTCCGAGCGCTTCATGGACGAGCTGAAGGCGCGCCGCGCCCACCCGGCCCAGCCCTCGATGATGAAGTACTACGGCACCGAGCTGAACAAGGCGCGCCACGAGCTGATCATGGCCGCCGGCGGCTCGGACGCCCTAGCGTGGGACAGCGAGGCGTCGCACGGCGGGGCGGCGGCACGAGGGTGGCTCCGCACCAAGGGCAACTCCATCGAGGGCGGCACCTCGGAGGTGCAGCTCAACATCATCGCCAAGCGCATCCTCGAGCTGCCCGGAGCCTGACGTGCCTCTGTTCCTGAACGACGACCAGGCGATGCTGGCCGACACCGCCCGCCCTTTCATCGCCGAGCAGGCGCCCGTCGGCCACATGCGCGGGCTCCGCGACGCCGCCGAGCTCACAGGCTTCTCCCGCGATCTCTGGGCCCGCTTCGCCGAGATGGGCTTCACCGGCATGCTGGTGGAGGAGGCGCACGGCGGCCTCGGCCTCGGTCAGGTGGAGGCCGGGATCGTGTTGGAGGAGATCGGCCGCAACCTGACCCCCTCGCCCTTCCTGTCGACCTCGGTCGGCGCGGTCACCGCCCTGAAGGGCGGCGCAGCGGCTCTGACCGAGCGCTGGCTGCCGGGGATCGTCGCGGGCGAAGTGGTCGCGGCGCTCGCCATCGACGAGGGGACGCACCACCGCCCGCTGCGCACCGCGCTGAAGGCGGAGCGTTCCGGCAACGGCTTTCGGCTGACCGGCGACAAGCGCTTCGTGGCCCACGGCCACGTCGCCGACCTGCTGATCGTCGCCGCCCGCACCGCAGGGGCTGCGGGCGAGCCGAACGGGATCACCCTGTTCGCCGTGGAGAAGGACGCCCTCGGTCTCACCGCCACACCCGAACGGCTGGCCGACGCCAGCCTGGCCTCGCGCCTCGCCTTCGACGGCGTGCAGGTGGATGCGGACGCGGTGATCGGCGAGGTGGACGGCGGCTGGGCCGCCCTGTCCCGGGTGCTGGCGGTGGTCCGCACTGGGACGGCGGCCGAGATGGGGGGCGTGAGCGCCGCCGCCTTGGCCATGACGGTAGACTACCTGAAGTCGCGCAAGCAGTTCGGCGTGCACATCGGCAGCTTCCAGGCCCTGCAGCACCGCGCCGCCCACCTCTATGCCGAGATGGAGGTCACCCGGGCCGCCGTGCTCAAGGCCCAGCAGCTGCTCGACGCCGACGACCCGCACGCCGAGCGCGCGACGCTGGTGGCCAAGGCCATGGCGGGGATGACCACCACGCTGGCGGTGCAGGAAGGCGTGCAGATGCATGGCGGCATCGGCATGACAGACGAGTACGACATCGGCTTGTACATGAAGCGCGGCCGGGTGCTGGCGGAGATGTTCGGGGATGCGGATTTCCACGCGGACCAGCTGGCGCGGCACAGCGGCTACTGAGCGGAGCAGGGTGGAGATGGGCAGAATAGTTTAGCGGTTGGAAAACCGATCTAACGGGAGAGCGCTCGCGTCATCCGCTCCAGGCCGTCCAGTGTCATCGGATACATCCGCTGCTCCAGCAGCTGGCGCAGGATCGCGGTGGACTGGCTGTAGCTCCAGGCCGGCTCGGGCGTAGGGTTGAGCCAGGCCACGCGCCGGAAGTGGCCGGTGAGCCGCTCGACCCAGGCTTGACCGCTCTCCGCGTTCCAGTGCTCCACCGCGCCGCCGGGCTGGACGATCTCGTAGGGGCTCATGGCCGCGTCGCCCACGAAGATCAGCCGGTAGTCCGGCCCAAAGGTACGCAGGACCTCGAGGGTGGGGGTCTGCTCAGTGCGGCGGCGCGCATTGGACTTCCACACGCCCTCGTAGACGCAGTTGTGGAAGTAGAAGTATTCCAGGTGCTTGAATTCCGACCGAGCGGCGGAGAACAGCTCCTCGGACGCCTTGACGTGGTCGTCCATGGAGCCGCCGACATCGAGGAACAGCAGCACCTTCATGGCGTTTCGCCGCTCGGGCGCGAACTTCAGGTCCAGCGTGCCGGCGTTTTCGGCGGTGGCGCGGATGGTGCCGTCCAGGTTCAGCTCCTCGGCCGCGCCCTCCCGGGCGAAGCGGCGGAGCTTGCGGAGCGCCAGCTTCAGGCTGCGGGTGTTCAGCTCCACCCCGTCGTCGAGGTCGCGGAACTCCCGCCGGTCCCAGACCTTCACCGCGCGGCGGTGGCGACTCTCGTGCTGGCCGATCCTCACGCCTTCCGGGTTGTAGCCGTAGGCGCCGAAGGGCGAGGTTCCTGCGGTCCCGATCCACTTGCTGCCGCCCTGGTGGCGCTCTTTCTGCTCCTCCAGCCGTTTCTTCAGCGTTTCCATCAGCTTGTCGAAGCCGCCCAGGGCCTCGATGGCGGCCATCTCCTCGGGGCTCAGGGTCTTCTCGGCCAGCTTGCGCAGCCATTCTTCGGGGAGTTCGGCGGTCAGGTCCTCTCCGGCCACCGCCTCCAGGCCCTTGAAGTGCTGGGCGAACACGCGGTCGAAGCGGTCGAACCAGCGCTCGTCCTTCACCAGGGCGGAGCGGGCGAGGAAGTAGAAGTCCTCCACGCTGTAGTCCGCCACGCCCGCTTCCATAGCGCCCAGCAGGCTCAGGTGCTCGGTGATGGAGACCGGGACGCCGGACTTGCGCAGGCCTTCGATGAAGCCGGTGAACACGGACTCATCCCCTGCGAGACATGAACACCAGCCGCTCGAACAGCGAGATGTCCTGCTCGTTCTTCAGCAGGGCGCCGTGGAGCGGCGGGATGACCAGCTTGGCGTCGTCGCTGCGCAGGACGTCCGGCGACAGGTCTTCGATCATCAGTAGCTTCAGCCAATCGAGCAGCTCAGACGTTGCGGGTTTCTTCTTCAGGCCCGGCAGCTCGCGGATCTTGAAGAAGACGTTTAGCGCTTCCCGCGCCAGCGAAGCCTTGATGTCGGGATAATGTGTGGCGACGATCTTCTCCATTGTCTCCCGGTCTGGAAATCGGATGTAGTGGAAGAAGCAGCGGCGCAGGAACGCGTCCGGCAGCTCCTTCTCATTGTTGGAGGTGATGATCACCACCGGCCGCTGGCGGGCCACGATGGTCTCCCGCGTCTCGTAGACGTAGAACTGCATGCGGTCGAGTTCGAGCAGCAGGTCGTTGGGGAACTCGATGTCGGCCTTGTCGATCTCATCGATCAGCACCACCGTGGGCGTCTCGCTGGTGAAGGCCTCCCACAGCTTGCCATGGACGATGTAGTTGGCCACGTCGTGCACGCGAGGGTCGCCCAACTGGCCGTCGCGCAGGCGCGAGACCGCGTCGTACTCGTACAGGCCCTGCTGCGCCTTGGTGGTCGACTTGATGTGCCACTCGATCAGCGGCATGCCGAGCGCGGCCGCCACCTCCTGCGCTAGCACGGTCTTGCCGGTGCCGGGTTCGCCCTTGACCAGCAGCGGCCGCTGCAGCTTCACCGCAGCATTGACCGAGACCTCCAGGTCGCGGGAGGCGATGTACTTGTCGGTACTGGCAAAGGGCATGGCGGCTCCCGCGACGGGTAGGGTGATCTAAACTTCACAGCCCAAGGATGCTATCTCGGCGGGAGGAGCGGTGATGACCGCGATGGCCTTTGACACTCATGCTTAGGTGAAGCGCCTTACGGAGAGGAAGCTGATCCGCTGGCTCGTAGTGAGCAATGTCGCTTCGGTGCTGCTCCTGCTGATCCTCCACAGGCCCTAAGCCGCCGCCGGCAGCTCCGCCCTCAGCGCCTGATACCGCCGCAGGTGGAAGTCCGAGGAGCCCAGCGCCTGCTCGATCATGGTGGCGCGCTTGAAGTAGTGGCTGAGCGCCAGTTCCTCGGTCAGCCCGATGCCGCCATGGATCTGCACCGCCGCCTGGCCGACGCTGGTGCAGGCGCGACCGACATAGGCTTTTGCGGCGGAGACCGCAGCAGCCCGCTCGACAGCGGTGAGGTCGAGCTTCAGCGTCGCCATGAACGTCATCGAAAGCGACTGTTCGGTCGAGATGAACATGTCCACCATGCGGTGCTGCAGCACCTGGAAGTCGGCGATGGGGCGGCCGAACTGCTTGCGCTGCTTGGTGTACTCCACCGTTTGGCGCACCAGCTCGCTCAGCACGCCGCCCGCCTCGGCGCAGAGCGCGGCGCGGGCTTCGTCCAGCACCGCCTCCACGTGAGGCAGCGCCTGCCCCTCCTCGCCGAGCAGGGCGTCGGCGCCGAGCGACACGCCTTCGAAGGTGACCTCAGAGGCGCGCTTCCCGTCCACAGTGGGGTAGTCGACCGCGCTCACCCCGGCGGCGTCCTTGTCGATCAGGAACAGCGACACCCCTTGCGCCTCGCGTTGGCCGCCGCCCGTGCGCGCAGTGACCAGTAGCTTGGAGGCCCAGGGTGCGGCGACGACCACGGCCTTCTTGCCGTCCAGCCGCCAGCCCTCGCCCTCGCGCTTCGCCGTGGTGCAGACGTCGGCCACGTCGTATCGGCTCGTCGGCTCGCCCCAGGCCAGCGCGGTGATAAGTTCGCCACCGATGATCTGCTCTACGGCCGCACAAGCTGCGGGGCTGTCGTAACGCTTCAGCAGGCCGGCGCCGATCACCACCGTCTCCAGGAACGGCTCGACCACAAGAGCGCGGCCGAGTTCGGTCATCACCACCATGGTGTCCACCGGGCCGCCGCCGAGGCCTCCCAGCTCTTCCGGTAGCGCGGCGCCGAGGACGCCCACGTCCTGGGCCAGGGCGCGCCAGATCTCCGGACGCCAGCCGGCGTCCGACGCCACGGCCTTGCGGCGGCTATCGGCGTCGTAGGTGTTGCGCAGGAACCCCTGGAGGGAGTCGCGAAGCAGGCGCTGCTCTTCGCTGAAGCTGAAGTCCATGGATGAAGGGTCCGGTCTGTGCTGCCTAGGTGCCGGGTCAGAGCCCCAGCACGGCCTTTGCGATGATGTTGCGCTGGATCTCGTTGGAGCCGCCATAGATCGAGGTCTTACGCATGTTGAAATAGGTATCTGCAACGCCCCGGGCCGAGCGCGGGCCGACCGGCGCCTCGTTGCCGCCGGTCGCATTGTGCAGCAGGTGCGGCGAGGCGTAGCGGCCGGCCGCCTCCATGGCCAGTTCGGTGGCGCGCTGCTGGATCTCGGTGCCCTTGATCTTGAGCAGGCTCGACTCCGGCCCCGGCGGCTTGCCCTCGGCCTCACGGGCCAGGCCGCGGAGTTCGGTGTATTCCAGGGCCATCAGCTCGATCTCCAACTCCGCCATCTTGCGGGCGAAGAAGGGATCCTGGTCGAGCGCTAAGCCGTCCACCGTCTCCTCCGAGGCGATGTCGTGCAGCCGGTCGATGGCGCGCTTGGAGCGGGCGACGCCGGCGATGCCGGTGCGCTCGTGGGCGAGCAGGAACTTGGCGCAGGTCCAGCCCTTGTTCTCATCGAAGATGCGTTGCTCGACGGGCACGCGCACGTCCTCCAGCCATACCTCGTTAACTTCATGCGCGCCGTCCAGGGTGATGATCGGGCGCACCGTGACGCCCGGCGAGGTCATGTCGAGCAGCAGAAAACTGATGCCCTCCTGCTTCTTGGCGACCGGATCGGTGCGCACCAGGAAGAAACCCCAGTCGGCATGCTGGGCGAGCGTGGTCCAGGTCTTCTGGCCGTTGACGACGTAGTGGTCGCCGTCGCGCACGGCGCGGGTGGACAGCCCCGCAAGGTCGGAACCCGCGCCGGGCTCGGAGTAGCCCTGGCACCACCACATCTCCCCCATCATGGTGGGCGGCAGGAAGCGGGCCTTCTGATCGGGGGTCCCGAAGGCCATGATGACCGGCGCCACCATGTTCACGCCGAAGGGCAGGATGGGTACGGTGCCCGCGCGAGCGTTCTCCTCGGCGAAGATGAACTTCTGGATCGGGGTCCAGCCCGGGCCTCCGTACTCCACCGGCCAAGAGGGAGTGGACCACCCACCCTTCGTGCCCAAAATCCTGTGCCAGGCGAGATAGTCCTCGCGGCCCAGCTCCTCTCCCGCGTCCTGCTTGGCGCGAACTTCGGCCGGGTAGTTCTGTTCAATGAAGGTGCGGACCTCGTCTCGGAAGGCGATGTCTTGCGGAGAGAAGTCGAGGTTCATGGCGCGGCCTTCAAGGATCAGGCGTTGTCGGGGGCGGCTTCGAACAGCCGCTTCAGTTCGGGCTTCAAAATTTTGCCGTTGGCGTTGCGGGGCAGCGGCTCGTGGCGAAACAGGATGCGGACGGGGGTCTTGAAGCCGGCCAGGCGCGCGCGGACATAGGCCTGTAGCTCGGCCTCGTCGGCGCTCTCGCCGGGCTTCAGGGTCACCACCGCGCCCGCCTCCTCGCCGAGCGTCCGGTGGGCGATGGGCACCAGCGCTGCGTCCATGATGGCGGGGTGGGTGTAGAGCACGTCCTCCACCTCCACCGAATAGATGTTCTCGCCGCCGCGGATGATGACGTCCTTGATGCGGTCGACGATGTAGCAGAAACCTTCCGCGTCGATCCGCGCCAGGTCGCCCGTCTTCAGCCAGCCGTCCTGGAACGTCTTGACGGTGGCCTTGGGCTTATTCCAGTAGCCCCGCGCCACGTGCGGGCCATAGACCCACAGCTCGCCGACGCCGCCCGGCGGCAAGGCGTTTCCCCCCTCGTCCACCACCTTCATGTCGCCGACCGGTGTGGCCGGCCCGCAGCTGTCGGGACGGCGGGCGTAGTCCTCGCCGTAGTGGTGGGTAAAGGTGGCGCAGGTCTCGGTCATGCCCCAGCCGGTGCCGCTCTGGGCCGTTGGCCAAGCCTCGTCCATACGCCGCACGAGCTCGGGCGCAGCTGGCGCGCCGCCATAGGTCACCGACTCCAGGCTGGACAGGTCGTACCTGGAACGCGCCGGGTGCTCGAGCAGCTGCCAGGGGATCGTGGGCACGCCACCGATGGAGGTGGCTCGCTCCTGCTCGATCAGGGCCATGCAGGCCTCGGGCTCGAAGCGGCGCATCAGCACCAGCTTGGTTCCTGTGGCCATGGCGATGTTCAGGAGCGAGAAGCAGCCGGTGACGTGGAAAAAGGGGATGGCCACGACATAGGCCTTCTGCACCGTGGGGTCGGCTTCGGGTACAGGTTCGCCCCGCCGGACGAAGCTGCGCGCCTGGGAGTAGAGCGTGGCCAGGACTGGCGTGGTCACCGCCCGATGGCAGGCCGCCACGCCCTTAGGATCGCCGGTGGTGCCGGAGGTGTAGAACAGGGTGGCGTCGTCCTCGGGCCGCACCATTACCAGCGGGGGCGCCATCGTGGGCAGGGCGGCCCAAGCCCCAGGTGCACCGATCAACTGTTCCAGGTCTGTGGCGTAGCCCAGCTCGTGGGCTTCGGGCCGGCGGCAGACCAGCACGTGCTCCAGCCCGCAGTCGGCCAGCCGCCCAAGCACGCGCTCGTAGCGGTCGGCGTCGAAGACCCCGACCTTCGCGCCGGAGTCCTTCAAGCCGTAGGCCAGCTCGTTCGCCGACCACCAGGCGTTCAGCGGCGTGGCGACGGCGCCCGCAAGGGCCGCGCCGTAGAAGACTACCGGCCATTCGGGCAGGTTGCGCATGCTCAGCGCCACCCGGTCGCCTGGCTTCACTCCGGCGCCGATCAGGTGATGGGCGAAGGCTATGGCGGCGCGGCCGAAGGCGTCGAAGCTGACCCGCTCGTCGCCGTTGACCAGGAAGGTCCGCTCTCCGAAGGCGCAGGCCGCCAGGAACAGCTCCATCAGCGTCTTGGGCCCGTTCTTCCAGGCCCGGACGGTGAGGCCGTCGCGCACCCAGGGCTCCATCTCAAACATGGCGCCCGGCGCAGTCAGGATCACCTGCGATTCGGCCAGGGTGACCACCGGCCAGGCGGTCTGCGAGTCAGCGCCGGCGGAGACCTGGAGAAGCGCCGCCTGGGTCATGTCGTCTCCACCCGAACAGGCTGTGCTGGCCATGGGCCGCGCCCTCGTTGCGCGTTTCCTAGGCTGTTCTGGCCCCCTCGCCAACGGGCGTCCACCATCTCTCAAGTGATTTTCTCACCGGCTCCAACATCTTGGAAGCCCCAAACCGGCCGGAACGCCGTTGCCGCTCAAGGCTCTCGCGCCATACGGGCCATTCAAATCCGAAGGGCGACCGCGCCCGACGTTGCCGCCGCTTCGGATCGGCGGTAGGCCGCGCGGGCGATGACAGACGCCACGGTGGGCCAGACCTCCCGCTACGAACGCAAGCGCGAGGCGATCCTCGAAGCGGCGGCCACCTTGCGCCCTGACCGCGTGGTCCGCCGCCAGCTCTCCGATCAGGGACCGCTGCTGCGCCTGTCCGCCCTGTCGCTGGCCGTGGAGGCCATGCGCCCGGGGCTGCTGACGGAGCTTGGCCGGCTGACCGAGAAGACCGCAGGCCTGATGGCCGACGGCGTCACTGACGGCTTCACCCGCCCGGTCGATCCGGAGATCGCCGCCCAGCTGGTCACCGGCATGATCAACGCGGCGGTGGAGCTGTTGCGTTGGTCGCCCATGGCTACCACCGTCGCCGATCTGTTCGTGCAGCCGCTGCTGACCAGCATGTTCACAGCGATACCCGGCCGATAGTCTAAGCGCCCATCCGGGTCGCCGACCGATAAGGAATCCACCATGACATTCGCGACCCTCGCCGGCCTGTCCACCGCGCGGCTGGAGCGCATCACCGAGCTTCTGCAGACCCACTATGTGGAGCCTGGCAAGATCGCCGGGTGCCAGGCCCTGGTCGCACGCCACGGCGAGGTCGCCTACAGCTGCAGCCTCGGCCACATGGACCTGGAGCGGTCGAAGCCCTGGGCCGACGACACCGTGGCCCGCATCTATTCGATGACCAAGCCGATCGCCTCGGTGGCGCTCATGTCGCTCTGGGAGCGTGGCCTGTTCCAGATCGACGATCCCGTCGCCAAGGTGCTGCCCGAATGGCGCGGCCAGCAGGTCTGGGTCTCCGGCGAAGGCGAGACCATGAAGACCGAGCCGCCGCACAGGCCGGTGAGTTTCCGCGACATCCTCAGCCACACCTCCGGACTTACCTACGGCGCCTTGCTGGAGACCCTCGGCGCGCCAGCCGCGCGGCACCCCGTCGACACCGCCTACAAGGCGCTGAAGGTGCGCATGGAGCGCGAGGAGGACCTCGACGCCTTCATCGCCAAGCTCGGCAAGCTGCCCTTGCGCTACCAGCCGGGCCGGCAGTGGCAGTATTCCCTGGCCACCGACGTGATCGGCGCCCTGGTCCAACGCCTCTCCGGCAAGCGGCTCGACGTCTTCCTGCAGGAGGAGATCTTCGGTCCTCTCGCCATGGTGGACACCGGCTTCTACGTACGGGCGGAGAACGTCAGCCGCTTCGCCGCCTGCTATGCGCGCCGGGCCGACAAGACCACGGTGCTGCAGGACGACCCGCAGAAGAGCCCCTATCTGCAGGAACCCGTCTTCTTCTCCGGCGGCGGCGGGCTGGTCTCGACCATGGCCGACTACCATCGTTTCTGCGAGATGCTGCGCCGGGGCGGGGAGCTGGACGGGACGCGGATCATCGGCCCGCGCACCCTGGCCTTCATGACCAGGAACCACCTGGCCGGCGGCCAGTCCCTGGCCGAGCTCGCCCTGGACAGCTTCTCGGAGACCACGCCGCTGGGGGTGGGCTTCGGCCTGGGCTTCGCCATGACCACCGACGGGGTGCGGGCCGGGACGCCCAGCGAAGGCGACTACTTCTGGGGCGGCGCCGCCTCGACCGCCTTCTGGGTCGACCCGGTGCAGGACCTGGTGGTGATCTTCCTCACCCAGCTGCTGCCCTCCACCACCTTCAACTTCAGGGGCCAGCTCAGGAGCCTCGTCTACAGCGCCATCGTGGAGTGACGCTCGTCTTGACGTCAAACGAGTCGGATCAGCGGACAGGATAGAGGAGACATCAGAGATGGCGCGACGCATGGAGCTGAACGGCCGCACCGCCCTGATCACCGGCGCTGGCGGCGGGATCGGCCGGGCGGTTGCGGTGTCGCTGGCGCGGCGGGGCTGCAACCTGGCCCTGGCCGACGTGAACGAGGCCGGCCTAGCCCAGACAGCCGAGGAGATCGGCTCGGCGGTGCGGATAACCCGCTATTGCCTGGACGTCTCCGATCCCGAGGCGGTCGCAGGCGCGCCGGCGCGGGTGCTGGCCGATCATCCGGGCGTCGATGTGCTGGTTAACAACGCCGGCGTAGCGCTCGGCGGCCTGTTCGAGCAGGTCTCGGCGGCCGACTTCGAGTGGCTGTTCTCCATCAACTTCTGGGGCGTGATTCGCATGACCCGAGCCTTCCTGCCCACCCTGCGCAGGAGCCCGGACGCGCGGCTTGTCAACCTCTCCAGCATTTTCGGCATCATCGCGCCGCCGGGCCAGACCGCCTATGTGGCCAGCAAGTTCGCCGTGCGGGGCTTCTCGGAGTCGCTGCGCCACGAGCTGAAGGGCAGCCCTGTCGGCGTGACGGTAGTGCATCCGGGCGGCGTGGCCACCTCCATCGCCCGCAGCGCCCGCCTGCCGCAGGGAGCGCCGGCGGACGAGGTCGAGCGGCAGGTCAGGTCCTTCGAGTCCAAGCTGCGGCTCTCACCAACGCTCGCCGGGGAGGCCATCGTGCGGGCGGCCGAGCGGCGGCGGCCCCGGGTGATCGTCGGCCTCGACGCCCAGATCGCCGTGGCGGCCGAGCACTTCGCGCCCGTATCCTACTGGAAGCTGCTGGGCCGGGCGGCGACGGCATGAAGCCGATCCCCCTCGTCCTCCTCGGCGGGGTGGCCGTCGTCGGCACGCTCGGCGCCGGACTCGCCGGTTTCGCGGGGCTGACGGCGCGGCGGGTGGAGGCGGCGCTGCCGCCGCAGGGCCGCTTCGTGGAGATCGACGGCAACCGCATCCACTACCTGGAGGAGGGCTCCGGTCCAGTGATCCTGATGGTGCATGGCCTCGGGGGCCAGATGCGCAACTTCACCTACGCCCTGGTCGACAGGCTGAAGGACCGTTTTCGCATCGTGGTCATGGAGCGCCCCGGCGCCGGCTACTCCCGGCGCGCGCCCGGCGCCTCCGCCCGACTAAGCTCCCAGGCCGACGTGGTGGCGAAGTTCATTGGCGCGTTGGGCCTCGGCAAGCCGCTGCTCGTCGGCCACTCGCTCGGCGGCGCCCTGTCCCTGGCGGTGGGGCTGCAGCATCCGAAGGCGGTAAGCGGGCTGGCGCTGATCTCGCCCCTGACCCAACCGCAGGACACCCCGCCCAAGGCGTTCGCGGGGCTTTACATCCGCTCGCCCCTGGTGAGGTGGCTGGCAGCCTGGACGCTGGCGACGCCTATGGCGATCCGCACCCGCGACGCCGTGCTGGGCGCGGTGTTCGGGCCCGAGCCCGTTCCGGACGACTTCGCCACCCGAGGCGGCGGCATGCTCAGCCTGCGCCCGCGGACCTTCTACTCGACATCGACGGACCTGGTGGCGGCCAACGAGGACCTGCCCGGCTTTCAGGCCCGCTACGCCACGCTGAAGTTGCCCGCCGGCGTCATCTTCGGTGCGGGCGACCGCATCCTGGACGCGCAGGTGCATGGTGCGCCCATGGCGGACCAGGTTCCTGGCCTGACCTGCGAGACCATCGATGGTGCAGGGCACATGATCCCGCTGACCCAGCCCGAGCGGGTGGCCGCCTTCATCGAGAGCATGGCCGAACGCGCCTTTGGAGCTGACGCATGAGCGGGACGCACTTCGACGTCATCATCATCGGCGCCGGCCTCTCCGGCGTCGGCGCGGCCCACCACCTGCAGGCCCAGCGTGCGGGCAAGACCTATGCAATTCTCGAGGGGCGCGACGCCATCGGCGGCACCTGGGACCTGTTCCGCTATCCAGGCATCCGATCGGACAGCGACATGTACACCCTGGGCTACGCCTTCCGGCCCTGGACCGAGGCGAAGGCCATCGCCGACGGCCCTTCCATCCTCAACTACATCCGCGAGACGGCGGCGGAGGGCGGCATCGAGCGCCACATCCGCTTCGGCCACAAGGTGACCTCCTCCGCCTGGTCGTCGGCCGACGCGATGTGGACGGTCGAGGTCTCCCGCAACGACGGCGAGCGGGTGTCGTTCACCTGCGGCTTCCTGTTCACCTGCACCGGCTACTACGACTATTCCGGCGGCCACATGCCCGACTTTCCGGGCGCCGAGACGTTCGGCGGCCGGCTGGTCCACGCCCAGCAGTGGCCCATGGACCTGGACTATACCGGCAAGCGCGTGGTGGTGATCGGCAGCGGCGCGACGGCGGTGACCCTGGCGCCGGCCATGGCGGAGAGCGCCGCCCACGTCACCATGCTCCAGCGCACGCCGACCTACGTGGTCTCGCGCCCCTCAGTGGACGCCTGGGCCGACAAGATGCGCGCGCGTTTGCCGGGCAAATTCGCCTACGGCCTGATCCGCTGGCGCAACGTGCTGCTCGGCATGTTCTTCTACAACTTTGCGCGCAAGCACCCCGCCAAGACGCGCGAGCGGCTGCTGGGTTTCCTGCGCGGGCACCTGGGTCCCGACTACGACATCGCCGCCCACTTCACCCCGCCCTACGACCCTTGGGACCAGCGCATATGCTTGGTTCCGGACGCGGACCTGTTCGACGCGCTGAACAGCGGCAAGGTCGAGGTGGTCACCGATCACATCGACCGCTTCACGCCGACGGGCCTGCGGCTGAAGTCCGGCAAGGTGCTCGACGCTGACATCGTTGTGGCCGCCACGGGCCTTCGGCTGCAGCTGCTGGGCGGCGTGACGGTCCAGGTGGACGGCGCCCCGGTCAAGTTCTCGCAGTCGATGGGCTACAAGGGTTGCATGTACAGCGACGTGCCCAACCTGGCCTCCTGCTTCGGCTACACCAACGCGTCGTGGACCCTGAAGTGCGACCTGACCTGCGACTATGTCTGCCGCCTGCTGAACCACATGGATGGGCGGGGCTATGCCTGGGCGACGCCCCGCAAGCGCGACCCGGACCTAAAAGAGGAGCCCATGCTCAGCTTCACCTCCGGCTACGTCCAGCGCGCCATCGACAACTTCCCCAAGCAGGGCTCTAAGGCGCCCTGGAGACTGCGCCAGAACTATGCGCTGGACCTGCTGGACCTGAAGTTCAGCAGGCTGGACGACGGCTCGCTGGAATACTATCGGCGCGTGCCGGAGCGGATCGCGGCGTAGGTCAGGCTGTTGACCTCTACATACCGCGTCTTCGGTTGTAAGAGCCGTCAGGACCGCCCCATGACGGCGAGGAGACCCGATGTCGGACAAGGTGATCTACCGCGCGAGCGACGGCGTAGCCGAGGTACGGCTGAACCGGCCGGAGAAGAAGAACGCTATCCTTGGCGAAATGTATGCCGCCATGGCCGACGGCATCCTGACGGCGGAGGCGGACGCAGGTGTGCGCGCCATCATCATCGGTGGAGAAGGCGGCTCCTTCACCGCTGGCAACGACTTGTCAGACTTCCTCGACCGGCCGACCTCGGAGGAGACGCCGCCTGTCCGCCGCTTCATGATGGCGCTCAGCCGGGCCGAGAAGCCGGTGGTGGCGGCGGTCGACGGCCTGGCGATTGGGATCGGCACCACCCTGCTGTTCCACTGCGACCTGGTGGTGGCGAGCACGCGCTCGCGCTTCCAGATGCCGTTCGTGAACCTCGGCCTGGTGCCCGAGTTCGCCAGCTCCATGCTGCTGCCCGCCCGGATCGGCCCCCAGCGCGCCGCAGAGCTGCTGCTGTTGGCCGAGTCGATGGACGCGACGACCGCCAAGGATTTCGGTTTGGTGAATCGAGTGGTGGAGCCGGCCGGTGTGGACGCCGCCGCCCTGGACTTCGCCCGCCGCCTGGCCGCCAAGCCGCCCGAGGCGGTGCGGCAGTCCAAGCGGCTGATGCGCGCCGACCCGGACCAGGTGCTGCAGCGAATGAACCAGGAGAACGAGGTGTTCGGCCGGCTGCTCAGCTCGCCTGAAGCGCGGGAGGCCTTCACCGCATTCCTCGAAAAGCGCGCGCCAGATTTCAGCAAGGTCGCCTGAGGCGGAACGACAATTTTTGCGATCGCTTCGCATTTTCATTGCGTCTGCAAGTCACTCGCATATAGACCTGTCTCGCCCGCTCTTGGAGCGGGTTTGGACGGGGTGAATTGTGAGAGGATCAGACTTCAAGCGGAGGAGTTCGGGGGATGTCCTTGTCCGCTTCATCGGGGCGGCGCTCGCTGTGGCGGCGTCGGCCCGTGGAGCCGAAGCCTCCCCTCCGGCCCTTTCGGTGCCGGTCAGCTCCGAGCAGACCGCGGGCGGCGCGCCGCAGGGGTTCGACGGCTTCCTGTCCAACCTGCAACGGGGCAACTTCCTGCTCGGCGACCTGTTCGGCGTGCGCACCGCGCTCAGCAAGTACGGCGTCTCCCTCGCCATCCAGGAGACCAGCGAGGTGCTCGGCAACGCTACCGGCGGCATCCGCCAGGGCGCCGAGTACGACGGCCTGACCCAGGCCATCCTGCAGCTGAACACCCAGCGCGCCTTCGGCTGGTATGGCGGCCTGTTCAACGTCAGCGCCCTGCAGATCCACGGCCGCAACCTGTCGGCCGATAATCTCGGCACCATCCAGACCGCGAGCGGCATCGAGTCCGACCGGGCAACGCGGCTGTGGGAGCTCTGGTACGACCAGAAGTTCCTCGACGAGGACCGGGCCGACATCAAGGTGGGCCTGATCAGCGCCGACCAGGAGTTCATCGTCAGCCCCAACGCGCTCTACTTCGTCAACACCATGTTCGGCTGGCCGGCCCTGCCGTCCTACGACCTGCCCGGCGGCGGGCCCGCCTATCCGCTGTCCGCGCCGGCGGTGCGCTTCCGCTGGCGCCCGGTGGACCCGGTGAACATCCTGGTGGGCGTGTTCAACGGCAGCCCTGTCAAGACCAACGCCGGCGACCCACAGCAGGTGAACCCGTCGGGAACCAGCTTCCCCACCAACGGCGGGACCCTGACCTTCGTGGAGCTGCAGTACACCTACCCCGCGCTTGGCGCGATGGTGATGCCGGGCGCCGGCGCGCCGCTCGGCCACACCTACAAGATTGGCGCCTGGTACGACTCCGAGGAATTCGATGACGAGCGCTTCGACGACCACGGCGTACCCCTCGCCTCGCCGCTCAGCGATGGCCAGCCGCTCCGCCACCGCGGGCAGTATTCGGTCTACGGCGTGGCCGACCAGATGCTGTGGCGCGAGCGGGAGGACCCCAATCGTTCGGTCAGCGCCTTCACTCGGGTGATGGGCACGCCGCAAGCAGATCGAAGTTTCCTGAGCTTCAGCGCCAATGTGGGCCTGACCTATCACGACCCCGTCGCCAACCGGCCCGACGACACCCTGGCCATCGGCCTAGGCTACGCCAAGGTCAGCCACGTGGTGACCGACGCCGACCGCGACGCCGCGGTGGTGGCGCAGGCCGTCGATCCCACTATCTATGGCCCGGCCCGCCACGACGAGACCTTCATCGAGGCGACCTACCAATATCAGCTCCGCCCATGGTGGCAGATACAGCCGGACTTCCAGTACACCTTCACCCCCGGCGGCGGCATCGCCGACCCGAACCAGTCCATGAACCGCGTGAAGAATGAAGCCGTCTTTGGAGTGCGGACCAATGTCCTGTTCTGACCGCGCCGCCGTCGGCGGTCTCATACCAGCGGCGGCTCGGCCTGACCTCCGCTCAGCTCTCCTCCTCGCCCAGACTTGTTTCGGGGGTCCGGAGCACAAAGGCTTCAAGTACGAGCGCCGCGCCCTGGATGCCCGCAACAAGTGCGGGCAAGGAAGTAGCAGGAAAGTTAATCGTAGCAGGTCGATGTCAACCGTTGTCGGTCTGGGAGGGGCCGCGCTTGCCGCCGGCCTGCTTCTCGGCGCCGCCGCCGCCCATGCCGCCCCAAAGGGCTACTTGGAGACCATCCACCGGCACTCCACCCTGACCTCCAGCGTCACCGACAACGGCGACCTGAACCCCTACGCCATCGTGGTGGCGCCGGTGAGCGCGGGCAGGGTTCAGAAGGACGACGTGCTGGTCGACAACTTCAACAACCTGTCGAACCTTCAGGGCACGGGCACCACCATCGTGCTCTACCGCCCCTCCACCAAGCAGACGATCCTGTTCGCCAAGCTGCCCCGCACCCTGTCGGGCTGCCCGGGTGGCGTGGGCCTGACCACCTCGATGGCCATGCTGAAGACCGGATGGGTGATCGTCGGCTCGACGCCCAGCACAGACGGCACTACCGCCACCAAGGGCGACGGCTGCCTGATCGTCTTCGATCCGGACGGAAAGCCCGTGCGCGTCTGGTCCGGCGCCCACGTCATCGACCCCTGGGGCAACATGGCGGTGAAGGACGATGGCGCGACAGCGACCCTGTTCGTCAGCATGGCCGGAGAAGGCCTTCCAAGCCCGGCCGTCGTCGATCCCAAGACCAAGCTGCCCGTCGTGGTCAAGAAGGCGAGCGTGCTGCGGGTGAAGCTGACCATCCCCGACGGCAAGCCGCCGGAGATCGCCGGGGAAACGGTGGTGGGCGACGGCTTCGCCCAGCGGGCCGACCGGGACAACTTCCTGCTCGGCCCCACCGGCGAAGCCCTGGGGGCCGACGGCACCCTCTACGTCACCGACGGGCTGGACAACGTGATCACCGCCATCCCCGACGCCCTCACCCGCACCGACAGCGCGGGCGTCGGCAAGGAGGTCACCAAGGACGGCCTGCTCGCCTGGCCGCTGGCCCTGGCCTGGACGCCGGAGGGCCACCTGCTCGCCGCCAACGGCAAGGACGGCCGGGTGGTGGAGGTCGATCCCGTCGCCGGCAAGCAGATCTACGCCCAGTGGATCGACAACGACCAGGCCCAGTCGCCGCCCGGCAACGGGGACCTGTTCGGCATCGCCATGCTGCCCGACAATTCGGGCTTCTATTACGTGGAAGACGACGTGAACACGCTGATGCGGGCGTCTCGATGAGCGGCTGTCCCTTCGGCGGGGCGACCCGCCGTCGCTTCCTGTCGGGCGCGGCGGGGATCACCGGCGCCATGGGCGCGGCCGGCGCAGCCTCGGCGAAGCCGGCGCCCTCCACCCACGCGCCGCTAAAGCCCACCGCGGCGCCGGACAGCGCTACGCTGCCCTTCCATGGGCCGCACCAGCAGGGGATCGCCACGTCGCAGCAGGCGCACGTTTACTTCGCCGCCCTCGACCTCATCACGGAGACCAAGGCCGACGTCGCCAGGCTGATGCAGGCCTGGACCCTGGCCGCCGCGCGCCTCACCGCCGGCCAGCCTGTGGACGCCGCCGCCGAGGACCCCGGCCAGCCGCCCGGCGATTCGGGCGAGGTGTCGGGCCTTCCGCCGGCCCGCCTCACCCTGACCTTCGGCTTCGGTCCTGGCTTGTTCAGCAAGGACGGCCACGACCGCTACGGGCTTGCGGGCATGCGGCCGCAGGCTTTTGCCGACCTGCCCCGCTTCGTGGGCGACCAGCTCGTGCCGGAGCGCACCGGGGGCGACCTCTGCATCCAGGCCTGCTCGGACGAGCCGCAGGTCGCCTTCCACGCCGTGCGCCAGCTCACCCGGATCGCCCAGCCCTACGCCCGTACCCGCTGGGTGCAGAACGGCTTCCTGGCCGGCTATGCGCCGGGCGAGACGCCCCGCAACCTGATGGGCTTCAAGGACGGCACCCTGAACGTGGCCGCCAAGGACCCCCGCGCGCTCGACCAGTTGGTCTGGGTCGGGGACGAAGGCGGTTGGATGAAGGGCGGGACCTACATGGTCGCCCGGCCTATCCGCATCGCGCTCGAGCACTGGGACACCATGAAGCTCGGCTTCCAGGAGCAGACGGTCGGCCGCCACAAACGTTCCGGCGCGACGCTAGGCGGCGACAGCGAGTTCGCGCCCCTGGCGCTCGACGCGGTGGACAAGGAGGGCAATTCACTGACGCCCGAAAACGCGCATGTGCGCCTGGCCGCGCCGGAGACCAACGAGGGCGCCCAGATCCTTCGCCGCTCCTATTCCTATGACAACGGAGTCAGCTTCGTGGCCGAGCGCTGGCCGCCGTGGCGCCAGGGAATGGAGTTGGACGCGGGGCTGCTGTTCGTCTGCTACCAACGCGATCCGCGCACCGGCTTTATCAAGATCTTTGAGCGCATGTCCAAGTTCGACATGCTGAACCAGTTCGTCACCCACGTGGGCGGGGGCCTGTTCGCCGCACCGCCGGGGGCCCAGCCCGGCCGCTACATCGGCCAGGAGCTGCTCTCCGCCTAGAGGGCTTACCCCGGGGATATCGGCGGCGAAGCTGGCTGAGGATGATCGCCATCCTTACGCCTATGTCCGGACGCGCCAGGACCCTATAGCCTGCTTGCGATGACCGTGCCGCTCGCCCTCGCGCCCGCCGCCGACACCACCCCGGTGATGACCCAGTTCCTCGCCGCCAAGGCTAGTCAGCCCGACGCCCTGCTTTTCTTCCGCATGGGCGACTTCTACGAGCTGTTCTTCGAGGATGCGCGGACCGCCGCCGGCGCGCTCGGCATCGCCTTGACCCATCGCGGCAAGCACGCCGGCCAGGACATCCCCATGGCGGGCGTGCCCGTCCACGCCATGGAGCCTTACCTCGCCAGGCTGATCCGCCAGGGGTTCAAGGTCGCCGTCTGCGAGCAGATGGAGGACCCGGCCGAGGCGAAGAAGCGCGGCTACAAGGCCGTGGTCCGGCGCGAGCTGGTCCGGGTGCTCACCCCAGGCACCCTGACGGAGGACACCCTGCTCGACGCCCGCGGCGCTAACCGGCTGGCGGCTGTGGCCGTGAAGGGCGGCCAGGCGGCGCTGGCTACCGTGGAGCTCTCCACCGGCGAGGTGGAATCCCTGGTCATGGACAGGGCCGCGCTCGGCCCCACCCTGGCGGCGCTCCGGCCCTCCGAGGTGCTCGCCGTGGAGCGCCTGTTCGCCGACGAGGCGGCGGCCGAGGCGCTCAAGGCGTCCGGCGGGGCGATTCAGCCTATGGCCACCGCCCTGGGCGACCCGGCGGGCGCCGAGGCGCGCGTGAAGCGGCTCTACGGGGTGGAGACCCTGGACGGCTTCGGCGCCCTGACCCCGCTGGAGGTCCAGGCGCTCGGGCTCATCGCCGCCCATCTGGAGACCACACAGGCCGGCAAACTTCCTGCGCTGCGGCCGCCCCGGCGCGGCGCGGCCGCCGACGTCATGGCCATCGACCCCGCCACACGCGCCTCGCTGGAGCTGGAACGCACCCAGGGCGGGGCGCGGGACGGGTCCCTGCTCTCGGTGGTGGACCGCACCCTCACCTCCGCCGGCGCCCGCAAGCTGGCCGACCGTCTGGCCCGGCCCCTGCTCGACGTCGGTCGCATCGATGCGCGGCTCGACGCCGTGCAGCACTTCACCGAGCGCCCCGGCCTGCGGGTGCGCCTGCGCGAGGTGCTAAAG
>CALMGB010000235.1 GCA_937863535.1 uncultured Caulobacteraceae bacterium
TGGGCGGCGCCACCGCGCGCGGATGGCTGAAGGCCGGCGCATTCGCCGCGACCGACCTCGCCTTCCTCGACCCTCAGCCCGGCCTCGACGCGCAGGCGGCGATTGACCGGGGCGCCCTCGCCGAACCCGCCGACCTTGGCCCCTATCCCACCCTCCTGTTCGCCGTGAAGCCGCAGATATGGCGCGGGGTCGCAGCCGAGCTGGCGCCACGGCTGCATCCCCAAGCCGTGATCGTCTCGGTTGTGGCGGGGGTGCGTCTGGCTGCGCTTGAAGCGACCTTCCAGGGGCGCGACGTCGTGCGGGTAATGCCCACCACGGGCGTCGCGGCCGCGCAAGGGGTGGCCAGCGTCTATGCCAGGGACGGCGAGGCCCGCGCCCGCGCCCACACCCTGTTCGACCCCATTGCGGTAACCGTCGACCTATACGAGGAACGCCTGATGGACGCCGCCACCGCGGTCTCCGGCTCCGCGCCCGCCTACCTCTATGCGCTGGTCGAGGCGCTGGAGGCCGCCGGCGTCCAGGCGGGCCTGCCGCCCGAAGCCGCCCGGGCCCTCACTCGCGCCACGGTCGCCAGGGCCGCCGGCCTGATGCAGCAGACCGGCGAGGAGCCGGCGGAGCTGCGTCGCCAGGTGACCTCGCCCGGCGGAGTGACCCAGGCGGCGCTGGAGGTCCTGATGGCGCCGGGCGCCGGCTTCCCGCACCTGCTGGAGCGGGCGGTGGACGCCGCCATCCGCCGCTCGCGCGAGCTGGGCGACTGATCCTCAGCCGCGCAGGTGATCAGCGGGGCCCTCACGCCCCATATGGGCGGACAGGCCTGAAGGTTTTCCCATGTCCGACCTCAACCCCATCGATCCCGCCGACGACCTGCCGCCGGAACTGACCGCCGCCGAGATGCGGCCCGGCCCCGGCGCCCCGGCCTCCGACATCCTGGACCGCGCCGCCGCCAGCGCCCTTGAGCTGGCCGCCGACCGGCCCTGGAGCGAGATCAGCCTGCGCGACATCGCGCGCGCGGCCGGCGTCTCCTTCGCCAAGCTATATGCCCGGGCCAACGGTAAGGACGCCCTGCTCGACCACCTCTCACGCCGGGCGGACGCCGCAGCCCTGACCAGCGGCGAGGCCGACGAGAGCGCGGAGGCCCATGACCGCCTGTTTGAGGCGGTGATGGCGCGGCTCGAGGCCATGGCTCCGCACCGGGACGCCCTGATCGCCATTGGCCGCGCCGTGGGCCCGCTGGCGCTGTTCCCGCGCCTGCCGCGCACCGCCAAGGCCCTGCTGGAGGCGGCCGGGATCGATACCGGCGGCGCGCGGGGGGCGCTGCGGCTGGCAGGCATGACGCGGGTCTGGGCCCGAACCCTGCAGGTCTGGCGCGACGACCAGGGCGCTCTGAATCGCACCATGGCTGAGATCGACAAGCAGCTGCGCACGATGAACCAGCGGCTGGGCCGTGTGAACGCAGGCTTCTGAGCGTGATCGACCTGTGTTGTATACGGAAGGGCGTTGCGTTCGCGTCGCAGGTCTAGATCCTTCTCCCTTCCCACGAACGGTACGGGCGGGACCATGATCCTGCACCCCTGCGGCCCCGTCACCGACGCAGACGCCGCGCAACGCACGCGCGAACGCCTGGGTGCCAGCACAGGGATCGATGTCGCCTGGCCGGCCCTGGCGCCGGTGTTCGCCGCCTCGCCCTATCTTGCCGGACTGGCGACCCGCGACCCGGGCCGGCTGGAACGCCTCGTTCAGGGCGAGCCGGATTCGGCCCTCGCCGACATCCTCGCCGGAGCCACAGCAACCGCCGCCCTACCCTCGCCGGCGGCCGGCGTGGAGCTGCGGCGGTTGAAGGCGGAGCTGCACCTGCTCACCGGGCTGTGCGATCTCGGCGGTCTGTGGGGACTGGAGCAGGTGACCGGCGCCCTGTCGGACTTCGCCGACGCCGCCGTGCGGTCGGCGCTCGCGGTCGCCGTGGCTGACGAACAGAGCAAGGGCCGCCTCTCCGCCATTATTCCCGCTGGGTCCGACGCCCTGCCCGGCCTGTTCTGCCTGGCGCTCGGCAAGCATGGCGCAGGAGAGCTGAACTACTCCTCCGACATCGACATCTGCGTCTTCTACGCCCCCGACGCCCTGCCCGCAGCACGCGGGGTGGAGGCGCAGACCCTGGCGGTGCGGGTCACCCGCACCCTCTCCACCCTGCTCCAGGAGCGCACCGCCCAGGGCTACGTCTTCCGGGTGGACCTGCGGCTCCGTCCCGACCCCTCCGCGACCCCTGTGGCCATGCCGGTGCAGGCGGCCTTCGACTACTACGAGACGTCCGGCCAGAACTGGGAACGGGCCGCGATGATCAAGGCGCGCGCCTGCGCCGGGGACGTCGTCCGGGGCGACGCCTTCCTGGCTGCGTTGCGGCCCTTCGTGTGGCGGCGCAACCTCGACTATGCGGCCATCGCCGACATCGGCGCCATCAAGCGCCAGATCCACGTGCACAAGGTCGACGAGCGCCTGTCGGCCCCGGGTCATAACCTGAAGCTCGGCGCGGGCGGCATCCGCGAGATCGAGTTCTTCGTCCAGACCCAGCAACTGATCCTGGGCGGCCGCCGGCCGGGCCTGCGCGGCCGCCTCACGCTGGAGGCGTTGGCGGCGCTGGAGGTCGCCGGGCAGGTGTCGCCGGACGCCGCCCGCGACCTCGCCGAGGCCTATGTTCGGCTGCGCGGCTGGGAGCACCGCGTGCAGATGATCGCCGACCAGCAGACCCACGTGCTGCCGGCGGACGACACCGCCCGTACCGCCGTCGCCGCCCTGTCGGGCTTCGCCGACCTGGCCGGGTTCGACGCGGCGGTGTCGGCCACCCTGGAAGCGGTGAACGCCCGCTACGGCGCCCTGTTCGCCGAGGACGAGGACCTGTCGAGCCCTTTCGGGAGCCTGGTCTTCACCGGCGTCGAGGACGATCCGGATACGTGTGAGACCCTGGCGCGGATGGGCTTCTCGCACCCCGCCCAGGTGTCCAGCCTGATCCGCAGCTGGCACACCGGCCGCGTCTCCGCCACCCGCAGCCCGCGCGGGCGTGAACTGTTCACCCGCCTGGCTCCGCGCCTGCTGGAGGCCGCGGAAGCCACCGGCGCGCCCGACCCCGCCTTCAACCGCTTCGCCGACTTCTTCACCGGTCTTGCGGCCGGCGTGCAGGTCATGTCGCTGTTCCTGGCCAAGCCGGAGCTGCTGCAGCTCCTGGTGCGGGTGATGGCTTACGCGCCGGAACTGGCCATCGCCCTGGCGCGGCAGCCTGCGGCGCTGGACGCCCTGCTGGACCCGCGCTTCTTCGATCCCCTCGACCCGCGCGAGACCGCCGCCACCCTCGACGCTGCGGTGAGCCGCACCGGGAGCTTCGAGGCCGCCATGGCCGCCGCCCGCATCGCCAGGCGCGATCAGGCCTTTCGGATCGGCGTGCAGGTTATGAGCGGGACCGCCGACGCGCGCGAGGCCGGCCGCAGCTTCGCGGCCCTGGCGGACGCCTGCATGGGCGCGCTCGGCCCCGCGGCTTTGGCTGAGACGGTGCGGTTGGGAGGCGCCTTTCCAGGGGAGGTGGCCGTGGTGGCGCTCGGCCGGGTGGGTTCGCGCGAGATGACGGCGCGGTCCGACCTCGACCTCATGACCCTCTACACCTGCGAAGACCCGGCCGCGTCGTCGACCCTGAAGGGCTGGGGGGCGGAGACCTTCTACGCCCGCTTCACCCAGCGGCTGACCACCGCCCTTTCCGCCCCTACCGCCGAGGGCGGCCTGTACGCGGTGGACCTGCAGCTGCGGCCCTCCGGCCGGGCCGGCCCGGTGGCGGTGAACCTGCAGGCCTTCCATGACTACTACGCCAAGGATGCGGAGACCTGGGAGGCGCTCGCCCTGACCCGGGCGCGAGTGGCCTGGGCCTCCTCGCCCGCCATCTTCGCCGCCACCACCGACGCGATCCTCGAAGCGCTGCGCCGCCCCCGCGATCCCGCACGCACCGCCCGAGACGTGAGCGAGATGCGCGAGCTGATGCTGCGCGAGCGGCCGCCCCGCAGCGCCTGGGACCTGAAGCTCACGCCGGGGGGCCTCGTGGATATCGAGTTCGCCGCCCAGGCGCTGCAGATCGTCCACGCCGCAGACGGGGGCCCGTTGCACACCAGCACGGACGCGGCGCTGCAAGCGATGGCGGATGCAGGCCTCGCCGACGCCGAGGCGCTGTCCACCCTGCAGGACGCGTTGCGCCTGCAATCCTCGCTGAACCAGCTCCTGAAGCTTGCCCTGCCCGACGGGGTCGATCCTGAAGGAGAGCCGGAAGGGTTCAAGGCCTTGCTGGCGAAGGCCATGGGGTTCGACGACTTCACGACCTTGAAACGCGCTCTAGGCTCGACTTTGGAGGGCGCTCACCGGGCCTACCAGGCCGTCCTGGACGGGATGGAGCGAAAGTGACACCCGCAAGGCCGTTCCCACTGTCGCAAGAGGGGCGAAACGGCGGCTCCCCATCGAAGCGAGATCGTTCTAAACGGGCGCCGAACCTCGCAGGAGCACGCCATGGATCGGGACGCGGTTATGGAGGAGTTCCGGGCGGCGGGCGCCCTGCGGGAGGGCCATTTCGTGCTGTCCTCGGGCCTGCACAGCGGCGTGTTCCTGCAGAAGAATCTCGTGTTTATGCACCCGGACCGGTCGGAACGTATCTGCCGCGCGATGGCGGAGAAGATCACGGCGCTCGCCGGCCAGGTGGACGTGGTGGTCTCGCCGGCCGTAGGGGGGATCATCCCGGGCTATGAGACCGCGCGCTGGCTGAAGGTCCCGGCCATGTACGTCGAGCGGGAAGCCGGCCAGTTCACGTTCCGCCGCGGCTTCCAGCTGGAGCCCGGCGCCCGGGTGGCCATGGTGGAGGACATCGTCACCACCGGCCTCTCCTCGCGCGAGTGCATCGCCGCCATCCGCGCGGCGGGGGGGAACGTCGTGGTCGCCGCCTGCGTGGTGGACCGTTCAGGCGGCGAGGCGGACGTCGGCGCGCCGCTGGTGTCGCTGGCGAGCCTCAAGGTGCCGGCCTATCCCGCCAACCAGCTGCCGCCCGCGCTTGCGGCGCTGCCGGTGGAGGAGCCGGGAAGCCGGCGGCTGAGCGCGTGAGCGCCCATCGGAGCAGACCGGCGTGAACGCCCCCTCCCCGCGCCTGCGCCTTGGCGTCAACATCGACCACGTGGCGACCATCCGCAACGCCCGCGGCGAGGACTATCCCGAACCGCTGCGCGCGGCCGAGCTGGCCATCGCGGCGGGCGCGGACGGGATCACCGCGCACCTGCGCGAGGACCGCCGCCACATCTCCGACGCCGACATCGTCGCCCTGTCGGACCTGTGCCGCCGACGCGGACGGCCGCTGAACCTGGAGATGGCGGTGACGCCGGAGATGGTGGACATCGCGGTGGTCAGGCGTCCCCACGCCGCCTGCCTGGTGCCCGAGCGGCGCGAAGAGGTGACCACCGAGGGCGGCCTGGATGTCGTGAAGGCCTATGACGCCGTCACCGCGGCGACGCACCGGCTGCGCGAGGCGGGGGCGCGGGTCTCGCTGTTCGTGGAGGCCAGCTCCGAACAGATCATGGCCTCCGCCGAAGCCGGCGCGGCGGTTGTCGAGCTGCACACCGGCGCCTACTGCGAGGCCGTGCGCCATGGCGACGACGCGCGCGCCGGACGCGAGCTGGCGCGGCTGCGGACGGCCGCCATCCAGGCCCAGGCGCTGGGGCTGGAGGTCCACGCCGGCCACGGCATCGACTACGCCACGGTCAAGCCGGTGGCCGCGATCCCCGAGGTGGCGGAGCTGAACATCGGCCACTTCCTGATCGGCGAGGCCATCTTCGTGGGGCTGCAGGCCGCCATCGCCCAGATGCGCGCCCTGATGGACGCCGCGCGGCTTGGGGCGACGGCATGATCGTCGGGATCGGCTCCGACCTCACCGACATCCGCCGCATCGCCGACTCGCTGGAACGGTTCGGCGACCGCTTCACGGGACGGCTGTTCACCCCGGTCGAGCGCACGCGGTCCGAGCGCAAGGGCGACCGGGCGGCCAGCTACGCCAAGCGGTTCGCGGCCAAGGAGGCCTGCGCCAAGGCGCTGGGCACGGGCATCCGGCACGGCGTGTTCTGGCGCGACATGGGGGTGGTGAACCTGTCCTCCGGCCAGCCGACGATGGCCCTGACCAACGGGGCGCAGGCGCGGCTCGAGGCGCTTCTGCCGCCGGGGAGCACGGCCCGCATCCACCTCAGCCTCACCGACGAGCCGCCCTACGCCCAGGCCTTCGTGGTGATCGAAGCGATCGTCGCAAACCCCCTGCCCCTTATAGGCAAGGCGGAGCGGCGCGCTAACCGCCGAGGATGCTGAGCGCCGCCGAACTCGAGCCCGTGCTGGTGCTCGATCCGCTCAGGCGCGAGAGGGCCAGCTTGTAGTTGGCGAGCTGGGCCGTGAGATAGGCGGGCACAGTGCCGCCCGTTCCACCGGCGCCGGTCGTGATGCTCTTGGCCGTGGTCATGTCCGAATAGATCGACTGCACGTCGGCGATCGCCGTGGCCAGCGACTTCTGGGTCGCGGCGATCTCGGTGGTCGTCCCCAACGATAGCGAGGCCGGCACGGTGACGCTGTAGTGGGACTTGATCTCGCTGGTCACCTTGGCGCCGTTCAGCGTCGTGGGCGCCGCCCCGGTCGCCGTGGACGAGACCAGGCCTTCCTTGAGGCCCAGCGAGGCCAGCGCCTCCTGCCCCCCCGGGCCCCCCACGAAACGGACGCTGCTGGAGGCGTTGGCGGGCGCGATGCGGATCTGCTGCTCGCCGTTCAGCGTCATGCTGGTGACCGTGGCGTTGTAGCCGGACGCCACCTCGATCTTCTGGGCCAGGGTCTCGTAGGTGTCGTCCGCGTCGATGGTGACCGCCTGGGCGGCGCCGGCGCCGGTCTGGACGTAGAACTTGTCGCCGGCCTGCACGGAGGTGTTGGCTACAAGCAGCTGGGAGGGCTGGTTCTGCACCGCGAGCTGGCCCTGGGGGAGGCCCAGCAGGTCGAGCACCGAGCTTCCGGTGTTCGACACCGCGATGGAGCTCGGCGCGGCCGAGCCGTTGTTGCCGCTGAAGGTGGAGGACCAGCTCACCTGGCCCGTGGTGGGGTCGATGGCCGCGGCGTAGCCGAGCGCCGGCGTGGTGGTGCTCTGCCCGTTCACCTGGCCGGTGATGTAGGCGGTGTTTCCAGACACCGCGATGGCGGTGGAGGTCGTGGGCTGGCCCGTGTTGTAGTAGGCGAGGCTCTCCGATCCCGCAGGGTCGAGGTTGGCGTCCAGGCTGGCCACGAAGGCGTCGCCGTTGCCGCTGTAGGCGTTGGTGATCGTCCCGGCGTTCAGGGCGGCGTCGTGGGTGGAGCCGGTAACCAGAACCGAGCCGTCCGCAGCAATCGCCACCCCTGAGACGTTGCCGCCGGTCAGGGCCCCCAGGTCCTGCTTGGCGGCGAGCGAGGCGGTCAGGGAGGTGGTGGTGCTCGTACCCGGCCCGTCGTCGGTCGCCGCCGTGCCGCTTGTAGTGGTGCTGTTCACGTCGAACTGGCGCAACACCGCATCGCCGTTCTCGACGCTGGACACGTAGACCGACGAGCCGCTCACCGCGACGCCCGTGGCCCGGTCCACCCCGGAGGTGCCGAACTCCTGAGTGAAGGCGGACTGGGCGGAGTAGCTCACCGCCTTGCTCAAGGGGTCGGTGGTGGCGGTGACCGCGAACCCCTGCAGATAGCCGTCCTGGCCCCCGGCCGAGGTGGCGCCGGGCAGCCGGCCCATGGTGGAGCCCGCCACATAGACCGCGTTGTCGGCCCCGAAGCTGACGGCGTTGGCCTGGTTGTCGTCGTCGCCGGCTTCAGTGTTCTCCCACAGCGCGTCGCCGTCGCTGTCGTAGACCGACACGAAGCTCTGCTGGGTCGTGGACCCGTCCTGGCTGGTGTCGGTGGGGTCCAGCGCGCCGCCAGTGACCGAGCCCGCGATGGCGACCTGGGAGCCGTCCGCGGAGACCGCCAGGGCTGTGGCGTTCACCGTGTCCGCCGAGCCGAGGGTGCGGGTGTATTCCAGCTGGCCCGCGCTGTCGTACTTGAACAGCGCCGCGTCCTGGGTCCCCTGCAGGGTCTGGCCGTCGGTGGTCGAGGTGACGTTGGCCAGCACGTAGACCGAACCGTCCGCGGCGGTGGCGGTGGCCGTGACGGTCGAGCCCGTCGGCAGGCTGTCGGTGAAGCCCCGAACGGTGGCGCCGCCGCTCGTCGCCGGCTGGTCCAGCTTGATGAACTGGGAGGTGGTGGTCGCCGCCGTGCTGGACGTGCCGCTGGTCGAGGTCGTGGTGGTCGAGGGCGTGGGGGGCGTGGTGGTGGCGGTCGACGAGGTGGCGGCGGGATCGTAGGAGGTCTGGGCGATATAGACCGAAGGCGTGGTGGTGGCGGCGGAGAAGGACAGCAGCTCGTTGGGCGTGCCGTTGATTTGAAGCCCGTACTGGTCGGGGGTGGCGGCGGTGACGGTGGTGGTCACGCCGGCACTGGTGGTGGTCACAGCCGCCTGGCCGGGAATGAGGTTGTCGGCGAAGCGGGTCTTCAGGCCGGAGGCCTGGAGCTGGCTGTTCAGGTAGCTGACCACGTTGCTCATAGTGCGGGGCTGGGAGCCCATGTCGTCCAGGTTGAAGTTCACCGTGGTCGCCTGGCCCTGCAGGTTGGCGGCGGTCATGCTGAAGGCGATGTCGCCCTGGAGCGCGGGCGCCACGTCGCTGGACGAACCCGTCACGAGGGGCTTGGTGTCGTAGGTGTCGGTGGACTGCTGCACGCCGACGCTCGTGGTGTCGCTGGAGCTGATGGTCCCGTCCGAGACGGCGAACTCCTGGAACGGGTCGCTGCTGACGAACGAGCGGACCTGGCCCAGCCCGCTGGTGAAGGCCTTCTGGATCAGGGCCAGCTGGGCCGACGTGGTGGTCGTGGCCGCTGCCGCCGTGGTGAGGCTCTGCAAGGTGGTGAGGCCCTGATAGAGGGCGAACAGGTTCTGGTAGTCGGTGTTGGCGGCGGCGCTGGTGGTGGTCTGGGACAGCTTGGCGGCCGTCGGGTTCACCACGGCCTTGCCGGCCAGGATCTGCTCCACCAGCGTGTTGGTCGAGCTGCTCGCGCTGGTCGAGCCGCCGAGGGCGGAGGTGTTGGCGCTGACGGTGGTCGCTGCCGCGTTCCAGGGCGCCACCGGCGCCGCCGACGCCAGGGCGGCCGAGGTTGAGGCGGTGGTGTTCGTCCCCGTCTGCCCGGTCTTCACCTGCAGGTAGGAGAGGAGCACGCTGGAGGAGAGGCTGATCGTCACCGCGCGCGGGCCTCGACGAGAACCCCTCACTTGTGCCTTGCGAACCCTTACCGAAGCTTAAGCGATCACTTGGAAAGGCCATGAATCCTTCAAGCCGCCCCCCTCCGAGGGGGGTATGACGTTTCACGATGGTCCTCATGCGGGGGGGAGCGGGCTTGCTCACGGCTCGACGCCCGCTGGGCGCGAACCCCGATAGCTCAAGGCGTTCTCGGGGCGGGTGCCTGACGAAGCTGAAACGCGCCTTTAAGACCGGGACGCCGGATCGGGGGCGAGCCCAGTCGATGCCGCTCATATGAACAATCAATTTTACAAAGGAGGTCGCCGCGCCCTTCCTGCTTCCACTTCGGCGATCCGCTGGCCCCGCGCGCGATGCGGCCGGCGGATTGAAACAAGAAGCGTCAGGGAGACGAACATGGATGCCAAGGTCGAGGACAGCATCGGACAGTGCCCGGTGGGCCGCGGGGGCGGCGGCCGCACCCGGCGCGACTGGTGGCCCGACAACCTGCGCCTGGAGGGGCTGAACCAGCATTCGCCCCGCTCCAACCCGTTGGGCGAGACCTTCGACTATGCCGAGGCGTTCAAGACCCTCGACCTGAACGCCGTCATCACCGACCTGCACGCCCTGATGACCGATTCGCAGGAGTGGTGGCCGGCCGACTTCGGCCATTACGGCGGGCTGTTCATCCGCCTGGCCTGGCACAGCGCAGGCACCTATCGCATCACCGACGGCCGCGGCGGAGCCGGTGGCGGCCAGCAGCGTTTCGCGCCGCTGAACAGCTGGCCGGACAACGCCAACCTCGACAAGGGCCGCCGCCTGCTCTGGCCGATCAAGCAGAAGTACGGCGCCAAGCTCTCCTGGGCCGACCTCTTCGTGTTGGTCGGCAACGTCGCCTTGGAGTCCATGGGCTTCAAGACCTTCGGCTTCGCTGGCGGCCGGGCCGACACCTGGGAGCCGGAAGAGCTGTTCTGGGGGCCTGAGGGCTCCTGGCTGGGCTCCGAGCGCTACAGCGGCGAGCGCCAGCTGCACAAGGCGCTGGGCGCAGTGCAGATGGGCCTGATCTACGTCAATCCAGAAGGTCCCGACGGCAAGCCCGATCCCCTCGGCTCCGCCCACGACATCCGCATGACCTTCGCCCGCATGGCCATGAACGACGAGGAGACCGTCGCGCTCGTCGCCGGCGGCCACACCTTCGGCAAGACCCACGGCGCGGGCGACCCCTCCTTCGTGGGCGCGGAGCCGGAGGGCTCGGTCATCGAGGATCAGGGCCTGGGCTGGCGCAGCCAGCACGGCACAGGCCATGGCGCCGACGCCATCACCGCCGGGCTCGAAGTCACCTGGAGCCAGACGCCCACCCAGTGGTCCAACCGCTACTTCGAGAACCTCTACAAGTTCGAGTGGGAGCTGACCAAGAGCCCGGGCGGCGCCTGGCAGTGGGAGGCCAAGGACGGACCGGAGGACGTGCCGCACGCCCACCATCCCGGCTTCCAGAAGCCCCGGATGCTGACCAGCGACCTCGCGCTGCGCCACGACCCCGAATACGACAAGATCAGCCGCCGCTTCCTGGAGCATCCGGACCAGTTCGCCGACGCCTTCGCCCGCGCCTGGTTCAAGCTGACCCACCGCGACATGGGCCCGGTCCAGCGCTACCTCGGCCCGCTGGTTCCGAAGGAGACGCTGATCTGGCAGGACCCGATCCCCGCCGCCGACCACCCGCTGGTCGACGCGCAGGACATCGAAGGCCTCAAGGCCAAGATCCTCGCCTCCGGGCTCACCGTGCCCCAGCTGGTTTCCACCGCCTGGGCCTCCGCCTCGACCTTTCGCGGCTCAGACAAGCGGGGCGGCGCCAACGGCGCGCGCATCCGCCTCGCCCCGCAGAAGGACTGGGAGGTGAACAACCCGCCCGAGTTGGCGAACGTGCTGCAGACGCTGGAAGCCATCCAGACGGAGTTCAACGGCCAGGCCGCCAGCGGCAAGAAGGTCTCCCTGGCCGACCTGATCGTGCTGGGCGGCGGGGCGGCGGTCGAGAAGGCGGCCCACGATGCCGGAACCGAGGTGAAAATCGCCTTCACGCCGGGACGCATGGACGCCTCGCAGGCGCAGACCGACGTGGAGTCGTTCGCGCCCCTGGAGCCCGTGTCAGACGGCTTCCGCAACTACCGCCAGGGCGAGCAGTTCATGGCGCCTGAGGAGGCGCTGGTGGACAAGGCGCAGCTGCTGCGGCTGAGCGGGCCGGAGCTGACGGTGCTTGTCGGCGGCCTGCGGGTGCTGGGCGCCAACGCGCAGGGCTCCAAGGCGGGCGTCTTCACCCAGCAGGTCGGCACGCTCACGAACGACTTCTTCGTGAACCTGCTCGACATGGGGGTGGAATGGCGGTCCGACGGGTCCGACAACACGTTCCAAGGCCTTGACCGCAAGACCATGGCGTCGAAGTGGACCGGCACCCGCGTCGATCTGATCTTCGGCTCGCACTCGGAATTGCGGGCGCTGGCGGAAGCCTATGCCTGCTCCGACTCGCAGGAGAAGTTCGTCGAGGACTTCGCCACAGCCTGGACCAAGGTCATGGAGGCCGATCGCTTCGACCTGGCGGCCTGACGGTCGTCCGGATCAGCTAGGCTGAAGCGCGGTATAGTCTGGCCCTCGCCGCTCGCCGGCGGGGGCCTTTTTCGTGGTCGATCGGGGCGAAGTCTCACGTGAGACTTCGAGTAAGTCTCACGGTTCTCGTCCCGTTCTCACCACCAACTCGCTAAGTCATTGTTTTGACTGGTGGGTGCAGTAGGGTTCGAACCTACGACCCGCTGATTAAGAGTCAGCTGCTCTACCAACTGAGCTATGCACCCGTCGCCTCACACCCGAAGGATTGCAGCGAGGGCGCGGAACATAGCCATTCTGATCGGCTTGGCAAGCGACGGGCCGCCCGGAACCGCGAGCAAGCTTGACGGTTTGGCTGGGGAACCGGAAAGGCCCGCCGTGATGACCGCCGCCCCTACTGAAGCTGATTTACTCTCCAAGGTGCACAAGGCGATCAACGCCACGCGGGCGGTGATGGTCGGGGTGGTCGGCGGCGCGGTTCATCCCTTCCATCCCATGAAGGGCCACACGGTGGAGGGTGAGCGGTCGGCCTGGTTCATCTGCAGGCGGGACGTTTCGCTGGTGCGCGAGATCGGGGGCGACGCCCATGCGGCCACCGTCAACATCATCAGCGGGGACCATCACCTGCACGCCAGCCTGGTCGGGGAGCTGAGCGCGGAGCGTGACCAAGCCCGCATCGACCAGTTCTGGAGCAGCGTGGCGGACGCTTGGCTGCCCGAGGGCCGGCTGTCCCCCGACGTGATCCTGCTCCGCTTCGATCCCTCCCAGGCCGAGGTCTGGATCAGCGACAACAGCTTCACCCTCGCCTGGGAGGTGGCCAAGGCCAACTTCAAGGGGGAGAAGATCGCCTCGGGCGAGAAGGCGTCGATCCGGCTGGCCTGATCCGGCGGCTCAAGGCCGCCCGGTGAACCGCCGCATGTGGCCGCGCTGGGCGAAGGCCAACATCTCCGCGTCTCCGGACGTGTCGCCATAGGCGTCGCCGACCGACACCGATGGTCCGAAACGGGCCCGCAGCCGTCGCACCTTCTCGGGCCCGCGACAATTGGGGCCGTCCAGACCCTCCCCCACCCGATCGTCGTCCGTCCAGCGCAGGCGGCTCCCCATCAGGGCGTCGGCGCCCAGTCGGGCGGCGAACGGCGCGACGACCTCCTCGGGCGACGCCGTCACGATCACCCGCCGCTCGCCCGTCGTCCCGTGAGCCGCCCAGCAGCGAAGGGCGTCGGGACGGAACAGGCGGTGAGCTTCGGCTTCGGCGAACCGCTCCGCCTCGCGCTCCAGCGCTGCTCTGGACACGCCGCGCAGGAAGACCCTGACGCTGGCCGCCTTCAGCCGCCCCCGGTCGCGGGTGACCAGATAGACAAGGAGGGCCGGCGCCAGCCTCAGCAGGCCGAGCGCCGACTGCGGCCAGGTCATGCGCCATCGCAGGAACGCGGTGAAGCTGTCCCTCACCGTGAGCGTGCCGTCGAAGTCGAAAGCGGCGAGGCGCAGCGGGTCCGCCGAAGGCGGGGCTTCAGGCGCCTGCGGCGCGCCGACGCCCTGTGTCGGGCGGAACCCTGGCAATGTCACGCGCCCATTCCCATCTCGGCGGCGCGTCGGGACCGGACAGCGACCACGAAACGCTTGATCGGAGCGTCTCAGGTGTGGTCGAATGCCTGGCTTGACGGCGATCAGGGTTTCGTAAGCCCGGCGGCCCTATGACGGCAAGGTCCACCTCGCTGCTCAAAGGCGTGGTCCCGGACCGGTTCGGCCGGTATTGTGCGGCCCCGCGGCGCGCCGGCCTCTCCGCCGGATCGTCGTTATGGAGTGAGATGCGACTATGACCAAGGCCGCCAGCGGCGACTCCAAGTCCACGCTCTACTGCTCGTTCTGCGGGAAGAGCCAGCACGAGGTGCGCAAGCTCATCGCCGGGCCGACCGTGTTCATCTGCGACGAGTGCGTCGAGCTGTGCATGGACATCATCCGCGAGGAGCACAAGATCACCTTCGTCAAGGCGAAGGACGGCGTGCCGACGCCCAAGGAGATCCGCGAGGTCCTCGACGACTACGTCATCGGCCAGGACTACGCGAAGAAGGTCTTGGCCGTGGCGGTGCACAATCACTACAAGCGCCTGAACCACGCCCAGAAGAACAACGACGTCGAGCTCGCCAAGTCCAACATCATGCTGGTGGGCCCCACGGGCTCCGGCAAGACGCTGCTGGCCCAGACCCTGGCGCGCATCATCGACGTGCCCTTCACCATGGCCGACGCCACCACCCTGACCGAAGCCGGTTACGTGGGCGAGGACGTTGAAAACATCGTCCTGAAGCTGCTGCAGTCGGCCGACTACAACGTCGAGCGGGCCCAGCGCGGCATCGTCTACATCGACGAGATCGACAAGATCAGCCGCAAGTCCGACAACCCCTCGATCACCCGCGACGTGTCGGGCGAGGGCGTGCAGCAGGCGCTGCTGAAGATCATGGAGGGCACGGTCGCCTCCGTGCCGCCGCAG
>CALMGB010000236.1 GCA_937863535.1 uncultured Caulobacteraceae bacterium
AGGCCAGGTTGCAGCGGAACAGCGGCTCCAGCATCAGCACCAGCGGGTAGCGCTTCACGCCGGTGATCTGCTGCTTCATCACATACGCCCCGATCCGGGCCGCCTGCTGCAGGGGAAAGCCCATGCCGCACTCCTATCTGTGCCGCGCCCGGGGAGGCGCGCGGCGGGGTAAGCCGCGCCGCAGGGCGCGTGGGATTCAGTCTAGGCGGGAACCTGCTCGGCCCGCGCCTCGGCGGGCGTACGCAGCTCAGCGGGAAGGCGGAACTCGATGTCCTCCCGGATGCCGTTCATCTGGGTGACCTCGCCCGGATTGGAAAGGCGCAGGGCCTCGATCACGCTCAGGATCAGCTCCTCCGGGGCGGAAGCGCCGGCGGTGAGGCCGACGGTCTGAACGCCTTCGACCCAGGCCGGGTCCAGCTCGCCGCCGTCGGCGATCAGGTAGCTCGACAGCCCCTCCTCTGTGCCGATCTCGCAGAGGCGGTTGGAGTTGGAGCTGTTCTTGGCGCCCACCACCAGCAGCACGTCCACCACTTTGCAGAGCTCGCGCACCGCGGTCTGGCGGTTCTGGGTGGCGTAGCAGATGTCGGTGGTCTCGGGCCCGGTGATGTCTGTGAACCGCGCTTTCAGGGCGGCGATCACGGCGCGGGTGTCGTCCACGCTGAGCGTGGTCTGGGTGACATAGGCCAGCGGCGCGTCGGCCGGAAAGGCCAGGGCCGCCACGTCCCCGGTCGTGGAGACGAGCGCCACCGGAACGTCCACCTGGCCCATGGTGCCCTCCACCTCCGGATGGCCGGCGTGGCCGATCAGGATCAGTCCGCGCCCGCGGGAAGCGTAGCGGTTGGCCTGGTTGTGCACCTTGGCCACCAGGGGGCAGGTTGCGTCGAGCACCGGCAGGCCGCGCATGCGCGCCTCCTCTTCGATGGTGCGGGAGACGCCGTGGGCGCTGAACACGGTGACCGCGCCGTCCGGCACTTCGTCCAGCTCCTCGACGAACAGGGCGCCCTTGGCCTTAAGGTTGTCGACCACGTGACGGTTGTGGACGATCTCGTGGCGGACGTAGACGGGCTTGCCGTAGAGGGTCAGAGCGCGCTCGACGATGTCGATGGCGCGCACGACGCCGGCGCAAAATCCCCTCGGCTGAGCCAGGACCACCCGCAATTCGATCTCCTCGCCCCCGGGGTCGGCGACCGACGTCTGCAGCCTGGCACAGGCGCAGGCGAATCCGCCTTAGCCGTTCAGATTAGGTCGCGGAGCTGGACGTGGGAACCTCCGAGCGGAGCCGCACCGGCCGCACTGACCGATTTAACGTATGTTGGTGCGTTCAGGTCACGCTGTCGCCCTGACCTGCAAGGTAGACGGCGGCACGGTCCGGCGGCTGGGCCGAGTCGATGCGAGGCGCGGAGTCGGAGATGAGCACACAGGTGGCGGAGCCCGGGCCGGCCCTTCTTCGGGACGCCCTGGCTGAGGCGGCCCGCGCGGTGAACGCGGAGCTGGACCGGCTGCTGCCGCGGCCCGACGCCCCGCACGGCCGCGTCCAGGACGCCATGCGCTACGCCATCACGGTCGGCGGCAAGCGCATGCGGCCGTTTCTGATTCTGGAAGGCGCGACCCTGTTCGGGGCGCCGCGGGCGCGGGCGCTGCGGGCCGCGGCGGCCATCGAGATGGTGCACACCTATTCGCTGGTGCACGACGACCTGCCCTGCATGGACGACGACGACCTGCGCCGCGGCCAGCCAACCACCCACAAGAAGTTCGACGAGGCCACCGCGGTCCTCGCCGGCGACGCCCTGCTGACCCTGGCCTTCGAGGTGCTGGCCGACCCCGCCACCCACGCGGATGCGGAAGTCCGATGCACGTTGAGCGCGCGTCTGGCCCGAGCCAGCGGCGGCGAAGGCATGGTCGGTGGCCAGATGATGGACATCGTGGCGCCGCAGCACGACTTCAGCCCCGATGATGTCGCCCTGCTGCAGCGGATGAAGACCGGCGCCCTGTTCGAATTCTCATGCGAGGCGGGGCCGATCTTGGCCCGGGCGAAGTCGGCCGATTGCGAGCGGCTGCGCGCCTACGCCCGCGACCTGGGGCTGGCCTTCCAGATCGCCGACGACCTGATCGACGCCACCTCCACTGCGGAAAAGGCTGGCAAGGCGGTGGGCAAGGACGCCGAGGCCGGCAAGGCCACTCTGGTCTCGCTGATGGGCGTGGACGGCGCGAGGCGCGAGGCGGTGCGGATCGCCGAGCGCGCGGCCGCCGTACTCGCACCTTACGGCCCTGCCGCCGAGGCGCTCCGCCGCTTGCCGGCCTTTCTGGTCGAGCGGGACGCCTGAGCGGCGGCAACCATGGCTTTCAGCCGACGTTCAGCGAGCGCGGCCCAGCTAGGCTGGCGCACAGCCGATCTGCGCTTCATCCGAGGACGTCTTTGACATGAGACCGCTGACTTCCGCCCTCTGCGCCCTGGCCGTGGCCGGTGGCGTCGCGCCCGCAGCCCTCGGTTCCGCCGCCGCCCAGACCCAGGCCAGCGACCCGGCCGCGCAGGTGGTGCAGAGGTTCGACGACACCCTGCTGGCCACCATGAAGCAGGGCCGCTCCCTGGGCTTCGAGGGCCGCTCCCGCAAGCTGGAGCCGGCGGTGAGGGAGACCTTCGACCTGCCACTGATGATCCGGTTCGCGGTGGGGACGTCCTGGAGCACCCTGCCATCCTCCGACCAGTCCGCCCTGCTGGCGGCCTTCAACCGCTACAGCACCTCCACCTGGGCCAAGAACTTCTCCAGCTTCAGCGGCCAGCGCTTCCAGGTAGGCAAGGTGGACACCCGCGGACCGGACAAGCTGGTCCATACCCAGCTGATCAGCTCCGGCGATCCCACCGACCTCGCCTATCGCATGCGCCAGACCACCAGCGGCGAGTGGAAAGTCATCGACGTCTACTTCAACGGCAGCATCAGCCAGCTCAGCCAACAGCGCGCCGACTACGCCAGTACGCTCGCAAGCGGCGGGGCGGGGGCGTTGGTGAAGAAGATCAACGACCTGTCAGACAAGGCTGCCGCGGGCTGACGCCATCGGGTCCGCCGTCTCCTCCGTCATCCTCGGCTGGTCCCGAGGAGCAGGCGTTCTATCGCCCTGCGCGTTTGCGCCGCAGGCGGGCGCAGCCGGCCGCCTTGATCCGGGACAAGCCCGAGGATGACGGTGTTCAGGGTTGGACTAGGGGTCTTGCCGGCGGCTCGCCCAGCAGGGCCGGCTGGAACAGCAGGGCCGTCACCAGGGTCCAGAACAACGAGATCATCAGTAGTTCGCCGATGCCAAACGTGCCCGGATGCGGCGACAGGACTAGGCTGCCGAAGGAGGCCCCGGTGGTGAGGGCGCTGAACAGCACCGCCCGGGCCAGGCTCGAACTCAGCAGGTTGGTCTCGCCGTTGCGCCAGGCGATGACGAAGTAGATGTTGAACGCAACGCCTATGCCCAGGAGCAGCGGCAGGGCGATGATGTTGGCGAAGTTCAGCGGCTGGCCGATGACCACGCAGGTGGCGAGCGTCAGCAGGCCCGCCAGCAAGATGGGTGCAAGCGTCAGCGCCACATCGCGCAGGTTCCTCAGCACCAGCCCCAGCAGCGCCACGATGACGATGAAGGACAGGACGCCCGCCTGGAGGAAGGCGGTGTAGATCGTGCGGCCCGCCTCCTGGATCGAGATGGGCGTGCCCGCCGCGTCCGGCGCGACCTTGCGCACCGCCTTGGCGAACCGGGCCAGCACCACATTGTTGCTCGAGTCGCCGCTAGGAAAGACCGATATGCGCGCCTCGCCTTTCGGATCGACCCAGTCGCGCAACACGTCCGGCGGCAGCGAGGCCCGCGTGATCGGCTGGGCCTGAAGCAGGTCGCGCAATTGCTCCAGCAAGGTGTTCAGGGGCGAGATCAGGATGTCGGCGGCCCGGGCTCGCAGGACCGGCGAGCTGGCCGCCAGCGTCTTCAGCACGTCGGCGAGGCGGCGGGCGTCAGTGGCGGCGGGTCCGGAGGAGACCTGGGCGGCGGCGCGGAGGTCTGCGGCCGTGCGACCGAGGCTCGCCACCACGTCGGCGTCGGCGGGCGGCGGCTGGGTCTCGAACGGGTTCAGGGTGGGGTCGAGCAGCAGGTTGGCGTCGCTGACGGCCGCCAGCTTGGCTGTCTGGTCCGAGGGGATGAAGGTGCTGAGCGTCAGGGCCTGCGACACTTCCGGCAGCCTCTCCAAGCGGCTGGCGAGCGCGTCCGCCGCAGGCAGATCCGGCGACAGGACGTCGATGGTGTTGGGCGTTTCCTGCGGGTCCTTCATCAGGTCGGCGACGGTGGTGATCGCCTCCCCGTGCGGGTTCTGCAGGTGCAACGGATTGAAGTCGAAACGCAGGAAGGCCAGCAGGACCAAGCAGGCGACCGCCACGGCGCCGGCGATGGTCAGCACGCGGCGGCGGCGTGCAAGCAGATATACGTCCAGCCGGCCGAGGGACGCCATACCCACTTCCGCTGTCTCCCCCGGCGGCTTCAGCAGGGTGAGGAGCGCGGGTAGGAGGGTGATCGCCAGCACGAAGGCCACGATCATGCCGACGCCGGCGATCACACCGAGTTCCGACACCCCCAGATAGCTCGTGGGCAGGAAGGCGAAGAAGGCCAGCGCGATGGCCGCCGCCGCCAGGGCCAGCGACCCGCCAACCCCCGCTCCGGCGGCCGTCAGCGCGCTCTGCAGGTCCACATGGGTCAGCCGCTCGGCGCGGTAGCGCACGCTGAACTGGATGCCGAAATCGACTCCCAGGCCGACGAACAGCGGGATGAAGGCCACCGAGATCAGGTTGAACCGGTGCACCGCCGCGAGGCCCAGCCCTGCGGTGATCACCAGCCCCACCACCGTGGTCAGCAGGATGGCCCCGATCAGCTTGACCGAGCGCACCCCTAGCCACAGCATCAGCACCATGGCGCTGATCATCACGATGGGGATCAGCCAGGCCCGCTGCTTCAGCGAGGCGAACTGCTCGTCGTCCAGCGGCACCGAGCCGGTCAGGCGCACCCGCACGCCGTGGGCGGCGTCGAGCTTCAGCCCGGCGGCGGTCTGGCGGATCAGCGCGCTGGACGCCGCCCCGGGCTCCAGGGCGCCGTAGTCGAGCCTGGGCCGCACGAGGACGAACTTGCGGGTCCCGGCGGCGTGGGGCCCGTTGGCGAACAGCGCCTCCCACGAGAACCAGGCCGGCTGTCCCGCGGCCACCTTCGCCAGTGCATCCGCCAGCCCCGCCATGGGCTTGTCGATCTGGGCGAGGCTGGCCTGGCCGTGCTGGACGCCCACCATCGCGGTGTCCATGGCGTTCATCACTCCACGCAGGCTGGGGTCCGCCGCCAAGGGGCCGAGAAAGCCCTGCGCGGCCATCAGCTGGTTCAGGGTGGACTGCACCTCGGACAGGGGCAGCAGCAGCAGCCCCTCTTTCTGGAAGAAGGGACCGCCGTCCGGACGGCGCGCGCCCAGGAACCTGCCGCTCTGGGCCTGCAGCGCCTGGGTCAGCCGCTCGGCCGCCGATTCGGCCAGCTCCGGCGTCTGGCCGTCGATCACGACGGCTGTGACATCGTTATTCTGCGGGAAGGCGGCGTCGATGCGCGCGCTGTTCTGGCGCCACTGCAGCTTGGGCGAGATCAGCGCGGCGGTGTCGGTGGACATGGCGAAATGGCCGGACGCGTACCAGCCCGCGACCGCCGCCAGCAGGATCCCGAGCGCGCTCACCAGCCAAGCGGAGCGGCAGCTCGCAGCCACGACCTGGGCGATGAGGGAAGGCTTCACGGGGTACGGTCCTTGAGCCCTGGCGCAGGGCGGCGGGTCGGCGTGTTGCTTGTGCCCGCTAAGCCCCTCGGGGTTCAAGCCGCGATTACGGCTCGACAATCTGAGACTGCGGCGCAAGGACAGCGCGTGAGCCACGACACCCTTCTCCACCGCCTGGTGCGCCCGGCCATGCGGCCCCTGGCGCGAACCTCGATCACTCCGAACCAGCTCACGACGGTGCGCCTGCTGACGGGCGTGGCGGCCGCGGTCGCGTTCGCGTTTGGAGGCGGATGGCGGTCGCTGGGCGGGGCGATCTTTCTGGCCTCTCTGCTGCTCGACCGGGCGGACGGCGAACTGGCGCGGCTGAGCGGCAAGATCAGTTCCGAGGGCTATCGTTATGATCTGACGTGCGATTGTATCGCTACGGTCGCCGCCTTCATAGGTCTGGGCATAGGACTCAGGGGCGAACTCGGGTCGGTGGCCGTGGCGCTCGGCGTGACGGCGGGAGCGTCGGTGGTGGCGGTCTTCTACCAGATCAACGTGCTGAAGGTGGCTACGACCAGCGGGCCGGCCCTGGACGGCCGCACCCTGGTGGACGCGGACGACGCCATGGTGGGCTTGCCGGTACTGGTCTGGCTGGGTCTGTCCAAGCTCGCCCTGGTTCTGGCCGGGACGGCGACGCCCGTGGTCGTGCTGGTGCTGGTGCTGAGGGAACGGCTACGCGCCCACCGTGCACATTCGGCCTCAGGCTAAGGCGACTGACCGCGTCTACGCCCCCAGCGGCCCCTAGTCTCTCACGAAGTCGCCTGCGCCATACCCCTGGAAGTAGAGCAGCGCGGTCAGGTCGGCATGGTCCAGCCGCGCGTCGGCCCGCGCGGCCACCACGGGCTTGGCGCGGTAGGCGACGCCCAGGCCCGCCGCCTCGATCATGGCCAGGTCGTTGGCCCCGTCGCCCACCGCCAGGGCCGCGTCCAGGCCGAGGCCCAGCTCGCCCGCATGGCGTCGCAAGGCCTCCAGCTTGGCCTCCCGGCCAAGGATCGGCTCGCCGACCGTCCCCCGCACCCCGTCCTCCTGCACCAGCCCCCGATTGGCGGGGTGGGTGGTGGAGCCGGCCGCCTCGGCCACCGGTCCGGTGAAGGCCTCGAAACCGCCTGAGACCAGCACGCAACGAACCCCGTGCACCGCGAGCGTCCGCACTAGCGTCCGAGCCCCCGGGTTCAGGCGCACCCGCTCGGCGTAGCAGCGCGCCAGCACCTCGACCGGCAAGCCCTTCAGCCTGGCCACACGCTCGCGCAGCGCGCCCTCGAAGGCGATCTCGCCGCGCATGGCGCGCTCGGTCACCTCGGCCACCTGGGCCTTCACGCCGGCGTAATCGGCCAGTTCGTCCAGGCACTCACAGCCGATGATGGTGGAGTCCATGTCGGCCAGGAACAGCCGCTTGCGCCGCCCCTCCGCAGGCTGGACGCAGATGTCGACCGGCGCATCGCCCACGGCCGCCCGCGCCGCCTCGCTCACGCCGTCTCCGCGCGCCGCTTCCACCAGCAGGTCTGCGGCGCCGGGTCCGGGTTCGCGGGCCGACTTGACCTGGCCCACTTCGGCCGCCACGGCTCGCGCCGCGCGATGCGCGGCCGCCCGGACGGCCTCGACGTCGGGGCCGGCGAGGGTGAGGGCGAACAGCATGGGGCCGAGCGTCTGGCTGATCGCCGGACCCACCGCAAGCGGCAAGTCGGCCCTGGCGCTCAGGCTGGCCGAGGCGATCGGGGCTGAGATCGTCAACGCCGATTCCATGCAGCTGTACGCCGACCTGTCGGTCCTGACCGCCCGCCCCTCCCC
>CALMGB010000237.1 GCA_937863535.1 uncultured Caulobacteraceae bacterium
CGTTGAATCAGCGTTCGTGCAAACCCGCTACCCGCTTATGAGATCATGACCTAGGCCGCGACCGCCTCACGGACCGCGTCGGTAAGCCAGTCTGGGACATCCAGCCTGACAGGTTGGCCGTCGACGCTCAGATCAGCGTCGACGGCGCGATCAAGCCGCATCAAGCCGAGCGCGATCCCCTCAGCGCCGGAACTCACCACCCCCGCCCGAAGCGCTCCGCTCAGCACCTCCGCTCCAGCGGGCGGCGGCGCGCCGTCAAAGCGTAGCGGAACCATGCGCGACTTCACCACGCTGCGCCGCTTCATCCGCGAAGTGGTCTCCTGGCCGACGAAGCAGCCCTTCCTGAAGTCGATGGCGTTTAAGAGGTCGAAGTTAGCCTCCAACGCATAGACGCGGTCGGACAGGACGTCCCGCACCACGTCGGGGACACCATGGCTAAGACGGTGCAGGTCATAGTCGTGCGCCGACGCCCGCGCAGAACCGGCCGGGGCCGCCGGTCCCACGCTGCGCCACCCGATAGCGGCAAGCCGAGGGTCGGTACGCCAGCCCGGCTCCACGACCGGCGCCTCGCCGAACAGGACGGCCACCTCGCCCTCGATCGGTTCGATCTCGACCTTGGCCCGAAGCCGGTACATCCGCAGCCGCGCCACCAGACCCTCACGACCCGTCGCAGGGGCGTCCAGCAGAGCTCCGCCCTCTTCCGCCAGGATGAAAAGGTCGTAGAGCAGCCGCCCCTGCGGGCTGAGCAGCGCGGCGTAGCGCATACCGCCCACTTCAAGCGTCTCCACATCCTGGGTGATCAGGCCCTGCAGGAAACTGCGCCAGTCCGCTCCCGATAGCCGGATCAGCGCCCGCTCCGGCAAGGTCGCAAAGCGGAGACGGGGCGCAGCGTCGATCATAGCTACAATCTGGGCGCAGCAGCGGGCCGCCGCCAGGGCTCCAGCTAGACCCGGGCCGGCTCGCGGAGGTGGCGCCGGGGACCTGGGCCGGGTAACCATCGGCCGTGATGCCGACTCCGCGATTTCCCATTCTGTTCATCACGGCCAGCCGGGTCGGCGACGCCGTGCTGTCGTCGGGCCTGATCCACCGGCTGGCCGACGAGATGCCCCACGCCCGCTTCACCATCGTGGCGAGCCCGCTCACCGCGCCCCTGTTCCGCGACACGCCCAACCTGGACAAGGTGATCGCCCTGGAGAAGACCCGGCTGGCTGGCCACTGGGTGAAATTGTGGCGCCAAGTCCGCGGCCGTCGCTGGGGCCTGGTGGTCGACATGCGCGGCTCCACGATCACCCGGCTCCTCAACGCCCGCCGCCGCGCCACCTACCGCCCGCTATCCGCCGCCATGGAGCCGATCCACAAGGTGCTGGAGGCCGCCCGCGTGCTGAAGCTGGAGGAGGAGGCGCCCTCCCCTTACCTCTATACGAGCCCCAAGACCGAGGCCGCCGCCGACGCCTTGCTGGCCAACGGCTCGGGTCCCATCCTGGCCATCGCGCCAGCCGCCAACTGGGCGGGAAAGACCTGGCCGGCCGAGCGGTTCGCCGTGGTCGCCGCGGAGCTGCTGGCCGCGGATGGACTGCTGGCCAAGGGCCGGCTGCTGCTGCTCGGTGGCCCGGCGGACCGGTTCGCTGCAGAGGCGGTGCGGCGGGTCATCCCCCGCGCGCGGCTGGTGGACACGGTCGGCCGCGTCGACCTGCTCACCGCCTACGCCCTGCTGAAGCGCGCCCGGCTGTTCATCGGCAACGACTCCGGCCTGATGCACCTGGCCGCCGCGGCCGGCGCGCCGACACTCGGCCTGTTCGGTCCCTCCGACGAGCGGCTCTATGCACCCTGGGGGCCCAAGGCTCGGGTGCTGCGGGGACCGCGCGACTTCAAGACCTTCAGGACCATCGATCCGGAGCTGAACCAAGTCGTCTGCCACATGTTCGACCTGCCCACCCCGTGGGTGGTGGCCGCCGCCCGTCGCTTGCTGGAAGAGACGGCGGACCCCGTCAAGATCGTCTCCGACCCATCCGCGGTCGAAGACCCCGCCGCCCCCGTTTCCGAAGGCCCGAACCATGGCTGACACCTACGATCTGATCGTGCGCGGAGCCGAGGTAGTGAACCACGCCGGACGGGGCCTCGCCGACATCGGCGTGCGCGAGGGCCGGATCGCGCGGATCGGCGATCTCGTCCAGGCCAGCGCCGGTGTCGTCTTCGACGCCACGGGCCTGACCGTCCTGCCGGGCGTGATCGACACCCAGGTGCACTTCCGCGAGCCAGGCCTGGAGTGGAAGGAGGACCTGGAGACCGGCTCCCGCGCCGCCGTCCTCGGCGGCGTGGTAGCCACCTTCGAGATGCCCAACACCCAGCCCACCACCACCTACGCCGCCGCCATGGCCGACAAGCTGGCCAGGGCCCAAGGGCGTATGCACTGCGACCACGCCTTCTATGTCGGCGGCACGCACGAAAACGCGGCGGATCTCGGCGAGCTGGAGCGGCTGCCCGGCTGCTGCGGGGTGAAGGTGTTCATGGGCGCCTCCACCGGCACCCTGCTGGTGGCCGACGACGCCGGCGTAACCGAGGTGCTGCGCCACGTAACCCGCCGCGCCACCTTCCACTCCGAAGACGAATACCGCTTGGTCGAGCGCCGGTCCCTGGCGCGGGAGGGCGACTGGACCAGCCACCCCGAGGTGCGCGATGCGGAGTCCGCCATCCGCTCCACCCGCAGGCTCTGCGGCTTGGCCCGCGAACTCGGCAAGCGCATCCACGTGCTGCACGTCACCACCGCCGAGGAGATCGCCTTCCTCGCCGACCAGAAGGACGTGGCTACGGTGGAAGTGACGCCCCAGCACCTGACTCTGGAAGGGCCGGAGGCCTACGTCCGCCTAAAGGGGCTCGCCCAGATGAATCCGCCCATCCGTGAGGCCCGCCACATGGCGGGCCTGTGGAAGGGGATCGCCCAAGGCGTCGTGGATGTGCTGGGCTCCGACCACGCGCCGCACACGCTGGAGGAGAAGGCGCGGCCCTATCCGGCCTCGCCCTCGGGCATGCCCGGCGTGCAGACGATGTTACCGGTCATGCTGACCCACGTGGCGGCCGGGCGGCTCAGCCTGGAGCAGCTGGTGGATTTGACCAGCGCCGGCGCCCAGCGTCTGTTCGGCATCGCGGGCAAGGGCCGGCTGGCGGTGGGCTATGACGCCGACCTGACGGTGGTGGACCTGCAGGCGCGCCGCACCTTGTCTCACGCCGACATGGCCAGCCGCTGCGGCTGGACTCCCTTCGACGGCATGGAGGTGACCGGCTGGCCCGTCGCCACCATCGTGCGCGGCGAGATCGTCATGCGCGAAGACGAGGTTGTGAAACCGCATCGGGGCCTGCCCGTGCGTTTCCAGGAGACGTTGGGCGTGTAGATGTCGCTGCGGAGAGGGAGGTCAGGCGGCCGCTGCAACTCGCCGCACCGACGGCCACGCCACCGGCGGCAGATGTTCGAAGCCCGGCTTGGCCATCAGGAAGCCCTGCTGCAGCCAGACGCCGAGGTCCAGAAGCGCCTGATGCTCGCCCAGGGTCTCTATGCCTTCCGCCAAAACCTCCACCCCGATCTCGCGGCACACCCCCACCATGCCGCCCACCAGCAGCCGCTTGACCCGGTCCGTATCGATGTCGCGGATCAGCTCCATGTCCAGCTTGACGATGTCGGGCTGGAATTTGGCGAGCAGGGTCAGGCCGGAATAGCCCGCGCCGAAGTCGTCGATGGCGGTGCGGAAGCCTAGCGCCTTGTAGGCCTTGATGATGCGGCCGAGGTGATCGTGCTCCACCCGCTCGCTTTCGGTGAACTCGAAGAGCAGCCGGTCGAGTGGAAAGTGGTTCCTCCGGGCCGTAGCCAGCGTCAGCCGGATGCAGGCGGCCGGATCGTAGACCGCGTTCGGCAGGAAGTTGATGGAGAGCAGTCCCCCCTGTTCCGCCAGGTCCAGACGCGAGGCGAGGTCGATGGCCTTGACCCGGCAGCCCTGGTCGAAGGCATAGCGATTGGTGGTGTCCACCTTCTCCAGGATGCTGGGTGCACCCTGCCCCTGCGGTCCGCGAACCAGCGCCTCATAGGCGAACACCGACCGGGTCCGCATGTCCACGATCGGCTGGAACGCCATGGTGAAGGGTGTCTCGAACCCATCTCCGCCGCGGCAGCCGGCACATTCTTCAGCGCTCATGCAACAATTTCCTGACCACGCGCGTCCCGTCTGTACCGGAGAAGGCGCTAACGAAGGCCTGACGCGGCGACATCTTGGATGAGTTCGATGGGCTCCTCCCATGCTGGAGACATCATGAAGGTACACGCCTTCAAAGGAGGCGGAAGTCGGTCCGTCGCCTGTAAAGGATTTAAGGGAGGAACAAGAAGGCGGGCGCCTTCGTAGCCTAATACGTCGCCTACAGACGCCGGAGTAGACGCGCTTGTCCCTCGCCGCACTCGACCTTCCCCGACTTCAGGTCGTCGGCCGGTATGACGACATGGACGCTTCGACCGTGTCCTCCAGCCCCGCGTGGCTTGGCGGCGCTGGTGCGTTCATAGCCCACTACCTGCGCAGCCGTCCCGTGCAGTTCCTGGCCCTGCTCGCCCTGGTCCTCGGCGGCTCCGCCTGCGCCGTCGGCGTGCAGTACGGCATGAAGCTGATGATCGACGCCATGACCACTGGAGCCCGGCATCCACAGGCGCTTCGCGTCGCCCTCACCCTCTTCATCAGCCTGGTGGCGGTGGAGGCGGTGATGTGGCGGCTGAGCGGCTGGCTCGGCGCCCGCACCACCATCAAGGCGGGTGTCGACATCAGGCTCGACCTGTTCCGGCACCTGGCAGGCCACTCGATGCGCTACTTCCAGGACCAGATGGGCGGCGCGCTGGGTCACCGAGTGACAGCCACCGCCGGGGCCTTCGGCTCCATCGTAAACCGTATGGTATGGGACATAGCACCTCCGTTCGTGAGCTTCCTCGGCGCCCTGCTGTTGTTCGCCACCCTGGACGGCGGCATGACCTTGGCCCTGGCCGGCTTCGTGGGCATCATGACTGCAGGCCTGGTCGCCTTCGGCCTGCGCGGCCGCCACCATCACCGCGCCTACGCCCGCCACTCCAGCGAGACCGGCGGCGAACTTATGGACGTGATCGGCAACATGCTCGCGGTGAAGACCTTCTCCGCCCGCGAGCGGGAGCGCGCCCGCCTGGGCGACGCCTTTGGCGAAGAAGCCCGCGCCCACACCCGCAGCTGGATGTACAACGAGAAGATCCGCGTCGCCAACGACGTCGCACTGGTGATCATGGCGGCTGCGACCCTGGTCTGGGCCGCCCACCTTTGGCGCATCGGCCAGATCACCCCGGGCGACGTGGTGCTGATCTCCAGCCTCACCTTCCGCCTGCTGCACGGCTCGCGCGACCTGGCCATGAGCCTGATCGACATGGGCCAACAATACAGCTTCGTCGGCGAGACCCTGCGCCTGGTGGGCCAGCCTCATGCCCTGCTCGACCCGGCCGCGCCCCGCCGGCCAACCACCCGCGAAGGCGCGATCACCCTGGATAAGGTCAGCTTCGGCTACCGGCCGGAGACGCCCATCCTGCACAACTTGAACCTCCACATCCCGCCTGGCCAACGGGTGGGGCTGGTGGGCGCGTCCGGCGCTGGCAAATCCACCCTCACCCAGCTGGTCCAGCGCCTGTACGAGGTGAACAGCGGCCAGGTGCTGGTGGACGGCCAGCCGGTGCAGGCCTACGCCCAGGACGAGCTGCGCGGCTGCATCGCCGTGGTGCCCCAGGAGGTCAGCCTGTTCCATCGCTCGGTGATGGAGAACATCCGCTTCGGCCGCCCCGAGGCCAGCGACGCGGACGTGTTCGCCGCCGCCCGCGCGGCCCATTGCGACTTCATCGCCGACCTGTACGACGGCTACGACACTGTGGTCGGCGAACGGGGCGCAAAGCTGTCCGGCGGCCAGCGCCAGCGGATCGGGATCGCGCGTGCCTTCCTGAAGAACGCGCCGATCCTGATCCTGGACGAGGCCACCTCCGCCCTGGACGCAGAGTCGGAAGCCGCGGTCCAACTGGCGCTGGGCGGCCTGATGGAGGGCCGTACGGTGCTGGCCATCGCTCACCGCCTGTCGACCCTGACCGACATGGACCGCATCCTCGTCCTCTCCGACGGCGAGGTGATCGAGGACGGCTCGCCCTTCGAGCTGCAGCGCCGAGGTGGCGCCTTCGCCCGGCTATGGCGCTTGCAGACCGAGAACCGCATCGTCGCGCTGCCTCGCCCCCCGCTGAAAGCGGTGAGCTGACGTAAGCCGAGGTTATGTCGATGTTCTCCTTGCGTTCCGGAACGGAACAGGTACATTCAATCTGCCATTGAGAGCGACCGGCCACCGCCGGGCTTGAGAATCGTGGCAGAAGGACGCCGACAGTGAACCAGACGGTGTTACGGCTCGTGGGACAAGGTGACGGCGACAAGCAGCGCGCGCTGGACGCGGCGATCGCTCAGATCGATCGGGCGTTCGGCAAGGGCTCGGTGATGAAGCTGGGCTCGAAAGGCTCCAAGCTGGACATAGAGACCGTGTCCACCGGTTCGCTCGGGCTCGATATAGCGCTTGGCGTCGGTGGCTTGCCGCGGGGCCGCGTGATCGAAATCTATGGTCCGGAAAGCTCGGGCAAGACCACGCTCGCGCTGCACGTAGTGGCCGAGGCGCAGAAGACCGGCGGCGTCGCCGCCTTCGTTGACGCCGAGCACGCGCTGGATCCCGGCTACGCCGCCAAACTCGGCGTGAACCTGGACGACCTGCTGGTCTCCCAGCCCGACACCGGCGAACAGGCGCTTGAGATCGTCGACACCCTGGTGCGCTCGGGCGCGGTCGATGTGGTGGTGATCGACTCTGTCGCCGCCCTCACGCCCAAGGCTGAGATAGAGGGCGAGATGGGCGACAGCCTGCCAGGGCTCCAGGCGCGGCTCATGAGCCAGGCGCTTCGGAAGCTCACCGCCTCGATCTCCAAGTCCAAGTGCATGGTCATTTTCATCAATCAGATTCGCATGAAGATCGGAGTGATGTACGGCAGCCCGGAGACGACCACCGGCGGCAACGCCCTGAAGTTCTACGCCTCCTGCCGCCTGGATATCCGCCGCACCGGCTCGATCAAGGTGCGCGACGAGGTCGTGGGCAATAACATCCGGGTGAAAGTGGTGAAGAATAAGGTCGCGCCTCCGTTTCGCGAGGTCGAGTTCGACATCATGTACGGCGAGGGCATCTCCAAGATCGGCGAGATCATCGACCTCGGCGTCAAGGCCGGGGTAGTTGAGAAGTCAGGCTCCTGGTTCTCCTACGACAGTCAGCGCATCGGCCAGGGCCGTGAGAACGTTCGCGAGTTCCTGAAGAAGAACCCCGACATCGCCGCCCGCATCGAGGCGCAGGTCCGTACCAACGCCGCTCCCCTGACCGACAAGATGCTGGTGGCGCCGGAGCCCGACCAGGAGGATTAGCTTAATGGATGGGCTTATCTCTCCTGTCTGCGAGCGGGCGTAAGCCCAAAGGCCAGGCGGGCAAGTCGGTGCAGCCCGTCAGAGGCCGCAGTGAAGCGGCGCCGCACTTTGGGCGTCGCCGCTGACACCTCTATTGTAGGATGGAGTTGAGCAGGCCTTTCGCAAACGTCTAAAAGTTGCTCCGGTTATTCGTCAGGGATGAGTGTATCCGGGGCCTCTGGCGGCCGCATTTCGAATAGGCCGATGTCCAGAGGTTGCTGCAGCCGGACGGGGCGCAGCGGCTGTCGCGCCAGGGCGTTCAGCGCAGGTCCCGCCAGGGAGCGCCCCGCCTCGCCTCGCCGAATCTTGCGGGCGGCCTCACTTTGAAGCTCCTTGGCGGCGCCTCCAATCTTCCAGTAGGATACTGACAGCCGCCACAGGATGGGTTGCGCATCTTCCAGGACGGGCCAGCGGCGTCCATCGTGATAGCTCGGCTGGGCGGAGGGCTTGAGCGCCTGGCGGCTTCCGGTCTGGGCGCAGACGGGCGTGAGCTGGCGCCACCGGCCTTCAGGCGGCACACTCAGGCCTCCCGGTCGTTCATCCTCCACCCGGCCAGCATAGGCGTCCAGCGCCGCCTCCCGGTTCGCGAAGGCCGGCCCGACTAGCTCGCTGACGAAGACTACGAAGTAGGCGGCGAGACTCTGCGCCTCTCGTTCCCGCGCCGCATAGCCGCGCGGCGCGTGCAGAGCCGCTTCCGCGGTCTCGGCGACGGGATAGAGGATGGCGGTCATGGCGCGACTGTGCAGGCTACGGGATTGAAGGCAAGCCGGGCTGCGGCAGGTTTCGCGAGTCAGTGCGGGTCGCTACAAGGCCGGCCATGATCCTCTCCACTCGCTTCGCCCCATTGGCCGAGGCCTTCGAAGCCAGTATGGCCGAAGGGGCGGAGCTCGGCGCCCGCTTCACCCTGGCGGAGCGGGGCGAGGTGGTCTTCGACATGTGGGGCGGCTTCGCCAACCGTGCCCGCTCAAAGCCTTTCGGCCCAGACACCCTGACTCCCGTCTTCTCCACCACAAAGGCGCTCGCGGCGATCCTGATCGCGCGCCTCGTAGACGAGGACCGCCTGACCTACGGCCAGCCCGTGGCCAGCGTCTGGCCCGAGTTCGCCCAGGCGGGCAAGGCGGAGATCACTGTCGGCCAGGTCATGTCACACCAGGATGGGCTGGCTGGCCTGGCGGAGCCGATGGACCCCGGGCTGTGGCTCGACTGGAATGTCATCATCGCCAAGCTGGCGGCGATGGCGCCGCTCTGGCCGCCCGGCACGGCCAGCGGCTACCACCCGATGACCTTCGGCTTCACCGCGGGCGAAATCTTCCGCCGCGTCGATGGCCGAACCATGGGCCGGGCGCTCCGTGAGGACATCGCGGATCCGTTCGACCTCGACCTCTGGATCGGCTTGCCTGACGCCGAGTTTCCCCGGGTCGCCGAACTGGAGCGCCCGCACCGCTCCGCCGACTTCGGCAAGATCACCGAAGTCAAGAGGCTCGCCTTCCTGACCAAATGGGCTGCGCTTGGCGGCAGGGGGGCTGGCGCGTGGCGCAGGGCGGAGATCCCGTCGGCGAACGGCCACGTCACAGCGTTTGGTCTGACGCGCCTGATGAACGCGCTGGCTTGCGGCGGAGAACTGGATGGCCACGCCATCCTGAAGCCAGAGACCGTCGAGGCGCTCACCCGCGAGCGCGTCTTCGGGCAGGATCTGGTGCTGCCGTTCCAGATCAGCTGGGCGGCGGGACTGATGCGCAACACGCCCAACATGATCTACGGCCCAGGCGAGAAGAGCTTCGGCCACTCGGGTTGGGGCGGCAGCTGCACCTTCGCCGACCCGGACCGCGGCCTTTCGGGCGCCTACGTGATGAACCGGCAGTCGCCCGAGCTGATCGGCGACCCCCGGGCGGTTAAGCTGATCAAGATCGCCTACGCCTGCCTCTGACCCTTGTTCAGTGGAGAGGCAGGTAGGGCGCGAGCGCCTGGATCAACTCGGAGGGCGGCCGGCGCGCTCGTCCGGCGGCATTGATGCAGGCCGCATCCACGCTCGCACGGCAGATGGTCTCGCCGCCGCGATCGATCCGCTGGGCGAAGCGAAGTCGCGGGCCCCGCATCGCAGCGATCCTGGTTGCGACCAGAAGCGCATCGTCGATCCGGGCGGCGCGGCGAAAGTCGACCTCAAGCCGAACCACGACGAAGGCTGTTCCCAACGTCGCCATGACGGTGTGGTCTGCGCCGGCCAGCCGCAGGAAGTCAGAGCGCCCCCGCTCGAAGAAGCGGACATAGCTGGCGTGGTAAACCAGCCCTGTGAAGTCGGTGTCCTCGTAGTAGACCCGCACCGGCAGGCCGTGCTCGCGCGCCTGGAAAGCTCCGGCGGACGGAGCTTGGGCGTCCGCCATCCTCAGTCCTCGAACAGGCCGGCCTGAGCAGGTTTCTGCACAGGCGGCTTCAGGCCAAGATGCTCGTAGGCCTTGCCGCCAGCCACCCGGCCGCGCGGCGTGCGCAGGACATAGCCCTGCTGCAGCAGGTAGGGCTCGATGACATCCTCCACCGCATCGCGCGCCTCCGCCAAAGCGGCGGCCAGGGTTTCGGCCCCCACGGGGCCACCGCCGTAGGTCTCTATCAGAGCGCGCAGGTATCGGCGGTCCAGCCCATCCAGCCCCGCTTCGTCCACCTCCAGCCGCGCCAGGGCGCTGGCGGCGGCCCGGCGGTCGATGGCGGTTGCGCCGTCCGCCTCGGCGAAATCGCGCACCCGGCGCAGCAGCCGCCCCGCCACCCGTGGGGTGCCGCGGGAGCGGGCGGCGATCTCGGCGGCGCCGTCAGCGGTGAGGGTCAGGCCCATCTTTCGCGCACCGTGCCCCAGTACGGACTCCAGCTCCTTGGGCGTATAGAATTCCAACCTCAAGGGAATGCCGAAGCGGTCACGCAAGGGGTTGGCCAACAGGCCCGCGCGGGTGGTGGCGGCCACGAGGGTGAAGGGGTTCAGCGGGATCTGGACCGAGCGGGCGGACGGCCCCTCGCCGATCACCAAGTCCAGCACGTGGTCCTCCATGGCCGGATAGAGGATCTCCTCCACCGTCACCGGCAGCCGGTGCACCTCGTCGATGAACAGCACGTCGCGCGGTTCGAGGTTGGTGAGAATGGCGGCGAGGTCGCCCGGCTTGGCCAGCACGGGGCCGGAGGTGGCGCGAAAGCTCACGCCGAGTTCGCGCGCCACAATCTGGGCCAGGGTGGTCTTGCCCAAGCCCGGCGGCCCGAACAACAGCACGTGGTCCAGCGGCTCGGCGCGAGCCCGGGCGGCGTCGATAAAGACCTTGAGATTGGCCTTCACGGGCGCCTGGCCGGTAAACTCCGCCAGGGTCTGGGGCCGAAGCGCCCGGTCGAAGCCCTCCTGCGGGGCGGGCTCGCCGGACACCAGCCGGCTCACCGGCCGAGCTCCTGCAGCGCGGCCTTGATCAGGGCGGGAAGCGCCGCCTCAGGACCAAGGCGGCCGGCGACGGCCTCGACGGCCCGGCGAGCGATGGGTTCGGCGACGCCCAGGCCCAGCAGGGCCGCGACCGCCTCGCCCGTGAGCGAGGGGGCGGCCGACACGGGTGCGTCGACGGCTCCGGCGTGCAGCGGCATGGAGAGGCCGGCGCCGATCGGCTTGCCCTTCAGCTCGGTGACGATGCGCACCGCGAGCTTGGCGCCGACGCCATTGGCCCGACTGACGGCCGCCTTGTCGTCCCGGGCGACGGCGGACGCCAGCTCTGGCGGCGGCAGCACGTCAAGCACCGACAAGGCCGCCTTAGGGCCCACGCCCTGGATCGCCTGCAGCTGGAGGAAAGCCTGGCGCTCGGCCTTGGACAGGAAGCCATAGAGGCGGGTGCCGTCCTCCCGGGTCTGGCTGTCGATGTCCAGCGTGACCTCTTCTCCAAGCGGCGGCAGGCGCTGCAGGGTGCGGGACCCGCAACGCACCACGTAGCCGACGCCGCCCACATCGATGACGGCCTCCTCCTCCTCGACGTCGGCGACGACGCCGCGCAGCCGGCCGATCATGCCGCCCCCCGCATCCGCGCAAGGCGCAGGTGGGCGTGGGTGATGGCGACGGCGAGGGCGTCGGCGGCGTCGGCGGTGACCTCGCCGGCGGTAGGCAGCAGGCGACGGACCATGAAGGCGACTTGGACCTTGTCAGCGCCGCCGGTGCCGACCACGGCCTTCTTCACCAGGCGGGTGGCGTATTCGGAAACTGGTATGCCTGCCCGGGCGGGGGCGAGCAGGGCGCAGGCGCGGGCCTGGCCGAGCTTCAGGGTCGAGGCCGGGTTTACGTTGACGAACACCTCCTCCACCGCGGCCTCGTGGGGGC
>CALMGB010000238.1 GCA_937863535.1 uncultured Caulobacteraceae bacterium
CCGCGAAGAAGTTGGATATCCTCGTGAGGGCTCTCGTTGGCACTACTTCAGTTCTTGTCGTGCTTGCCGAACGTCTCGACCGCCTTGAGAAGGGCGGCGGCTCCTATGATGACCCGGCCCCGAGTGATCCAAGTCCGCCCGCTCCGGGGGCAGGCGAGACGACGATCACGACGCACCGCGAAGGCGACATGGACAGCGGAACGCCTGTCGTTTTGCGCTGAACTTAGCTTCAACCTCGGCTGGCGCGAGATCCCATAACGGGCCCGGCGGGCCGTTTAAGGCCCGCCGCGTAGCGCACCAGCGTGTTGACGTTGGCCATGGTGCCGACGGTCTTCCCCGTCGCGGTCTTGAGCCAGTAGGCTGGGCCGCCAAGGTGCGACCCCTCGATGCCCTCGGCGCGGTAGAACACGACGCCGGCTTCGGCGACCTTGATGCACGTCCGCCATGGGTGAAGGCGGCGCGGATCTCGGCGACGCCGCGCTCTTGATAGGGGCGGAGGAGAATCGACAGAAGACCATTTCCCTGCTATAGCATGCAGCCAAGTTCCTATTTCATTATGATCTGTTCCTTCGATCTACGCGAACGACCAATCAATAATCCTAAGGTCCAGAGTATGACATGTGTTGCTGACGCCCATCACAGTCTGATAGTCAGATCGCAGGTGCTTGCGAGTTCGTCTCTGTTCAGCAAGAAAGCTAAAAACCTTACAGCCGGTATTATCGCCGCAGAAGCGCTGTTCAAGGAGGCTGCACAAATAGCGCTCGATCCGACTGAAATGTTCGAGTTGAGCAGAATAGTTGAGATCCAGCGTGAAAGGATTAGGGTACAAGATCTACTATCGCACGTTGTTTTTCCGCCGCCCGCATAACCTCCAGCGCCAAGCTGAGCGGCAGCACCACCAGCGGGGACTTCCGATCTGCCTTCACCACCAAGGCGTCGCGGCCGTCGAGCCAAGCATAGAGCGTCGAGAAGCCGGCGGCGCGCGCCTTCGCCTCGACGCGGAGGTCGCGGCCGAGCAAAGGCACGGTGAAGTCGCCCGTGTAGGAACCGCCGGCCGAGCCGGACAGAGGCACGCGCTCAGCGCCGAAGGCGTGGTCCTGCAGAAGCCGTACGAGCTTCCGCTCGACACGGTCGCCCTTCTGCCTGGAGGCCCGGCCGCCCCTCGGCTTGCCCTCACCCATTGGGGT
>CALMGB010000239.1 GCA_937863535.1 uncultured Caulobacteraceae bacterium
GTCAAACTCGCTTCAACCCGCATCTGGCTACGCCATAATGAGTCGGTGACCTAGCACTACTTTGGCAGGTTGATGGAACCGGTTGGAATCATCGTGGATTCCCGCGCCAGCATAGGCTAGCGGGTTGGACGGCGATGACGGCGGATGCGCACTGGCGAAGCGATCTGGAGGCCTGGCTTGAGCCGTTCCTGGTCGGGCTTTCCCACCCGGCGCGGCGTAAGATGTGTCCCCTGTACGTCGCGGGTCTGATCGGGCCCGGAGACCGCAAGAGCGTGCAGCCGATGGCGGCTCGCAGCGGGGATGTTGGCTATGACCAGCTTCATCATTTTGTCTCTGCGGGTGTTTGGGACAGTGCGCCGCTGGAGGCTGCGCTGTTGAAGGAAGCTGATCGCCTTGTCGGCGACGCGAACGGCTTCCTAGTCATCGATGATACGGCGTTGCCGAAGACCCGAAGGGCGGCGCAGCCAACGGTGATTATTCCGTAGGAGTGGCGCCCCAGTATGCGTCTTCACTCGGCAAGACGGCCAACTGTCAGTCGATGGTGTCGGTGACGCTGGCCTCACGCGAAGTGCCGCTAATGGTCGGACTGCGGCTGTTTTTACCTCAAGGCTGGACTCATGACCCTGAGCGCATGCCCAAGGCTGGCGCCCCTAAGGATCGCCAGGCGGCTCTGACAAAGCCGGAGATCGCCATCGAGGAGATCGACCGGGTCATCGCCTCAGGCGCGCGCTTTGGGTGTGTGCTCGCCGACGCCGGCTATGGCTCCAGCGGGCCCTTTCGCCAGGCGTTGAGCGAACGCGGGCTGTTGTGGGCCGTGGGCCTGTCACGGCGCCAGAATGTCTATTCGGCTGACATCACCGAGATCTTCCCCGTCGCCCAGACCGGTAGACGGCGCAAATACCATGTCACCGAGCAGCCTCCCGTCTCCGCGGAGCAGATGCTGGCGGGTGGGCCATGGCGGAAGGTGAGTTGGCGGCGGGAAACCAAGGGTCGGCTAACCTGCCACTTCGCAGCCCGGCGGGTCCGCGTCGCCGATGGCCATCGCCACCGCATGCTCGACAACCGCGTCCAAGCCATGCCCGGCGACGAGGTCTGGCTGGTCGGCGAGAGGCGATCAAACGGCGAGCAGAAATACTACGTCTCGAACCTGGCGCCCGACACCAGCCTCAAGGTGCTCGCCGCCACGATCAAAGCCAGATGGGTGTGTGAACAGGCGCACCAGCAACTGAAGGAAGAACTCGGGCTTGACCACTTCGAAGGGCGATCTTGGAAAGGACTACACCGACACGCCCTGATGAGCATGATCGCCTACGCCTTCCTCCAATCTCGCCGCCTCGCAGCAGCGGGTCGGAAAAAAAAGAGTCGGAGCACCACCTCCACAACCGAGCATGCCGGCCATCAGACAAGCCATCCTCGACCTCTTCGCCAGGCCTCCACCCCTGCGATGTCCGCACTGTGAAAAGCTCCTCGCGGAGCCAACCGACCCTCAACTGCCAAAGTAGTGCTAGAGTATCCGTCTTGATCAAGCAGGTTTGGGCGTCCAGGCGCGGCCGTCACGC
>CALMGB010000240.1 GCA_937863535.1 uncultured Caulobacteraceae bacterium
GTGTGGGGCGCCGGCGTCATGATCTCGGCGGCGGTATGGCTCATCAGGCCCTTCATGTGGCGGCGCAGATCGCCGTCGGTGATGACGCCTTGCAGCCGCCCGGCCCCGTCCACCACGCCGGCGCAGCCGAAGCGCTTCTCGGTCATGGTGAGCAGGGTGTCGCCCATGGAGGCGTCCCCACCCACCAGCGGCAGCTCGCCGGCGCCGTGCATCAGCTCGCCTACGGTTCGCAGCGCCGCCCCAAGCTTGCCGCCCGGGTGGTAGAGCTTGAAGTCGCTGTGGCTGAAGCCGCGCCGCTCCAGCAGCGCCACCGCCAGGGCGTCGCCGAGCGCCATTTGCAGGGTGGTGGAGGTGGTCGGCGCGTCCACCGCCTCGGCCGCTTCGGCGATGTCGGGCAGCAGCAACAGGCTGTCGGCGGCCCGGCCGAGCGCGCTGTCCGGCCGGGCGGTCATGGCGATCAGAGGGATAGCAAAGCGCTTGGCGTAGGCGACGACGTCCGCAAGCTCCCTGGCCTCGCCGGACTTGGACAGCGCCAGCACGGCGTCGTCGGCCGAGATCATGCCGAGATCGCCGTGGCTGGCCTCCGCCGCGTGCACGAACAACGCAGGCGTTCCCGTCGAGGCCAGGGTGGCGGCGATCTTGCGCGCCACGTGGCCCGACTTGCCGACGCCGGTGCACACCAGCCGTCCGCGAAGGCCGAACACCAGCTCCGCCGTGCGGGAGAACGGCCCGTCCAGCTCGTCCGCCATGCGGTGCAGGGCGTCGGCTTCCGCCTTCAGCACGCGGCGGGCGACCTGCAACGCGTCCGGCGCGCCAGGCCTGGCGGCGAGGGTGCTCACAGGATGCCGGGCTTCTTGGCCGCCACGCCCTGCGCCGGGCGCAACTTGGGCTGGCGCGCCAGGGCGTCGGCGGTGGTCTCGTGGCCGAAGGGCGCGGGCGAGCGGCGGCCCTGGCCCTGAGGCGCGATGAGCGCGAGCGCCACCATGGCGACGGCGGCCAGCGCCGTCAGCGAGAAGAACACCCGGTCGGACATGGGCGCGGTGTTTACTGAGGGACGGTGGAAAGGGGAAATCCGTTTCGGCCCGAGCACAATGCCACCGTCCCGCAGGCCTTCGCACCTTCCTGTCATCCCGGCTGCATCGAAGCCGGTCCGGGATGACGGTCGCAGCTGGATCGCGAGCCTCGCCGAGGGCGCTTAGCCGCTTCACCGGCAAGTGCTAGGGTGGGCGCCAACCTGGAAGGCGCCGTCGTGACCCCGCAAATCCTGCTCGCCGTCCTGCTCTTCCTGGCGGTCGTCACCCTTCTCAAGGGCGTTGGCATCAACCAGGAATACCAGCGCGCCGTCATCTACCGCATCGGCCGGCTCGCCCCACCCAAGGGGCCGGGGCTGTACTGGCTGATCCCCTATCTGGACCGGGCCTTGAAGGTGGACCTGCGCACCGTCACCGTTTCGCTGCCCACCCAGGAGACCATCACCAAGGACGGGGTGGCCGTGAAGGTCAACGCCACCCTGTGGCACAAGATCGTCGATCCCGTGCTGGCGGTGAACGCGGTGCGCGAGCGCGACGTCGCCGTGCTGCAGGCGGCGGAGACGTCGCTGCGCGACGCCATCGGCCAGCACGAGCTGGACCACCTTCTGAAGGACCGGCTGGGCGTCAACGCCAAGCTGATGGACATGCTGAGCCGCGCCGCCCTGAAGTGGGGCGTGGAGATCGACGCAGTGGAAATCCGCGACCTCGACATCCCCGAGCAGATGCAGCGCGCCCTGGCCCGGGAGGCCGAGGCCACCCGCGAGGCCAAGGCCCGCATCATCAAGGCCGAGGGCGAGCTGGCCGCCGCCCAGACCCTGGTGGAGGCCGCCCGCTCCATTGGCGCGACGCCTGGGGCGCTGGACCTCCGCCGGCTGCAGACGATCGCGGAGGTGGGCGCAGAGCACAACTCCACCATCGTCATCGCCCTGCCGGACACCATGGCCGCCACCGGCGCCCAGATCGGCGCGGCGCTGGGGCAGCACCGCCCCGTGGCCTGATCGGCGGACCTGCGGGCTTGACGCGGCGCGCGGGCGCCCACACCAACGCGCCTCCGATCCGCCGATCCTGGATGCCCCATGCCGACCCTCGTCCTGCTCCGCCACGGCCAGAGCGCCTGGAACCTGGAGAACCGCTTCACCGGCTGGGTGGACGTGGACCTCACCGAGCAGGGCGTGGCGGAGGCGTCACGCGGGGGCGAGCTGATCTCTGCGGCCAGCGTGGCCTTCGACCGGGCCTACACCTCGGTGCTCACCCGCGCGATCCGCACCTGCAACATGGCGCTGCGCCTGTCCGGGCAGCTGTTCATCCCGGTGGTCAAGGACTGGCGGCTGAACGAGCGCCACTACGGTGGCCTCACGGGCCTCGACAAGGCGGAGACCGCCGCCAAGCACGGCGAAGAGCAGGTGCACGTCTGGCGCCGATCCTACGACATTCCTCCGCCGCCCCTGGCCCCTGGCGGCGGCTACGACTTTCAAGCTGACCGCCGCTACAAGGGCGTCGCCATCCCGGACACGGAGAGCCTGAAGACGACTTTGGAGCGGACCCTGCCCTACTGGCAGGCCGAGATCGCGCCCAAGCTGGAGGCGGGCGAGACCCTGCTGGTGGCCGCCCATGGCAATTCGCTGCGGGCTATCGTCAAGCACCTGTTCCAGGTGGCGGATGACAAGATCGTGGCGGTGGAGATCCCCACCGGCAACCCGCTGCTGATCGAACTCGACGCCGCGCTGAAGCCCGCCCGCGCGCGCTATCTGGACGAGACCAGGGCGACCGCGCTGCCCGCCATCTCCGGCTGAGCCGCCGCGGCGTCGACGCCAAGGCACACTCCGCGTTAACCAAGACCTGTTCCCCTGTCGCCGCCTGGGCAGAGAGGCGGAGCATGGATTTCACCGACACGTCGCGGCTGCTGGCCGAACAGGTGGTGCAGGATTTCGCCAACCAGGGCCGACATCTGTTCGCCGACCCTTTGAACCCTTGCGCCGCGGCCGAACTGCTGGCCGACATCCGCGCCGCCCGGCGGTTCGACGCCAGCCTGTTCCTGAGCGAGGAGGCGTTCGACGCCAATCCTCAGCACACCGGCGTCAATCCCCGTCCGGGACGCAACCTGCTGGACCGCTTCGAAGACCGCCTCGGCTTCGTGGAGGACGCGCCCGCTATCACTTCGGCCCTGACCGCCTTGCTGGGCCCGCGCTACCGGGTGCTCAACCGGAAGATCGTCTGTGGCGTGCCCGCCCGTGCAACGCCTCACTGGCTGTCGCGGCGCATCGTCGGCAACCCGGTGAACAATCTCGGCGCCTACGTCAGGCCGGAGGTTCGCGACGTAACCTACTTCTACGGCATCGATTTCCATCAGGACCTCATCGACTACAAGGACCGCGAGGCCGACTTCCTGACCCTCTACGTCTACCTGCATCCGGTCGGTCTCCACGACGCGCCGCTGCACCTGCTCGACGGCAGCCATGCCCTCGGCGCCTCGGTCTTCCCCCACGACCTGCAGCGCGACGGGCCGAGCGCCTGGCGCTATCGCAACGGCGTCCATGGCGAGGCTCAGGTGCGTCAGCGGGTGCTGACCGGCGAGACCGGCTTCGCCGCGCTTTGGCACGCCTGCACCCTGCACGGCGCCCAGCCGGACGCGGCCGACCACGAGCGCATCTCGCTGCGCTACCTGTTCGCGCCGGCTCCGGGCTGCACCGGCCGGATCGCCGAGGTGAACGCAGGCCTGCGCGGTCCGCTCAGCCTCTCGGCCACCCGGGTGGACCTGGCCGAGGACGGCGCGGCGCGGCTGAAGCACAACGCCGTCAACCAGGCCTGAGCGCGCCATGCTGGCCATCTTGCAGGCGCGCATGAGTTCGACCCGTCTGCCGGGCAAGGTGATGGCGCCCATCCTCGGCCAGCCGATGATCGGGCGCCAGATCGAGCGCCTGCGCCGCGCCCAAGGCCTCACCCGCATAATGGTCGCCACCAGCGCGCGCGAGGACGACGATGTGCTGGCTGGCTACTGCCACGGCCTCGACGTGGAGGTGCATCGGGGCGAGCTGTCGGACGTCCTGGAGCGCTTCCACGGCGCCCTGGTCGCCGCCGGCCGGCCCGAGCACTTCCTGCGCCTCACCGCCGACTGCCCGCTGACCGAGCCGGCGGTGATCGACCTGTGTATCTCCCGCCATCTCGAGAACGGGGCCGACTACACCCACAACTCGCCCGGCTGGACCTTCCCCAAGGGCCTGGACGTGGAGGTCTGCCGTACCGAGGTGCTGGAGGCGGCCTGGTGGCAGGCCTGCGCCCCTTACGACCGCGAACACGTCACCCCCTTCATCTACAGCCGGCCCGATCGCTTCAGGATCGAGCAGGTGACCCGCGATCCGCCGCTCCGCTTCCGCTGGACGGTGGACACGGAGGAGGACTTCGCCTTCGCCTACGACGTCTACGCGGCGCTGTATCCCCGCAAGCCGGATTTCGGCATCGACGACATCCTGGGCTGGCAGGCCGAGCATCCGGATCGGGTGCTGGTGAACACGGCGGCGTGAGCGTCCGCCTGCGCCGCCTGAACGTGGCGGACGGGCCGCGTGTCCTGGCCTGGCGCAATTCGCCGGACGTGGCCGCCCACATGTACAGCGACCACGCCATCGGCGAGGCGGAGCATGCGCTTTGGCTCGACGCGGCGCTCGGCCGGGCGGATCGCTGCTACTGGATCGTCGAGCTGGAGGGCGCGCCGGTGGGCCTGGCCAACCTCGCCCGCATCGACCCGCTGGCGAGCCGCTGCGACTGGGCCTTCTACCTGGCCGATCCGGCCGTGCGCGGGCGGGGCGTGGGCGCGGCGGTGGAGTATCTGATGCTGGGCCACGTGTTCGAGGGCAGGGGGCTGAACAAGCTCTGGTGCGAGGTGCTGTCGGGCAATACGGCGGTGGTTCGCCTGCACGAGCGCTTCGGCTTCACCCGCGAGGCCTTGTTCCGTGACCATGTCCGCAAGCACGGAGTGTTCCAGGACGTGGTGGGGCTGGGGCTGCTCCGACGGGAATGGCCGCGCGTCGAGGCGGCGGCGGAAGTCCAGCTGGTGCGGGCTTGGCCCCTCACGGCACTCGGCCTGGAGGCTTGAAGCTGGCGCCGTCATGATGCGTTCGGATCGCTCATCGCTCCGGCGCCGGGGTGAGCGGGACCAGTCGAGCAGAGCTGCCCAGTCCGGACATGAAGGCTGCAATGCTCCCGCAATCAGGTGGGCGCAGGCGCAGATTAGTCTCTAAAAGGTAAGATGTCCTGGATGGTCGGGGATTCTCGCATGCATCTTCTCGTGGCGACGCCCTGCTACGGCGGGCTGGTGACGCAGCGCTACATGCAATCGATCTGCGCCCTGCTGCAGTACGGCGGCGTCCGCGGGTGGGCCGTTTCGGTGGAGTTGCTGGGTTATGACTCGCTGATCCCCCGCGCCCGCAACACGCTGGTCGCCACCTTCCTGGACCATCCGGACGCCACCCACCTGATGTTCATCGACGCCGACATCGGCTTCCAGCCCGAGCAGGTGGAGCGCATGCTGGCCTTCGACAAGGAGGTGGTGGCGGGCATGTATCCGTTGAAGCTCATCGACTACGACGCCGGCGTGGTGGCGAGGGTCCAGGCCGGCGAGGCCCTGCAGGCGGCCCAGACCCGCTATGTCGGCGCCCTGGACACCGAAGCCCTGGCACGCGCCGTGGACGGCTTCGCGCCCGGCCTCTACGCCGGCACGGGCTTCATGATGATCCGCCGTTCGGCCCTGGCGCGGATGACAGAGGCCTATCCCGAGACCCGTTACAGCGCCTGCCATGACCGTCAGGCGCCGCGGCTCAGCGCGAACAACTACGCCCTGTTCGATGGCATGATCGAGCCCGAGACCCGCGAATACCTGAGCGAGGACTACACCTTCTGCCATCGGTGGCGGGCGATCGGGGGCACGCTCTGGCTGGATACGCGCAGCCAACTCATGCACGTCGGAGCCCGGGAGTTCACGGGCGACGCCACGGCGCGTTACGCGCACCTGCAAGCCGAAGGCGCACCCGAGCGGCGCTGCGCCTGAAGGCTCAAGGAAGACGCACGCGCGTCAGGAGCCGCACAGGCTTGTGACGCGGTCGGCCGCTCAGCGGTCCCTTACGCAACGGACGGCGAACTGAGCGTCGACCTTGCAGAAGAAGCTGCCGAGCAGCCCCTTGCGGATCACAAGCTTGGACCCGGCGTGGGGGTCGCGGCCGAAGGTGTTGGCGTCAGTCTGGCGCCAGACCGCGTCGTCCGCCGTCGTCATCACCCACTTGCCCTCGGAGTCGGTGTGGGCCTCGCGAAGGTCGACGCTGATGCTATCGACCGTCTCCGCCTTACGCCCATGCGGCAGGAAGTCCATCGAAGGCAGGTTGAAGCCGAACGCCTGACGGCGAACAGCGTTGGCCTGAGCGCGATCGATCACCACCACCTGGCCCTCGGCCTGGGCCTGGTCGAAGGCGCCGGCCGCGGCGTCGTAGCAGGCCAGCCGCGACCGGTCGTCGCTGAGCTTGCGGCACGCCGAGATGGAGAGGGCGACCTGCGCCTGCGACGCCCCCGTCTGCGACGGCCCCGTCTGAGACGCCCCTGCCTGCGCCTGGGAAGCCGCCCGTGCCGACGGGGCGGCGAGCGCAACTGTGACGGACGCGATCAGGGCGATCGCCAGGGAGGATCGACCGGGCGTCATCAGGGTGCGCTCGCTTTGCAAGAGGTCTGCAGTCATGCTGGGATCAGGTCGAAGGCGATGGTCAGGCGTTCGCCGGCGCCTGAGAAGGGCAGCGTTCCATGCCACATGTAGGAGGGAAAGAGCACGAGGCGGCCAGGCTCGGGCTCAAGGTGTCGCTCCGCCGCCAAAGAGGGCTGCGTGCGCACGCCTGGCTCGCCGAACTTGATCCAGCCCTCCCGCGCTTGCGATCCCGCTACGCCCGGCGGCAGCGCCACATAGCACGCCGATGACATCCAGCCCTTGGGATGCACGTGGTCGGCGTGACGCCCGACGTCGCGGCCCAGGCGCACCGACCAGACGCCATCGAAGTCGGTGGCGAAGGTGTTGCGCGACCGAAACGGGTCCGCGCCCGTCCCGAGCGCGTGAAGCCGCCGCTGGATTGGCCCGGCGACCGCCTGGAAGAAGGCCGCGATCGCGGGCTCGGTTGAGGTGGTCAGGTTGGAGATCTGTGAACCATTGACCAGCGACTGGCTGAAGGGATGCGCGCGGAAGACATGCGCCTGCTGGAGCGACTTGGCGAGGTCGGCGAGATAGGTGTCCAGGTCGGACCAGCCGTCCGGCGTATCGAGCCGCGAGACGGAGATGAAGGCGTCGTAGTCGTACAGCTGGTGGTACCGCTCGTCGCCAAGCAGCCGCCACGCCGTCGCCAAGTGCGCCAACACGCTCTGGTTGTGCGGCGCCTCGGCATGGACGCGGGCGGCGATCGCCTCGGCCCGCGCGGCCTCGCCGACGCCCAGACAGGCCTCGCACAGCGCCATGCGGGTCCAAAAGCTGTCGGGGGAGGCTGCGACCGCGGCTTCGGCGTAGGCGACCCCTTCGGCCGGGAAGCCTGCGGTGGTGGCGAGGTGTGCGGCGGTGACCTGGACTGCGTAGTCGGCAGGATAGGCGTGCGCGGCGGCGGCGATATCGGCGTAGGCGCCGGCCAGATCGCCGCAGGACTTGCGCGCCATGGCCCGGACCTCGATCAGCCGCAGATCGGACCGGGCGGCGATCGCACGGTCGAGCGTCGCCAGCGCCGCGGTCATGCCGTCGCCTCGCATCCACAGCAGCTGGGCCAATTCGCGGTGGGCGTCGGGGTCGAAAGGCGCACGGCGCAGCACCTCGACATAGGCCGCTTCCGCCTCCTCTAGCTGGTTGCAGCCCTGGAGCGCACGAGCCAGCACAGCCCATGTCTGAGGCGCGTCCAGCCCCTGGAGGGCGCGGCGGGCCTGCATCCGCGCTTCGTCGAACTGCGACATGTCGCCGAGCTGGGCGGCGAGGTTGTGCGCGGCTACGGCGCTGCGGCCATGCAGGGCGGCGGCGCGGCGGTAAACCTCCAACGCCTCGCCCATGCGCCCCAGCGCCTTGAGGCTTTCGGCATGAGCGACCAGCAGGGCGTGATCGGCGCGTCGGTCGGCAGCGACCCGGGGCGCGGTCAGGGCCAGAGCCTCCGCCGCCCGGCCGGACTGGCGCAGGTGGTCGCACAGGTCGAGCACGGGCTTGGTCGAGACGGGATCCCTGGCCAGCGCCGTGCGCAGGGCCGCTTCCGCGCGCCCCGGCCCATCGCCGGGCCGCGGCGCCGTAGACGCCAGCGCGCCCTCGCTTGCGTTCATCGGTGCGAGCCCCCGCTTGGACCGCTGCAAGCGCTGGCGGCCGTGGTCCCCATAGGCCTTGTCGCCCCGCCTCACAACCGATAGGCCGCCGCACGTTCCAGCGGATTGGCGCCGGCGGTGGACGCTCCGCCTGTGGCGACGAGAACTGACGGTCATGACCGACATCGATGCGCTGACAGGCTCGCCCGCCCTGCTGCCCGTCGAGCGCGTGGGCGACGCCGTCCGTTTTAAGCGCATGACCGAAAATGCCTATCGCGAGGCGAGTTTCCTCGACCAGCGGCTTTTCCAGGATGCCGCTGACGAGACCTGGATCCCCGCGTCCGACGTCGAGGCCGCGGCCCTGCGACTGCCCAAGGTGGCGCACTTCATCTTCCATACAGGCCACGTGGGCTCCACCCTCCTGGCGCGGTTGCTGGGCGAGCACGAGGCCCTCTTCTGCCTCCGGGAACCGGCCATGCTGCGACCGATCGTCAAGGCGGCGGGCCAGCCTGCGCCCGGGCAGACGGCCGAGGCGGACCGGCTGCTTCGCCTCTTCTCGCGCACTTGGCGGCCGGGTCAGCGCGCCTTGATCAAGGCCACCAGCTTCGTTTCCGAACTGGCGCTCGAACTCCTTGGTCAGGTTCCAGACGCCCGCGCCATCGCGCTCGGCGTCACGCCGCCCGTCTACCTGCGCGTCATCCTCGGCGGCCCTCAGTCGCGAGGCGAGTGCGAGGCGCTCTCGCCCCTGCGCCTCGCGCGGCTCCAGGCCCGGCTGGGAAGGCCGGTCGCTGCGGAGTCCGAAGGCGAGCGCATTGCGATGAGCTGGCTCTGCGAGACGCTGTGCCTTCACGAGGCTGCGGCGCATGGCGGCGGACGCGTGAAGTGGATGGATTTCGATCGCCTCCTGGCCGACCCCGCCGCCGAGCTGGCCGGCGCGTTCGCCCACCTTGGGGCGCAAACCCAGCCGGCGTGGGTCGAGGCCCTCGCGGGGAGCGAGCTGATGCGCCGCTACGCCAAAGGGCCCGAACACGCCTACGACGCCGACCTGCGCCGCCAGGTGATGGCGCAGGCCGAACGGATGCACGGCCACGCCATACGCGCCGGCATGGACTGGCTGCAGCGCATGGCTGAAGGTCATCCTCCGGTGGTCGGGGCGCTGCGCCGTGCCGCCGCCGCAGCGCGACGGGCCGGTGTCTGAGACCGCCCGTGGCGTCCGGTCCACGAGCCGGCTAAGCTGAGGCCGCCCGAAGCGGACCCATCCATGTTCCTCGAAATCCCCGACCTGCTCACCCCGGCCGAGCTCGCGCACCTTCAGCGCGCCGCCCAGATCGGGACCTTCGTCGACGGCCGCGGGTCCAATCCGCACTCGAAGGTCAAGCGCAACCTCGCGCTCGATGCGGGCGATCCCCTCTACCAGGAAACCTCGCGGCTGATGGCCCATGCGCTGCAGCGCAACGAGATCTTTCGCAACGCCAGCTTCCCCAAGGTCATGGCGCCGCCCATGCTGACCCGCTATCCGCCGGGCAACGCCTATGGGCTTCATTCGGACGCCGCCTTCCTTCCGATTGGCGAACGTCCCCTCCGCTCGGACCTGTCCTGCACCATCTTCGTCTCGCCGCCCGAAGCGTGCGGCGGCGGCGCCCTGTCCGTCGCGCTCGGCACCCGGCGGGTGGAGGTCAAGGGCGCGGCGGGTTCGGCGGTGGTCTATCCCTCGGACACACTGCACGAAGTCACGCCCATCACCTCCGGTGAGCGTGTCGTGGGGCTGACCTTTATCGAAAGCCGCATCGCCGATCGCGCCCGGCGCGACCTGCTCTACGAGTTGAACGAGGTCGCCGCGCTGGAAGGGCTAGGCATGCAGTGGGAGAACTTCACGCGCCTGCAGCATGTGCAGATGTCGCTGCTGCGCATGTGGGCGGAGCCGAATTGAACCCAACGACCCGGCCCGATCCGGCCGCCGTGCTGGCGCGGATCGAGCGCGCGCTCGCGGCCAACCAGGTCGATGCGGCGGCGACCCTCGCCGAGGCGGCGCTGTCGGCTGGAGTCGAGACGCCGCTCTGCCTGAACCTCCTGGCTTACCGCCGCCAGGTCGAGGGGAGGCTGGAGGAGGCGACCGCGCTCTTGGACCGCGCGCACCGGCTTGCGCCCGGCGATGTCTCGATCCTGTGCGCGCTCGCGGGCTGCCTGTCGCAGCAGGGCTTGGGGGATCAGGCGCTGGAGTTCTACGAGCAAGCGCTGGCGCTCGCGCCCGAGCATGCGCCCGCCCACTACGGGCGGGGCCTGGCGCTGTCCGAACTCGGCCGGCCGGACGAGAGCCGGCTGGCGCACCTGCGCGCGCTCGACCTCGCGCCCACCTATCCCGACGTCTTAGGCGCGCTGGCCGACCATGCGCTCCGCCGGGGAGAGCTGGAGGCTGCGGAAGGCTTCGCCCGCCGAGGGCTGGCGCTCGACCCCGACGAACCGGCCGCGACGCTCGCCCTAGCCTTCGTCGCCATGCGCCGCCAGGACGCCGAGGCTGCGGCCGAGGGGCTGAAGTCGCGTCTGGCGCGGGGCAACCTGTCTTCACTTCACGTCAGCGCGCTGGAGGCTCTCTACGCCGAGGCGCTGGACCAGCTGGATCAACCCATCGCGGCGTTTGCGGCCAACGCTCGCTCCAACGCCGCCATCGCAGCCGTTCATGCGCCTTTGCTGGCGCGGTCGGGCGTGGAGCCGGCGGTCGAGCTCTGCCGACGCCTGCTGGTTGACCTCGATGAACGCCCACGGGACTGGAGTGCGGCGCCGCGGATCGCAGCCGATCGCGATGGCCCGAGCGCCCACGTCTTCCTGATCGGCTTCGTACGCTCGGGCACCACCCTCCTGGAGCAGATCCTGGCCAGCCATCCGGAGGTCGTCGCGCTGGAGGAGGCGCCGATCCTGCGCGCGATCGCTTGCGGTCCGACTACTGGCGACGGGTGCGGGACGCGGGCGTCGAGCCGGCCGGGCGCGTCTTCGTCGACAAGAACCCGCTGGACGCGCCTTGGCTTCCGATGGTCGCCAAGCTTTTCCCCGAGGCGAAAATCCTGATCGCGCGTCGCGATCCTCGCGACGTCGTGATCAGCAGCTTCCGCCACCGATTCATCTTCAACGTGCTGACGAGCGCCCTGACCAACCTGGCTTCGGCGGCGGACTTCTACGATGCCCTCATGACCTTGACCGAGCGATATCGCACTGAGCTGCCGCTGGCCACGCACGCCCACCGCCATGAGGACCTGGTCGCCGATTTCGACGACGTGGTGCGCGACATCTGCCGCTTCATCGGCCTGGATTGGACCGAGGCGATGCGCGACTTCGCCGAGACCGCGCGCCGGCGCGACATCCGCACGCCGAGCGCCGATCAGGTCCGCCGCGGCCTGTCGAACGAGGGGCTGGGCCGGTGGCGGCGCTATGGCGCGGCGATCGACCCCGTGCTGCCGAGGCTTGCGCCCTGGATCGCACGCTTCGGCTACGCGTCCTGAAAGACCGTCGCGAGAGCCGGAGCCTCACTCAGTCGACGAAGCTTGGCGTTCCGGAGAAGGTGTCCATGCCGGACATGATGCGGGTGATCGCGGCCCGTTCGTCAAGCGGGATCAATGGGTTCCAGACATCGAAGATCAGCACGGCGCGGGCATGGTCGCTGTCGTTCCAGGCCTCATGCTCGATGGTGTCGTCGAATACGAAGGCCTCGCCCGTTCGCCAGGCGCGCGTCTCGCCGCCGACGCGAAAGCCGCAGGCGTCGGGCGCCACGAGCGCTAGGTGGGCCACCAGACGCGTGTTCGCCACCCCTGTGTGCGCGGGGATGTGTGTGCGGGGCTGGAGCACCGAGAACATGGCCGACGGCGAGCGGTTGGCCGCGACGGGCTGATCAATGGACGCCAGCGCGGCTAGCGTCGCCGGACAGCGCGCGCAATTGGCCTCGGACCGACGCCCGTGCTGGTAGAGGTGGAAGGCCGTCCATCTCGGCGAACGGTTCAACTCAGCCCACTGGTCCAGCGGCTGCTGCTCGGGGAAGTCGATGTAGGGCGTCAGCCCAGGGTCCTCGAAGCCGACATCGCGCATCTCGCGCACGATCTCGGGCGCGCTCGCCTCGAGCGCCTCGATCCAGGGAAAGCGGTCGCGCGGCCAGAACTCGACGGCGCCCAGCCCCGGATAGAAGTAGCCGAGCGGCTGCTGGCGATAGTTGCGCCGGCGTCCGGTCAGGAGGTCGACGAAGATGTGCGCGTTCCTGGCGGCGCCTGGCGAGAGGGCGAGATCCTCCACGCTAGCGCGAAGCGCCGCATTCAGCTCGGCCCCAAAACGCAGATTGACCTCGCGCCCGTGCGCCAGCGCCCGGCGGGTCGCCTGGTCCATCGTCTCGGCCTCGGGCGCCTGCAGGATCGCCGCACCGTAAACCGGCGCCGCCGCCCGCTCGCCCTGGAGCCGCTCCAGCAGGGAGGCTCGCAGCAGGAGGGCGCGGAAGTGGCGGGGCTCAAGCCGCCGCGCCCCGTCCACCGCCTCCAGCGCCTCATCCAGCGCGCCTCGTGCGCGCTGGGCGCCGGCAAGCGCCAGCCACAGGTCGAGCTGGCTGGGATCGAGCGTCAGCGCCTGGCGCAGCAGGGCGGCCGCACGGTCGAAGTCTCGACCCTGCATCGCCATGACGGCGGCTTGGCTCAGCGCGTTCGGTGAAGGATCGGGGCTGGTGGAGACCACGGCGCGACTGAACCAGACGTCGCTCCGTCGGTCCAGAGCCCGCGCGGGCGGCCACGTCGCAGGTCAGGGCGCGTAGCCGAACCGCTCCGCCCAGAGTTGCAGCACGGGGCGCACCGTCTCCATCTCGGGCGCGAAGCGGCGCCACGCCTCCACACCGGATCGGTCCAGGCCCTGACTGAGCTGCACGGCGCTCGGCGAGGAGACCTGGCCGGCGCGCACGCGCGCGCCGATGTCACGCATCTCCTCCAGCCACGGCAGGCCGACGTGGTCGCAGACGGCATGCAGATGGGCGTCGAAGTCCTGGATCAGGTCCTCGTGGCGATAGATCAGGGGCCGGATCGGCAACAGCTCCAGCCAAGCGTGGGTTAGGGCCATGTAGGCGCTGTAGAACCGCGCCCCCGTCTCCAGTTCGAGCAGGGGATAGGTGTAGCTGGTGATCGAGAAGCGGCGCTTGAAACAGCTCAGGACCACGTCGAAAGGCTGGCGCAGCGAGATGATGATCTTCGCCTCCGGAAAGAGACGGGCGATCAGGGGCAGTTTGACGCCGTTCATGGGGTTCTTGTCGAGGAAGACCTTGCCCGCGGGATCGACGCCGAAGCCGCGCACCCGCGCCCAGTAGTCCGCGCGGCAGCGGTCGAGCAACGCCTCGTCGGCGTCGCGCAGCCGTGTGAGTTGGTCGGCGCCCCCGAGGAATGTCTCCACGCCGAGCGTCAGCGCCTCCTGCTCCTCCATGGCCGCGACGTCGGGTCGCACCGCCAGCGTCTGCTCCAGCAAGGTCGTGCCCGAGCGCATGAAGCCCATCAGGAACACGTGACCTATCGCCGGTCCCGCGACCGCCCCAGGCGCGCGAGCCGCTTCAGACGGCCAGGGCAGACATGCGTCCGAATCCGCCCGCAGCCGGTCGAAGACCGCGGAGAGGTCGGTGCCGGCGAATTGGCGCCGGTGGAGTTCGCTCGCCTCCGCATTCCCGGCCGCCCAGGCGGCGAAAGCCTCTCGAGGCTTGTCCTGCCGGTCCAGGGCGTCGCCGAGCAGCCCCTGGGCGAGCCGCCGCGCGTCCATCGAAGCCGAGCCATCGGCTAACAGGGCCTTCAGCCGGGCGACGGCGAGGTCGGGCCGCCCGCTGCGCATCTCGACCTCGGAAAGCGTACGTAGGGCGGCGGGACGATAGGGATCGAGCGCGAGCGCGGCCCGGGCCAAGCGCTCCGCCTGGGACCAATCCCCGCGTCGCGCCGCCAGGACGCCGAGCTGGGCCTTCGGTTCCGGGTCGCCCGGCGCAAGCTCGGCCGCTCGCTCCAGGCTCGTCTTGGCCGAGGCCACATCGCCCCGATCTGTCTGGGCGCGGGCCAGGGCGATCCAGACGTGGGAGAAGCCGGGCTGGGCGTCGGCTCCCGCCCGCAGCGCGTCCAGCGCTTCGTCCACACGCCCGAGGCTCGTCAGCGCCTGCGCCAGCGCCATGTGCAGCTCGGCGCTTTGCGGCAGCAGACCCACGGCCGCACGGAAGTCCTCCACCGCCGGTGTCAGCCGGCCCGTCTCCATGGCGCGAAGGCCACGCAGATGATGCAGGGCGGGATGGCTATGACCGGCCGCAAGGGCCCGCTCCGCCAGATCGGTCGCCTGGACGCGCCGGTTAGCTTTCAGCGCGAAGATGACCGCCTCGATCACTGTGTGGTCATCCATGCCTTCATGTAGGCCGTCTGGAGCCTTGATGCCCCTGCACCCGCTAGCTTCAAGGTCCCCGCTCCGCCAGGAGTTCGTCATTGACTACTATGTGGGCGCTTGGGCCGCCTGAATCGCGACTATTGCCCGAAGGCAGGGCAAAGGCGGGCGAAAATGCGGCCAGATGCGGTGAGGGCAATGTGTCGCTGCGACAGCCCGGAAATGTTGCGCAACATCTTAGCGGGCTTCGAACACATTTCGACGACGTTCGCGCCTCGTGGCGTGATGAATTGGGGGCTATCAAGTGATGTTGAAGACCGTACGCGGTCGCCTGTTGGCGTCCAGCGCTCTCATCGGAGCCGCGATGGTGGCCTCGGCCGCCGTAGCCCAGACCTCAGACGCCCCGATCCCAACTGCTCCGACCGCCGCGCCGCCCACGCCGGCTTTCGGGCCGCCCACCGCAGCGTCGCCCCCCAGCAACAGTTCAGGCGACACGCCGACCACCGCTACCGAAGTGGTCGTGACCGGCTCGCGCCTCCGCTCATCCAGTCTCACGTCCACAAGTCCGTTAACCGTCGTCGGCCAGCAAGAATTCAAGAACATCGGCGCCGTCGGCGTTGAGCAGGTGCTTAACGAACTCCCGTCGGTGACAGCCAGTCAGAGCTCCGGCCTGTCCGGTCTCTCGAACGGCACCGCCACGGTCAACCTCCGCGACCTTGGGGCGGTGCGGACGCTGGTGCTGGTCAACGGTCGCAGGTTGATGCCGGGCGATCCTACCGGGACCACCGGCGCCTCTCCGGACATCAACATCATCCCCACCCAGCTCGTCGAGCGGGTCGAAGTCGTCACCGGCGGCGCGTCCGCGGTCTATGGCTCCGACGCCGTCGCCGGCGTCGTCAACTTCATCATGAGGAAGAACTTTCAGGGCGTAGAGCTGGACGTTGACAACAACTTCGCAGAGCACGACAACAACAACGCTGCGGCTCGCGGCATCATCGCGGATTCAGGCTTCCAAGAAGCGCCGGCGGGCAACCAGGTCCACGAACTCGGCGTGTCCGCCAACGCCCTGTTCGGGGTCAATGCGCCCGACGGCAAGGGGAACATCACCGGATACGCCGGCTATCGCAATCTCCAGCCGATCTTGGAAGGCAAGTACGACTACAGCGCCTGCACCGTCAGCGCGGCGCCGGGAAAGAGTACGGTTTCGACGATCTACGCGGGCCATGCCTGCGGCGGGTCGAGCAACGGTCTGTTCGGACGGTTCAACGCGTTTAACCCGGCCCAGATCTCGGCCTATGGCCTGCCCACGGGTCGCCTGCATGACAACCCCGACGGCAGCCAGACGTTCGTGACGACGAGCGTGCCTTCATACAACTACGGTGCAACCAACTACTTCCAGCGTTCGGAAACTCGCTACACCGGCGGATACTTCGCCAACTACCAGGTCAATCCGATGCTGGACTTCTACTCTGAGTTCATGTTCGACGATGACCAGACCGTGGGTCAGATTGCGCCGAGCGGCCTGTTCGCCGGCACCGGGGCGAACGGCAACAGCTATATGAATGTCAACTGCAACAACCCCTTGTTGTCGGCGGTGCAGCAATCGCAGCTTTGCGGCACTGCTGCGGGGACGGCGACCCAGGTCCAGGAGCTGATCGGCTACCGCTTCGCCAGCTTTCCCCGCGACTACGGTTTCGAACACGAGGACTACAAGATCAACCTCGGCGCCAAGGGCCAGCTAAGCGACGCATGGAACTATGACGTCTACGCCCAGTACGGCACCACGAAACTGTCGAACGAGCTGCTGAACGACACCTCGACCACCCACCTCCAGAACGCGCTGCTGGTCGATCCCGCCACCGGCCAGTGCTATTCGGGCGGCAGCTGCGTGCCCTTGAACATCTTCAAGACGAACGGCGTCACCCAGGCTGCGTTCAACTACGTTTCCGTTCCCGCCCTGCAGACCGGCGATACGATCGAGCAGATCGTCAGCGCCAGCACGACGGGCGAACTCGGCCGGTACGGATTGAAGAGTCCCTTCGCCGATGAAGGCGTCGGCGTGGCCTTGGGCACCGAATACCGCCGGGAGTCGCTCAGCTTTACGCCCGACGTCGAATACCAGACGAAGGACCTGTCCGGCACCAGCCCGGCGCTGCCGAACTCAGGCTCTTTCGACGTCTATGAATTGTTTGGCGAGGTACGCGCCCCGTTGGCGCAGAACCAGCCGTTCGTGAAGGACCTGACACTCGACGGCGGTTACCGCTTCTCCGACTACAGCACCGCGGGACATACCAACACCTACAAGCTGCAATTGGAATATGCGCCGACACCGGACATTCGCTTCCGCGGGGGCTACAACCGCGCCGTCCGCGCCCCCAACGTGGTGGAGCTGTTCAAGCCGACGACGGTCGCCCTGTTTGGGGGTGAAGATCCCTGCGTCGGCGCCAAGCCGTCGGCGACGATAGCCGAATGCGTGGCTACCGGGCTGCCAGCATCCATGTACGGAAAATTCACCCTAGGCTGTCCTGCCGGCCAGTGCGGCGACTTGACGGGCGGCAATACGGCGCTGAAGCCTGAAGAGACCGACACCTACACCGGCGGCTTCGTGTTCACGCCGACCATGTCCTGGGCCCGCGGGTTCACCGTTTCGGTCGACTACTTCAACATCTATGTGCAAAACGTGATCAACCCCGTTCCTGCGACCGCGAGCGTGGCGGCCTGCGTGAACGGAAACCTTGCGATATGTTCCAGCGCCTTCCATCGCGACCCGTCGGCCAACATCCTGTTCGGTCAGAACGGCTACGTTTCGGCGCTGAACGTGAATTCAGGCTTCCTGCGGACAGACGGTATCGATCTGGAGGCCAACTACGCCCGGCGGCTCTCGACGCTGGGCCTTCCGGAATGGGGCTCTGTCGCGTTCAACCTGATCACCACCTATACTAACTCCTTCGTAAACCAGCCGGTTAGCGGAGGCGGCGCCTACAACTGCGCCGGGCTTTACGGCCTGACCTGCGGAACGCCACTGCCTAAGATCAGAGGCAAGTTCCGCGTCAGCTACACCCCGGCAACCCCACTCCCGGTCACCGTTTCGGCCCAGTGGCGCTACGTCGGTCCGGTGCATCTGGATGCCAACACAACCAATCCGCTGCTGACGAACCACTATTACGGCATCACCGATACAGCGGATAACGGGCTGCATTCCTTCAGCTACCTCGATCTTTCCGCGAGCGTTAAACTTCTGAATCATCTGGTGTTGAATTTCGGTTGCAACAACGTCCTGGACAAGGATCCGCCCACCGTGGACTCCGGGTCCTTCGTCGGGGCGGGTGCGGCGGCCGGCAACGGCAACACCTATCCTGGCGTCTACGACGTTCTTGGCCGGTCACTCTTCGTACAGCTGACAGCCGACTTCTAATCGATTTGACAGCTACTGAGATGCAGGGCGGATCCGATAGCCCTGCATCTCAACGTCTTTATCCATCCGTTGGTCGCTACTCTGGCTGATGTACCGCCCACGGCTTTTAGACACTGCGTTGAAGCCTATGTGCAAGAGCCGCGGGTGGAAGCTGTTCGGCGCGGATGGCTGCCGGCGGCGGAAGCCATGTCGCTCGATCATGGGCGTACTCCACCGTGGCGTCTAATAGTTGGACTGTGCCGATCAGCCCGGCGGCGTACATGGTCCTTAACGGCGACGTTACTTACGATCAGTTCGATGACGCCCCGTTTACTCGAACGGGCATGATGAGGCTAACGCCGGTGGCGGTGGAGGCCCCGAGCCTCCCACCTGAGCGCTGATGATGGTGGGCGTGTTTGGGGGTGGGAACTGTGCTTGGGCGTCGGCAGCTCGAACAAGCCGGTCCGGTGCTACAGGCGGCCTGAGGCGTCTTGCCAGGCGCTCCCGGTCAGACATGTTTCACCGAAGGCTTTTGCGACACTCTGGAGCGCCACGCTGCGGATAGCCCAGACATGCTTGGCCCTAAAGGGCGGTTTGGGACGACGACGCGGCCGGGGTTCCGGGGGCCGCGGAGTGGAACGGAACAGAGCGCGCTGAGTCATGGCTTGCTCCTCCGTGGGCTTCGCTCTCCAAGGCCAGCCTCTCGTGAGGCTGACTTTCCGACCGTCGGAGTCCCAGCACCTCGGCGTTCGCCTTCTGTCGAGCCTTTCTGTCAGTGGTAGAGGCTCATTTCTCGCGAGCCGGCTGGGCTCCGCCGAGCTGAGTGTCACGTAGACGATTTGCAGGGTTCCAACGGCAATCTGTCAGATGACGTTGGTGGCGCGGCAGGATGCGTCACTAACGTCCGAGGGGCGATCGCCTCGCATGCTGTCGCGAGATTGTGGTGACCACCAAGGATGTCCTGAGGTCGTGTCCCAACGCGTGGTGTAGCTCGGCGGTAGCGGAGCCGCTCGCGACGC
>CALMGB010000241.1:0-4457 GCA_937863535.1 uncultured Caulobacteraceae bacterium
GCGTTGATCATCAGGTGGTCGAGCGCCTGGGCCAGCCTGCGGCCATCGGCGCGGATCACTCCGGACGGGTCGTCACAGACGCGGATCACGACCTCGGCCTCCTCCGCGTCGCGGGTTCCGCGTGCGGCGGCCGCGCGCAGCAGGGCTGTGACATCCACATCGCCCAGGCTCAGAGCCATCTCGCCCGCGTCGATCTGGGCCATGTCCAGGACGTCGTCGATGGAGGAGGCCAGCTGCGCCGCCGCCGTCCGCACCGCGGCCACGTGGCCGCGTGAGCGTTCCGGCAGCAGTTCGCCCTGGCGATCCAGCAGCTCGGAATAGCCGATGATGGTGGTGAGGGGCGTGCGCAGCTCGTAGGAGACGTTGCCGACGAAGTCGCGCTTCAGCCGCTCGGCCTCCTGCAGGGCCTGGGAGCGGTCCACCAGGGCCTGCTCCAGCTTGCGGGTGGCGGTGACGTCGGCGAAGCCCACGACGGTCGCGCCGTCCGGCAGCGGGCGGCTCTGGTAGGCCACCATCCGTTGGTCCGAGGTCCTGATCTCCCCGCCGATGGGCGCGCGCGCCGGGGGGTCGGGATCGGAGATGCGGGCCTTCACCTCGCGCCAGAAGCCGCGGTCGTGCACGAGCGGGGTGCACAGCTCCACCACCCCGTCGAAGTCACCGGCGTCGGCCAGCGCCTGGGGGACGATGTTCCAGAACCGCTCGAAGGCCTCGTTGTGCAGCCGCAAGCGCCCGTCGGAGCCGAACACCGCCACCGCGTCGTTCAGCTTGTCCAGCGTGGCCTGCTGCACCTGGACCAGGGCGTTGTACTGGGCGCGCAGCTTCAGCTCGCCGGTGATGTCGGAGAACACCAGCAGCAGGCCGCCGAAGGGGTGCGGCTGGCGCACGACGCGCAGGGTGCGGCTGTCCGGCAGGGTCCACATCTCGTCAGGCGCGGCGTCCAGCTTCTCGTAGAAGGCCAGCTCGCGGGCCTTGAACTGAGCATAGTCGGCGGTTTCCGGGATGCGACGGCGCTGGCGCAGCCGGTCCAGCACCTCTGCATGGCTGGGCTGGTCGGCGAGCCAGGCGGGCTCGAGCCCCCACAGGTTGGCGAAAGCGGTGTTGTGGAACGCGAGCCGGCGATCCGCCCCGAAGATGGCGACCGCGTCGGCCAGCCGGTTCAGGGTCTCGTCCTGGGCGTGCACGTGGCGCTTCAGGGCCTCGCGCGTGTCCTCCGCCTCGGTGACGTCCAGCGCGATGGCTCCGGCGCCGCCGCCCTCGAGCGGTTCGGCGGTGACGTGGAAGGCGCGCCGGTTGCCGGCGACCGGCGCCCAGCGCAGCGCCTCGCGCCGCTCGCCCTGGGACGCGGCCTCCGCCGCCAGCGTCTCAACGCCCCGGTCGAACACCACGCCACGCCCTATGGCGTCCTCCACCGACTGGGCTTCCGCCGCGCCCAGCCAGGCCTGGTTGGCCCAGACCAGCCGGCCGGATGGGCCGGTGATCCAGGCCGGGTCCGGCTGGGCGTCCAGGAAGGCGGCGAAGCGGGCGGCCGACGGAAGGCCCGCGCCCGCGACGGTCGACAGGCCGAGCCAGGCGAAGGCGCCGGCTGTACGCCCTTCCACAACCACGGCGCCCTTGCCCTCGCCCCGGGCCTCGAAATCGCAGGGCTCGCCGCTCTCGAGCAGGGCTTGCAGGCGCCGCGCGTTCTCGGGATGGGAGCGGATCAGGGCGTCCACCACCGCGTCAGGCTCCGAAGTCGCCAGCAGGCCCAGCGCCGTGGCGCAGGCCGCCAGGCTGTCGCGGCCCGAAGCCAAGCGCGCGCCGTTCGGCTCGATCACCACCACGGCCCGGTCGAACACGTCGGTGGAGGCCTGGGCCGTCTCCTCCCGGCGCTCGAAGGTGCGCAGCGCCTCGCTCAGTTCGCGGATGCGGGCGGCGGCCTGGCGGCGCTGGGCGAGCGCCCACAGCGTGGCCGCCAGGGCCAGGCTGGTGGCCCCGCCCGCGGCGGCGAAGGCGGCGTCCAAGGCTCCCATCACCCAAGTACCCGTGCGAGGCGTCTCCTCGCGAATCAACAGACTAGCCCATCCTCGGCGCCAAGCCGATGCACCGGTAAACGGGATTTAAACACGCCCCGGCGCAGGGTCGGGAACCGCACCCCGCCGCTCGATTGCCCCCGCTCATGTCCGCCGACCGCATCCTGCATCACTTTCCGCTCGATCCGTTCTCGCGGCAGGTCCGGCTGGCGCTCGGCGAGAAGAAGCTGAGCTTCGACGAGCAGGTGGAGCGCTACTGGGAGCGGCCGGAGGGCCTGACACAGCTGAACCCGTCGGGCCTGCCGCCGGTGCTGATCGAGGGGCAGGGACCGCACCGGGTGGTGGCCTGTGAACCCCGCGCCATCCTGGAATACCTGGAGGAGGCGCACACGGGCTTCCCGCTGATGCCGCGCGACCTGTCGGAGCGCGCCGAGGCGCGCAGGCTGCAGGACTGGTTCGACCGCAAGTTTCACAACGAGGTCAACGCCTACCTGCTCTACGAGAAGATGGAGAAGCGGCTGCTGGGCCTGGGCGCCCCTGATCTCGCTGGCATCCGGCGGGGCCGCGAGGCGCTTCGGGGCCATCTGGCCTACCTCGACGGGCTGCTGGACGCGCGCGAGTGGCTGGCCGGCCGGCGGATGAGCCTTGGCGACATCGCCGCCGCCGGCCACCTGTCGGTGATCGACTACATCGGCGAGGCGCCCTGGGACCAGTTCAGGCACGTCCGCACCTGGTACATGAAGATCAAGTCCCGCCCGTGCTTCCGCCCCCTGCTGGCGGACCGCATGCCGGGCCTGCCGCCATCAGCGCACTATCACGACCTGGACTTCTGACGGCGTCTCCTCCCCCGCGCATCAACCGCGCTGCGCGCGGGAGAGGAAGGCGGCCGCCCAAGCCCAACGACGGCGGACGCTCGAACGGGGCCTGATCTAAGGGCGATCCCCATCTACTGGTGGGGCACGACATCACTGATCAGCTGGACAGGGTCACGACGGCCGAGGCTATCCACCACCCGCGCCAGCATCGTCGAGCTCAGCTTCGGCAGGGAATGGCGCGTAAGGCTGTAAGCGGCCCAGCCCGTCCATGATCGGCTTGTCCCCGCCCTCCGCCGTGCTTGCAGGTGCTGGCGACCCTACCGCTTGAACGTGGCCAACCCACATAAGCCATCATGAAGAAAATCGGCTTCCTCTCCTTCGGCCACTGGTCGGCGTCATCGCAATCGGCCACGCGCTCGGCGCGCGACGTGCTCCTGCAGTCCATCGACCTGGCCGTAGCGGCTGAGGAGCTCGGGGCTGACGGCGCCTACTTCCGCGTCCACCACTTCGCCCAGCAGCTCGCCTCGCCCTTCCCACTGCTGGCGGCGGTCGGCGCCAGGACGCGCCGGATCGAGATCGGCACCGGCGTCATCGACATGCGCTACGAGAACCCCTTCTACATGGCCGAGGACGCGGGCTCAGCCGACCTGATCGGCGGCGGCCGGCTGCAGCTCGGCATCAGCCGCGGCTCGCCTGAACAGGTGATCGAGGGCTGGCGCCACTTCGGCTACGCGCCGGCCGAAGGCGAGAGCGACGCGGACATGGGCCGCCGCCACGCCGAAGTCTTCCTCCGTCTGCTGGAGGGTGAAGGCTTCGCCCAGCCTTCTCCGCGGCCCATGTTCCCCAACCCGCCCGGCCTGCTGCGCCTGGAACCGCATGCGCCCGGCCTGCGCGAGCGCATCTGGTGGGGATCGGCCTCCAACGCCACCGCGATCTGGGCGGCCCAGAAGGGCATGAACCTGCAGAGCTCCACCCTCAAGGCGGACGAGAGCGGCGAGCCGTTGCACGTCCAGCAAGCCAGGCAGATCCGCGCCTACCGCGAGGCCTGGAAGGCCGCCGGGCACGGGCATGAGCCCCGCGTGTCGGTGTCCCGCTCCATCCTCCCGATCACCAACGAGCGCGACCGCGCCTACTTCGGGCGGGGCGATGACAGCGACCAGATCGGGATCATCGACAACATGCGCGCTGTATTCGGCCGCACCTACGCCGCCGAACCGGATGTGCTGGTGGAGCAGCTTCGTGCCGACGAGGCCATCGCGGAAGCCGACACGCTACTCCTGACCGTGCCCAACCAGCTCGGCGTAGCCTACAATGCGCATCTGCTCGAGGCCGTGCTCGCCCACGTCGCTCCGGCGCTGGGTTGGCGGCACCTCAAGGCTGCGTGAGCCCAGGCGGCCGCTGCTGTTATGAAATACAAGCGACCGCTTCAGGTCGTAGCCCGTCTGCACCCCCATGCGATGCAGCATGTAGACGGTGTCCTCGGTGGGGATGTTGCCGTTGGCGGCCGGGGCGAAGGGGCAGCCGCCTACCCCGCCGATGGAGGCGTCAGGGTCTGCACGCCGGCCATCCAGGCGGCGTAGGCGTTCGCCAGGCCCGTGTTGCGGGTGTTGTGGAAGTGGCGGCGCAGCCGGGC
>CALMGB010000241.1:4467-9974 GCA_937863535.1 uncultured Caulobacteraceae bacterium
GAGCCACGTCGCGCACGAGCTGCAGCCGCTGCATCACCGCGACGGGATCGCCGACGCCGATGGTATCGGCCAGGGCGATCTCTTCGACGCCGGCCTGCGCCAGCTCCTGAGCGATGGCGCTCACCTGCGCTTCTGCGACCTCGCCCTCGAACGGACAGCCGAAGGCCGCCGCAATGGTGACGCCGAAGCCGACCCCCGCTTGGGCGGCCGGGCCTACGGACTGGACGATCCGGTCGAGGGTCTGGCGGGTGGAAGCGCCCTGGTTGCGCCGGTTGAAGGCTTCCACGCAGGGCTTCGAAGTCCTGCCACCCCGCCGTAAGGGGGCCTGTTGAAAGCGAGATGAGCCCATTCCTTGATTTATGTCTCGCACCAGCTAAGGGCGCACCGCGAACATAACCGTCATGAACGTAGTTCATCGAAGGCTGCAGGGCGTTGAATTAGTCTGGAGCTTTAGATTTTGGGCAACGGGCTTCGCACTTACGTGGCGAATGGCGGGCCGGTATTGTTGACGGCTGTCGCGGGTCTTGCTGGATTTTGCACCTACTTCTCGATGTACGCCTTTCGCAAGCCGTTTACAGCGGCGACGTTCGAGGGCGTGCCCGGATGGCATTTCGCCCTCGACTACAAGATCGCGTTGATCCTGGCCCAGGTCGCCGGCTACGCCCTCTCCAAGTTCATCGGCGTGAAGGTGATCTCGGAGATCCATACGCGCCATAGCGCCTTCGCCATCCTCGGTCTGATCGGCGCGTCCTGGCTTGCCCTGGTCGCCTTTGCGGTGATGCCTGCGCCCTGGAAGGTGGTCACCCTCTTTGCGAGCGGTCTGCCGCTCGGGATGATCTGGGGGCTGGTGTACGGCTACATGGAAGGCCGGCGGGTCTCGGAGGTGCTGGCCTCCATGCTGTGCGCCAGCTTCATCCTCTCCTCGGGCGTGGTGAAGTCGGTGGGGGTCTGGCTGATGCAGACCTGGCATGTGGATCGATTCTGGATGCCGGCCGTGACCGGCTCGGTGTTCATGCCCCTGCTGCTGGTGTCAGTGTGGGTGCTCAGCCAGCTCCCGCCGCCAAACCCGGGGGACGAAGCCGCCCGTGTGAGGCGCGCGCCCATGGACGGCGCAGAGCGGCGCGACTTCCTGAAAGCCTATGCGCCGGGCCTGATAGCCCTGGTGCTGGCCTATGTGCTGCTGACGGCGTTCCGCGACTTCCGCGACAACTTCGCAGCCGAGATCTGGGCCGGGCTCGGCCATGGCGGCGAAGCGGCCATCTTCTCGGCCAGCGAGCTGCCGGTGGCCCTCATCGCCCTGGTCGGCATGGGCGCCATCGCGGCCGTGCGCGACAACCGGCGGGCGCTGATGGTCATCCACGCCATGGTGGGAGGCGGTTTCGTGCTGCTCGGCCTCTCCACCGCCGCCTTCCAGGCGCACCTGATCTCGCCCCTCGCCTGGATGATCCTGGCGGGGTCGGGGCTCTATCTCGCCTACAACCCGATCAATGCGGCCCTGTTCGACCGGCTGGTGGCGGTGAGCGGGCGGACCGCCAACGCGGGGTTCCTGATCTATGTGGCCGATTCCTCGGGCTATATGGGCAGCGTCGCGCTTCTGCTGTGGCGCAACTTTGGTCAGGGCGCGATGAACTGGCTGCAGTTCTTCATCCAGGGCGCCTACGTCACCGGGGTCGTCGGGGCAGGGGCCACCGCCATCGCGGCGATCTATTTCCGTCGTCGTTCGGCGGCCGTGCGTCCCGCGGTGAAAGCGCCGGTCGCGACCTGGGCGGCCGGACGGCTCGACCCAAGCTTCGATCTGGAGGGATCATAGATGGGCTACGACACCCTCGTGCCACCGCCTCGCCTGCTGGACGACGGCGCCGCTGTAGAGGTCGAGCTGGGCGGCGCGCCGAGGCGGTTCCACGCCATGTGGCTGCGCGACAACGCCCAGGACCCCGCCACCCGCAGCCCTGGGAACGGCCAGCGCCTGGTCACCCTGCAGGATATCACCCGCGACATCCGTATCGCCGAGGCCGCCTGGGCCTCGGGTCAACTGGCCCTGCGGTTCGAGCCGGAGGGCAAGGCGGTCCGCTTTAATCCGGACTGGCTGCTCCACCATGCCTACGACAAGCCGCCGCCGGTCGCCGCGGGTTGGACCGGCGAGGCCCTCACGCGATGGGACGCCGGTCTGGCTAGCCAGACGCCGACCGAGCGCTACGACGAGGTGCGCAACGATCCCGGTGCGCGGCTGCGGTGGCTGGGCGCCGTGCGCCGGTACGGCTTCGCGCGCCTGACCAGGGCGCCGACGACCCCCGACGCGCCTTTGCAGCTGGCCGCGCTGTTCGGCTATGTGCGCGAGACCAATTACGGCCGCGCCTTCGACGTGCGGGCCGCCCCCAATCCCAACAATCTGGCCGACACCAACCTCGGGCTCCAGGCGCACACCGACAATCCCTATCGCGACCCGGCGCCGACGCTGCAAATCCTCGGCTGTCTGGAGAACACGGTGGAGGGCGGCGACTCCATCGTGGTGGATGGCTTCAAGGTGGCCGAGCGGCTGCAGGCGGAGACGCCGCGCGGCTTCGACCTGCTCACCCGATACTGCGCTCGGTTCGCCTATGCGGGCTCCGCCGGCGTCAGGCTGCGCTCCAAGCGCCCGATGATCGAGCTCGCCCCCGATGGCGAACTGATCGGCGTCCGTTTCAACAACCGTTCGGCGGCCGCCTTCACCGACATCCCCTACGACGACATGGCCGACTATTACGCCGCCTACCGGCGCATGGGCGAGCTGGTGGAAGACCCCGCGCTCGCCGTCCGCTTCAGGCTGGCGGCCGGGGACATGTTCATCGTGGACAACCTGCGGGTGCTGCATGCCCGCACGGCCTTCACCGGCGGCGGCGAGCGCTGGCTTCGGGGCTGCTATGCGGACCGCGACGGCCTGCTGTCGACCCTCGCCGCACTTGAGGAGGCAGCCGCATGACTTTCCTCAGCCCCGACCGGGACGACATCATCGACCAGATCGCCGACATCTTCGAGCGGCGCGGCGCAGACACCTATCTGGGCGGGGCGGTCACCATGGCCGAGCACATGTACCAGACCGCGACCCTGGCCCTAGCCGAAGGGGCGCCGGACGCCCTGGTGGTCGCGGCGCTGCTGCACGACATCGGACACTATACCAGCGAGTTCGGCGAATACCGCGCCGAGGACACCTTGGACAGACATCACGACGCGGCGGGAGCCAAGCTGCTGGAGGGCGTCTTCCCGCCGATTGTGGTGGAGTGCGTACGGCTGCACGTGGCGGCCAAGCGCTATCTCTGCGCCACGGACGCGGGCTACTACGACACGCTCTCCCCGCCCTCCAAGCACAGCCTGGCGCTCCAGGGCGGCCCGATGAACCTAGCCGAGCTGGCCGCCTTCCGCAGTTTGGACTTCCATCTCGGCGCCGTTCGCGTGCGCCGGTGGGACGACGGCGGCAAGACCACGGGCGTGAAGACCCTTAGCTTCGACGACTTCCGGCCGTTGCTCCGAAAGGTGCTTGGCGCGGACGGAACTGGCGAGCGCACCTAAAGCGCGCCCCGTCTACTCCGAATTGGAAGGGCGTCTCGTCTCCACCCAACTACTGATTCCGTGGTGGCGCGGTGACGAAACCATGCGGAGTCGTACGCATGGGTTTTCCGTTCAGCTCAATTATCTCAGACGCATCGCCTTCATCCGCCCGAGTGATGCTGCTTGGAGAACGCATCGATACCGCGGGGGTGGAAAGCACGACGCAGTATCGACCGCACCGCTGGCCTATCGAGTGGGCGCGGGGCTCATGGTGGTTTTCCGCTATGGCGTTGTGGTGCTGATCGGCTTGGACTCGGCGGCCGAACGCGAGGCGTTGCAGCAAATTCATCCCCGGGTGCGGGACCCTTCGCCCGACATCGAGGAGGAGCGACTTGGTCTGTTGGTTCGTGGCGATCAGGAAAGAAGGCTTGGTCGTAGACGGCGTGGTGCGCATCGGCGCCGCGTCGTTGGACAGGCTGCTGGTCGTCGCCGGGCGGAGGGATGCCGGCTCCTCGACGCGGGCGAGCTGAAGCGGGCCCAGCCCGAACTCGCCATCTCGCAGGTCTTGACGGCGCTCTGGAGCCCCCACGAACTGCGGGTTGAGTCGCGCGAGGCGATCCCGAGGCTGGCGGCCTGGCCAACCTGTTGGGCGCGCTGGGGGCGCGAGGCCTTGAACAAAGCTCCATAGCCGACCGTGATCTCTCCGTCGGCAGGCCGGGCATTTCGAAGCTGACGGCCGTATGAGCCCTTATGGCTCTCAGTGCGTTGTCCAGCAGGTGAGCGCAGGGCGACGACCTGCCCCTCACCCGAACACATACAGGAGCAAGCCATGGCCGAGATCACCACCCTCCAGGAACTCTATGTCGACGAGCTGAAGGACCTTTGGTCTGCAAACGACCAGATGGCCAAGGTGCTGAAGAAGATCGTCGAACAGGCCACCGACGCGAAGCTCAAGGAAACCCTGGAGACCTCGCAGGACGGCATCGCCAGTCACACGGAAACCCTGAAAGGCCTGATCGAAGCCCAGGGCGCGATGGTCAAGAAGGAACACTGCAAGGGGATGGAAGGCCTGGCCGCCGAAGCCCTCAAACACACCGTGGATGAAGCTCCAGAAAAGGGGCCTGTCCTGGACGCCGCCATCATCGCCCAATACCAGCGGATGACCCATTACGGCATCACAGGCTTCGGCACTGTCGCCGCCTTCGCAAAAGCGCTGAAGCTGAAAGACGATACGGCGAAACTCGCCGCGGCCGTCAAGGACATGCACGGCGCCGACGACCTCGTCAGCCACTTGGCTGAGTCTGCGGTCAATGTGGCCGCCGTAGGCTGATCGATTGGGCTGGAGACGGCTCGACCGCCTCCAGCCCCGTTCGGCCGGCCCGATTGGGCGCAGCGGCCGTTTACGGGTGGCGCCGGACGCAGTCGGCGAGCGAGCGGATCTTCGTCGATCCAATCCACCACATGCCCCTCAACACCGTCAGCCGTTCCTGGCTGGGTGTGCGGCGGTTTGCAACCCTCCCAGATGGGCGCCTACATGATCTCCGTCACACCTACGCCAGTCATGCGGCGGGCTCTCCGAGCCGCTTCCTATGATCGGCCGCCTCTTGGGCCATGCACAGCTCCGCTCGACGGCGCGCTACACCCACCTGGACGATGCGGACGTGCTGGCTGTCTCGGAGGCCGCAGCCTGTCGGGTCAGCGCCATGGTTGATCCGTCTTGAGGACGGGTCTTGGCGTCATGAAGGACCGTGACGCCATTCTCTTCCTGCACATCTGAGGTCATGAGCTGGCAAAGCTCGTTCTGTCGAACGCCGATGAACGCCAAGGCCAGTTGCAGGGTTTTTCATGGCGAGTGGTGGGTTGGCTGGGGTTAGAACCGCCTGGATGCGGTCAACTGCTTTTTTGAAGGATTACAGGCTGATAGTCAGGTCGTGTCCCAACGCGTGGTGTAGCTCGGCGGTAGCGGAGCCGCTCGCGACGCG